>DYRR01000262.1 GCA_020718605.1 Chthoniobacter flavus | reverse complement strand
TCCGTGTTCCATCTCCATGAACTTGCGTTTGCCGATGCCGACGCCATGCTCCCCGGTGCAGGTCCCTCCCAGCTCCACGGCGTGACCGACGATCCTGTCGTTGATCTCTTCAAGGAGCGACCATTCCTTTTTGTCCCGGGGGTCTCCCATCAGGACGACATGAAGATTCCCGTCACCGGCGTGGCCGAAGACATAGCCGATGGCTCGGTGTTCATCGACAAGTTTCTGGGAAAAGAGGATCATTTCCGGGTAACGGGAGATGGGAACGGCGGCATCGACGATGATGGACTCTTTGCCGGCGTGGGTCTGATGGATCGTCTCCCATGCCTCATGCCGGGCGCGCCATAGCCCTTCCCGCTCTTTTTCCTCTATCCCGAAGCTGAAACTGGCGCTTCCGCAATTTTCGGCAAGTTCCCTCGCCAGATCGGCAGTCTCCAAGAGCGCGGGCTTGCTGATTCCGTGAAATTCACAAAAGAGGCTGGGCGTTTCGCGCAGATTCAACCCTTTTGCCTCGTTCATCAACCGGATCAGCGCCGGGGGAAGAAGCTCCAGGGCTGCCGGTTCAAGGCCGGAGCCGATCATGAGCGAGACGGCTTTGGCCGCGCTCTCCAGATCGTTAAACGTGATGACCGTCGTCAAATGGTGTGAGGGGATGCCGGTGAGCTTCAGCGTCGCCTCCGTCACGACGCCGAGGGTTCCCTCCGAGCCGACAAAAAGGCGTGTGAGGTCATAGCCTGACGAGGATTTTCCCGCCAGACAGCCGGTGTGGATCACCTGTCCGTCCGGCAGGACAACGGTCAGTCTCCGGACGGCGTCCTTCGTGGCGCCGTATTTTATCGTCTGCACCCCGGAGGCGTTGTTGGCGATCATCCCTCCGATACTGGCATCGGCGCCGGGATCGACGGGGAAAAAAAGCCCGTACCGACCGGTCTGCCGGTTCAATTCCTTGCGCAAAACGCCCGGTTGGACATCGGCCTGCAGATCCTGCGGCCGTATCGCGATAATCTTGTCCATCCGGGTAAAATCCATGACCAGTCCGCCGCGTGTGGGAACGGGATTCCCTTCGGCGCTGGTTCCCGCCCCCCACGGGGTGACCGGAATGCCTTCCTTGTATGTCCAGGCGAGAATCCGGCTGACCTCGCCGGTCGCAACCGGCCAGATGATCCCCGCCGGCAGGGCGCCCACATGCGAGGAGATGTCGTGCGTATGAAGCTTTCGGTTTGATCTCCCCGTTGAAAAACGGTCCGGCTCGACGAAAGAAAGCAATGCGGAAATCTGTT
>DYRR01000139.1 GCA_020718605.1 Chthoniobacter flavus | reverse complement strand
CCACAAGGCTCCGAGACCAAAATCCCATCAAAAATGGCTGGAAGTTCCGCTATATTCCGGGCGGGAACGAAAGCCCGGTGGACAAGGGTGCCCTGCCCCACGGCGCGAAGCCCTGGCGGGCCGGATCCTCACTGGCCCCCGAGGTTGCGGCTCCAAAAGGGCTCCGCGCGGAGATTGTGGAAGCCGATGGCACGGTCAATCTCACATGGGAGGACCAGGCCGACAACGAGACCGGGTTCATCGTGGAACGCGGGCATCTTGTCGAACGCTACATGCATAACATCGACTGGGAGACCGCGGCGGAACTCCCACCAAACACAACCTCGTTCACGGATCGCGCACCCGAACCGACTCTTGACGGCATGGTCTATTATCTCGTCCGCTCGCCCGATTCCCCCACATCCAACCTTGCCCGCTGCCCCGGCCTCAAACCATAAGGCTTATGCTTTCACTCTATGCCGCTCGCTGCCTCGTCAATCGTGACCCACCCCCTCCTCACCCACCAACGCCAGGTTCACCTGGACTTCCATACCTCCCGCTTCATTGACGGCATTGCCGCCGATTTCAATGCGCGGGATTTTGCCGCCACCTTCAAACGGGCCCATGTCAACAGCGTGACCGTCTTCGCCAAGTGCCACCACGGCTACACCTATTACCCATCCAAAGCCTGCCCCTCCCACCCGCATTTGGTTCCCGCCGGACGCGACCTGCTCGGTGAACAGATCGAAGCCCTGCACCGCGAGGGCATCCGCTGCCCGATCTACATCACGGTGGGCTGGGATGTCCTGCTCACCCAGAACCATCCCGAATGGCGGGCCATGCTCAAAAACGGGCGGTTCGCCGAATGGGAATTCGGCAACCCCGGCCAGTGGAAGTTCGTCAACTGGCTGCACCCCGAAGTCCAGCAGCACATCGAGGAAATCACCCGCGAAGTGCTTGAACGCTACGGCCGCGAGGTCGATGGCTTTTTTTATGACATCTGCTTTTTCCCCAAGGGCGCTTGCTGGTCGCCCGAGTCGGTGAAGTTCCGCGAAAAACACGGGCTCCTCGACGAGTCCCCCGCAGGTTTCGATCGTTTTCTCGCCAAGGCCCAGGAAGCATTCTCCAAGCGCTACTGGGATCTGATCCAGAGTGTGCGTCCGGAAGCCACGGTCTTTTTCAATGCGGGCTCGGACAGTTTTCTCGAACCCGGCCTCGGCGGCCGCGCGCGCTACGGCAACATGAGCCACATGGAGATCGAGTCCCTGCCCAGCGGCATCTGGGGTTATTTCCATTTCCCCCGCCTGGCGCGTTCGGCCGGCCACTGGGGCAGGCCGTGGCTCGGAATGACCGGACGCTTCCAAATCATGTGGGGAGACTTCGGCGGACTCAAACCGCAGGCGGCCCTGGAGTTTGAATGCTTCCGCCCCCAGGCCCTTGGTGGTGCCAACTCGGTCGGCGACCAACTTCCGCCGCGCGGCATCCTTGATCCCTCCGCCTACGATCTGATCGGCGCCGTTTATGCACAGGTCGCTGCCGCCGAACCCTTCTACGCCGGCTCGGAACCCCTTGTCCAAATCGGCATCACCACCTCCGGCACGCCGGGCATTGATGGCGATGAATCCGCCAAGTCCGACGAGGGCGCGATCCAGATGTGTGAGGAAGCGCACTATGAATGCCAGCTGCTTGACGCGGACAATGAACTCGACGGTCTTGCCTTGGTGATCCTGGGCGATGGCAGCGCGCTGACGCCGGCGTTCGTGGAAAAACTCCGCCGATACTATCAAGCCGGTGGCAAGTTGATCGTGTCGCACAAGGGCGGCTGCGACGCACGCGGGTGCTGGGCATTGGACTTTCTGCCGGTGCGCATTGAGCGGGATCTGGATCTCTTCCCCGCGTTCTGGCGCACCAACCCCGCGTTTTCAACGGAACTGGCCCGCGCCGACCGCGTCTTCTACCAGCAGGGACTTGTCATTTCCGCGCCCGGCTGCGAAATCCTTGTCGAGCGGGTGCTGCCCTACTTCAAGCGCGATGACATCCGTTACTGCTCCCATTTGCAAACGCCGCCACGATCGGAATCCAGCGGGCAGCCGGTGGCCATTGCCGGTGACCGCTTCATTTACTTTGCCGACCCCGTCTTCCGCGAATACAGACAAAGCGGGAACATCGCGGCGCGGGATGCCTAGCGGCAGGCCATAGCCCGGTTGGTCGGCCCCGCCCCGTTCGGTCACGGCCTGCCCTCCACTGTGCAGGTCTATCCACGCCGCCGGGGCGCTGACCTCCTTCTGACGCTCCTGCACTACATCCCCATCCGCAAAGCCCTGAACATCGACATGATCGAAGAACGCGGATCGTTTGCGGGAGAAATCCTCCACCTGCCGGCCGCCGCGACCGCAGTGCGGGTCTTCGGCACAGGCCAGGAATTGCCACGCACCGAGGATGGAGGCTTCGTCCTCCCGCCCGTCAAAGGACGGCTTTTGCTGGAGGTGCCCGGGTATTTTGCCGCATGAACATTGCCCGCGTGTTTCTCGATGCGCTCGGTTTTCCGCACCAATCCCATACCCTCTGATCCTGCTTGGAGGGCTTTCCCAGTATAGGGCAACACGTTTCTCAAAATGAGTGCCTTGCGGTGTGCGACCGATCCTCTACTTTCGCCAAATGTTGTTCACAAACATCGTCCATCGACTGGATGGAGCCCCCTCCCATCGCAAGGCTTTGGAATTTCAATGGCAGGAGGCACATCGTCTGGGATTGCCCACGACCACGCTTCTCACCTACCCGGCCCTTTTTGATGAGAGCGCCGTAGAGCAGGCCGCCCGGAGCTGCGGTCCCGGCGACGAACTCGGCCTGCACCTCCACGAACTCAAATGCCCGCGGTTGCTCGACAAATACGGCGTGCGCGAGCCTGTCCTCTGGCTCTGGCCACGGGATAATCGCATGGCGGTCATCGACGAGATGGTCGGACGGTTCGCCGAAATATTCGGACGCCCCCCCGCAAGCATCGGCGGATACATCATCGACGCATGGACCCTCAAGGAAATCGAGCGGCGGCATCCCACCATCCGGACGGCGATCACAAGTTGTTTCGAGGAGGGAGTGAAGATGTTCTACGGCAACAACCGGAACTGGTTGCTCTTCTCCGATGGCGGACCATGGAACCCCTATTATCCTTCACGCGCCAACGCGCTCGCCCCGGCCCGCAATGCGGAGGAAGCGATCGGCATCGTGGCTGTGCCCCACCTCAACCGCGACATGATCATGGCGCTCTCCAGCCGGGATGATTGGTTTGCCAGCCATCCGGGCAATGTCTTCCGCGCCCAGATCAACGAAGGAGCGGAGTGCCCCTATCTCTTCCGCATGATGCAGGCCTGGGAACACCAGGCGGAACTCAATGGGTGGAGTTATCTCAACGTTTTCGTGAGTAGCCCCTGGCTCCTCGCCGGTCACTGGTGCGTCGAGCGCGAGGAGGACGTGCGCGCTCTCTACACCCGGACGCTGGAATTTCTCAAGGCGCGTGAGGAAGCGGGAGCCATGCGCGTGGTCACCATGGATGAATTCGGGCGGGAATTTCGTGCGCGGGTGACCCCCGGAGACGCCACCGTCTGCCATTGGCGCGATGAACTCGGCCAATCCAAACGCGAGGTCGTCTGGCTCTCGAACCCCCATCACCGCTCCGCTTTCGACATGGCCCGCGGCGGGGCGCTCATCGATTTCCGCCCCTACGACGGACGCTTGAACCTCGACCTGGGACCCGAATGCGAACGCGTTTGGAATGGCAACGCCCCGTTTCTTGTCAGCTCCGAGCATACCGGCGGACATTGGAATACTTCCCAGCACGCCACCATTTCCGATTCCACCCACAGCATGAGCCTGTGCGACCGGCGCACCCGGGTTCGGGTCACCCGCCTTGACCGGAACGCATGGAAAGTCTTCACAGGCCCGGTCCGCTACGAACTGGGCGGCCAACCCCTCGTCATCGAGGCGGAATGGGAATTGGGCGCGGATGCCGACATCATCATCCGCCGCCGTCTGCTGGAGTGGAAGGGTTCTCCGCTCAAACTCAGCGAGGTCTTCCTTGGACGCGCGGGTTCCCACGAGTATCCGGAGGACCAGCGCGGCGTGATCCTGCGCGCACCAAACGGCGAATGGCCCGTAACCTATTCGGATGAAACGCGGACCTGCCCCGGCGTGGGCTGGGTCGAAGCCGCAGTCCCCCCGCTGGGCATGATCGTCCGTTTGGAAGCCGTGAATCCTCCCGCGGACGGTCTTCTCGGCGATGGCGTGATCTTTTCACCCTCATTCCGCCTGCAACTTGATTTCACATTCAGCCAGGAAACCCAAACATGCCTGACAACGCGCCCGCTCTGAAACCCCTGATCTGCCCGGCTTGCTTCGCCCGCGAAATCGATCCGGTCTTCCTCCATTTTGATCCCGAGGACGGCGGGGAACTTTACTGCCAGCACTGCGGCTACACCGCAAAGTCGCGTGCCGAAGTGGAAGCTTTCCATCACGAGTTCGTGCGTCACCGTCATGGAATCCCCCAACGGCCTTCATGATCGCGCTCAATTCCTTTCGTGAGAATGGAGATGCCGCCCGCGACCTGACGCCCGCGCTGGTTCGCGCCTCCGCAACTCTGCGTGATGGGGAAACTTTGGTTTTTCCCGAGGGGGAATGGGAACTCCGTCCGGATTTCGCCCGCTGCGAATTGCTCGCGATCACCAACCACGATTATCATCACCGCCTGACCGCATTGCACTTGGCGGAGAAGGACGGCGTGACCCTGGAAGGATCGGGCTGCATCCTCCGGGCCAGCGGGCCGGTCTCTCCCCTCTGGTTCGAGGGATGCCGCGGCCTGACCCTTCGCAACCTCACCCTCGACCGGAAGGAGTCCTTGAATCTCTGGGGCACCGTGATCGAAGCCGATGAAGAGCGGGTCATGGTGGATCTGGATCCCGCCCGCAATCCGCCGTGGGGTGCCTGGGCCGGGGATCTGTTTGTCAACATTCCCCGTTGGCGCGGGCGGGTTGAGGTGCTCTTCGAATGGGACGCCCATGGCCGGGGACCGGTTCCCGGAAGCGCCGATAATCTGGGAGGCTGGGGTCAGCACTGGGTTTATGAGCAGACGGAACACAACCAACTGATGATTCGTGGCCGACGCAATCATACCCCGGCTCCCGGCAATATCCTCATGATGCGCACCCACACGCGGCCAGCTCCGGCACTGGCTCTGAGCGGATGCGATGAAGTCGTCGTGGATGCGGTGACCATGCACGCCGCCGGGGGTATGGGACTCATCGCGCAACGATGCCGCGACGTGCGGGTGTCGCGTTGCCGCACCGCACCCGGCCCGCAAGGCTCCGGAGTTTACACTGATCTTTTCGACGCGACCCACTTTGCCAACTGCGCAGGCACCATCACGCTGGAAGAGTGCTCCTTCACCGGCCAGCTTGATGATGGAACCAACATCCACGGGGCCTACTTCCCGGTGGTCCACCGGGAGGACGGGCACACGCTTCTGGTCGAACGCCGCCACCCGCAGCAAGCCGGGGCACCGGTGGGCGGGCCTGGGGATCAATTCGCACTCTGCAATGGCGAGACTCTTGAGGACAACTGGACAGGCGCGTGCGCGGAGATTTCCGATCTGAACCCTTTCATCGCCCGCGTGCGCTTCCACGAATCCCTTCCGGACTCCGTGCGCGTCGGCGATGCGCTCGACAACCTCACCTGGCAACCGGACGCGATCGTCCGCAAGAATATTTTCCGCCACAACCGTGCGCGGGGCATTCTTCTCTCCAGCCGCGGGGTCATGCGGGTTGAAGGGAACACATTTGCCGTTCCCGGAGCGGCCATTCACAGCGGGGGAGAACTCGGGTTCTGGTGCGAGAGCGGCCCGGTGCGCGATCTGGTGATCACCCGAAACCACTTCGACCATTGCGCCACCGAACCCTCTTGGGGCGAGGGCGTGATCCCTGAGCTTTCTACACAAATTTTGATAATTCGCTGTACACACTCGCTTGCTTGC
>DYRR01000261.1 GCA_020718605.1 Chthoniobacter flavus | reverse complement strand
GCATCATCGCAAGAGCATCCGCCTGAAGGGGCATGATTATGCGGGGGGCGGGGTCTATTTTGTGACGATTTGCGCGCATCGGGAGGCGGGGGATGTTTTTGCGCCCGCAGATGTAAAGGAAATGATCGCCCAGGAATGGGAATTGGCCGTAGGGGCAGGCCTCGTGTCTGCCCAGGTGCCTGTGCCTGCCCAGGTGCCTGTGCCTGCCCAGGTGTCTGTGCCTGCCCAGGTGTCTGTGCCTGCCCTTGTGTCTGTGCATGAAGAGGGCGGACACGAGGCCCGCCCGTACGTGGTTATGCCGGATCATTTTCATGCGTTGGTTGCATTGGATGCCGGCGAAAAATCATTGGGCGATGTGATTTGCGCATTCAAATCGCGGGTGGTGCACCGCTACATCCAAGCGGTGAAAGCTGGAAAATGGCCGCGATTTTGCGGGAAAGTCTGGCATCGCAATTATTATGAAATGATCGTGCGTTCGGCGGAGGCGGAGCGGCGGATCGCCGAATATATCCGGATGAATCCGTGGCGATGTGTGCAGGAGTTCGGCAACGGCCTGCGCGGCATTGGCAATCCCGCCCTCTGGAATGGCCAGAAGCTGGGGGTGCTGTGCAGTCGGAACGCGCCGAAGATCGGCCAAATGCCCGAGGCCGAGATTTATTTCGGCGGCTGGCATTCGCCGAAGGAGAAGGAGATGCTGGCCTGGCTGCTGGCGAAGGGCCAGCGGATCATTGCCTGCCCGGCGTGGGGCATCGAGGATGCCGCCTTCGCTCCGGGCGTGCGCGCGGCGCTGGAGGAAAATCGGATGCTGATTCTGGAAATGCGCGATGTTTCCGGCAACCTGGCGGCGGCGGCGGCGCGCAACCGGTTCGTGCTTGAACAGGCCGACGCGCTCTTCACCCCCTACGTCGCGCCCGGCGGCATGTTGGACCGGATGTTGCACGACTATGCGAAAGCAGGATGACCATGACCGACCAAACCCAAAAGAAACTGGGCCAGACCCTCTGGAACATCGCCGACCAACTGCGCGGGGCGATGAATGCGGACGACTTCCGCGATTACATGCTGTCCTTCCTCTTCCTTCGCTACCTCTCCGACAACTACGAGACGGCGGCGAAGAAGGAGCTGGGCCGGGACTACCCGAAGATCGCGGACGATGACCGCCGGGTGCCGCTGGCCCTGTGGTATGCCAACAACCCGGACGACATCCCGGCCTTCGAGAAGCAGATGCGGCGCAAGGTGCATTATGTCATCCAGCCCGCGCACCTCTGGAACAGCATCGCCAAC
>DYRR01000260.1 GCA_020718605.1 Chthoniobacter flavus | reverse complement strand
ATCCCAGGAGCCTGGAATTTACCCGCCCACTACATGGTTCTCATCCGCGCAGCCGACACACTCCGACTGTTGAGAAAAATTTTCCCTTGCGGTGCTGCGTTATGAGCATATGCTTGAAACATGACAACGCAATTGCTTTTCCATACGGTCATTTTTTTGTTCGCCGCCGGGGACGTTTCTGAGGGGGCTGGAACAATGGTCGTGAAACAATCCGCGCTCCGGGAGGATCGCGATTCCCGGGAGGCGCGATGAAACTTGCGATTTCCGTTCGGAGTTCCGATGCAGACGCGCCGGTCGATCCCCGCTTCGGACGCGCCCAATTTTTTCGGATTGTGGACACCGAAACCGGAGTTCAGACGGTGAGGGACAACGCGGAGGGGATGAATGCCGCGCAGGGAGCCGGAACACAGGCCGCCCAGATGATGGCGAGGGAGGGCGTTAAGGGCGTTCTCACCGGCCATGTTGGACCGAAGGCATGGAGCGCCCTCCAGGCAGCAGGGATCGCCGTGTATTCCCTTGAGGGGGGCTCGGCGGAGCAGGCCATCGAAGCCTTTTTATCCGGCAAGCTCCAGCCCATGTCCCCGGAGAAGCCGGGAAGCCACAACTCCCGGTAGGCCCTCCGATGAAGCTTGCGATTGCCAGCGGAAAAGGAGGGACAGGGAAGACGACAATTTCCACAAACCTAGCGGCGACGATTGTCCGCCACAACCGGACGGTGACCTATGTGGATTGCGATGTCGAGGCCCCCAACGGCCACCTTTTCCTGAAACCTGCGTGGGAGGGCGAAAGCCCGGTGGGACGTCTCGTTCCCCAAGTGGGTCAGTGCCAGCATTGCGGGGCGTGTGCAGAGGTGTGTCGCTTCCAAGCCATCGTGTGCCTCGCGGACCGGACGATCATTTATCCCGAGTTGTGTCACAGTTGCGGGGGGTGTGCGCTGATTTGCCCAGCGGGAGCGATCACGGAAGTCATGCTCCCGCTGGGCGTGATAAAGACCGGACGGTCCGGCCAGATTTCCTTTGTCTCCGGCACCCTTGATGTGGGAGCGGCCACGAGCCCGCCGGTCATTCGCGCCGCCAAAGAAGCCGCGCCACCGGCGGAGTGGATGATTTGGGATGCCCCGCCGGGCACCGCGTGTCCGATGATCGAGACGGTGAAGGATTGCGATTACGTGGTGCTGGTCACCGAGCCAACACCGTTCGGGCTCCATGATTTGCGATTGGCCGTGGGCGTGGCAGGGGCGCTGAACCGTCCCTGCGGCGTGGTTGTCAACCGCGCCCAGCCTGACGCGACGGAAACT
>DYRR01000138.1 GCA_020718605.1 Chthoniobacter flavus | reverse complement strand
TGGGTGTGATCCAACCCCACTGCTGGAGGTCGGAGGAAGATTCGAGCCGGTAAACAAGGTTGTCCGCACCAATGGCTTCGCGATGGGTGAATGTCAGGCTCTCCGAGCCTATGCTCAGGGCGGACTCGTCCGTGTCGGGCAAAAAGGGATCAAGACCAAAGGCGTATTCGAGGAGATTCGCGCGACTGTCTTCATCCGGGTCTGCGTTGGGCCCGGAAATAGCCGCACTTCCCAACTCTTCCGCCGAAAACTTCCCCGCCTGCCACTCGGAGAAGGTTCCAGCAAAAGCCAGTGAAGCCGATACAATAATCGCGACTGCGAGTGCCATGTGTATCGGATGCCTCATGGCGCAGGAGGCTTGCCATTCAAGGTTCCGGAGTCAAGACCAAGATCGGCGAATATCTTGGGAACGAATCGAGGCACCGTCCGAGGCAGGCGGCATCATTGTGCGCAGAGCAGGGGGTCCAGATATTTGCGGACCTCGCCGACGGGCAGGCCGACCACATTGTCAAAGTCCCCCCGCACTTCTTTGATGATGCGTGTGCCTTCCTCCTGGGCGGCGTAGGCTCCAGCCTTGTCGAGGGTGTGAACGTCCCGCAGGTAGGCGCGAATGTCCGCCGCAGAGAGCGTCTTGAACCGAACAAAGGTTCGCGCGACAAATCCCCGGGACACATGCAGGGCGCGGCAGCAGATCCAAACTCCCGTGCAGACCACATGCTCGCGTCCGCTCAGGCTTTGCAGCATGGATGCCGCCTCGCGCAGGTTGGCGGGTTTGCCCAGAATTTGTCCGGCGAGCACCACCAGCGTGTCTGCGGCGAGCACCACCGCATCGCGGTGACGCGGTGCGACCGCCGCCGCCTTGTGGCGGGCGTGCCGCAGCACCAGTTCCCGCGGAGTGAAGTGTCCGAGCAGGGGTTCCTCCGTCCGGGGGACGTCCACCGTGAATGCATAACCCTCGCGCAGAAGAAGCTCGCTTCTCCGCGGGGAGCCGGAGGCAAGCACCAGTTCCCGGAGGACTGTGGGGGGGCTCATTTTTCCTGCACGGGCGCCGGCGCGGATGGCGGAGTGCCCAGAGTAGGCACCTCAATGGCCTTGTAGTCCGCCGGAATGTTGAACTCGGAGGCTTCCACAGATTTTTCCTCAACGGAAACAATGGTCGAGATGACCGTTCCCGTGCCGCCGCTCATGGTCACCTCGGTGCGGATCGGCAGACCGGGAAACGCCTCCGGCTTCACTTGCTGGACACCCGGCGATGCCATTTGGCCCATGTTTTTGGAGAAGGCGGTCATCTGTTCCAGAATTGCGCGGTAATTGGGATAATCCTTGGCGATCCAGTAATTGATGGTATTGCCCATCATCACATGAGTGAACTCTTCGGTTGCGAAGCCGTTGATGGTTTCTGTTTTGCCCGTGGACACCAGGGGGGGCACTTCGGACGTGGGGGTCCGATCCTGGGTCTTGGCGAATTGCTCCATCATGGCCTTGAGTTGCTCGCCTTTCATGGTCATGGTCGCCTTCTGACTGTGCATGAGGGTGATCATGTCCCCGGTGCCGCCGTCGATGATGCTGGACATCTGGCCACCCATGTCGATGCGGGCTCTGTCGCCCTTGAGTTTCATGGTGATTTCCATGTTCTGGTTCATCCCCGCAGCCTTGTTGTCGATGGCTTGCACGATCACCAGATCGGCCCGGCAGAAGCCCGTCGAAAGAATAAAACACAGGGCTGCGGGAAGAATGCGGATGGATTTCATGATTCGCAGCATGCTACGAATCCAAAGGTTTTGCAAGCGCACTCGTCCTCCCGGAAAATTGATGGAGATCGGACACCGGGGACGGATTCATTTTGGAGATCGGAATGTGCGGATGGGGTTGGACAAATCACCCCGCATCCCCGTCGGGGGTGAGGGGTTGTCCGGGGCGGCGGCTTGTGATGGATTTCACTTCGGGAAGGAGGAAGAGCGACCCGAACACCATGAGACCAACGCATCCCCATGCCAGGGGACCGATGGACACAATTTTGATGAGATAAAAGGCGGCGAACGGTGCGAAGATGCCCCGCAGGCCGGTGAAAAAGGTGTGCACCGACATATACTCCGCCACTTTTCCTGGTGGGGCAATTTTGGTGACCCAAAGGCTCCAGGCGATGTCTCCACCCGCCAGGGCCACGCCGAAAAGCAGGGATCCCACCATGAATCCCGCCATGGTTGTGCCGAGAAAAAAGGCGAGGGTTCCCGCCATAAAACCCACATTGAGCACGAGCCGGAGCAGAAAGAAATTCATGCGATCGAAAAGAAATCCCCACACGCGGCTCATCAAAAGCCTGGAGACATTGGGCAGCACCCCGGTGAACAGCGCGACCATGCCGGGGCTCAACGCAATGCCATGGTCCGGGTTGGCGAGGTACTCGACCCGCAGGGGGAGCATGACGAGATTGCCAAATCCCAGAAACATCCAGCTCCACAGCGTCCATCGGAACACCCGGTCCTCCCGCACCAGATGCAGGGAATGAAGCGGATGCCCGTCCACATCGCGGTCCATCGCCTTCGAGGGACAACGGAAAAGGCAGAGCGCCGAAAAGAAAAATGCGACACTGAACGCCGCGATGAGCAGCCGGTACTGGCCGAGGTCCGACTCCAGGAGATGCCCACCCATCCAAGCAAAGACCGCCGCCGCCACGATGCGCACCACAACGCTCTTTGAAAAAAGGGTTCCACGATTGGCATCGGGGTAATTGTCCTGATACATCTTTGTTCCCAGCGGCACGGACGCCCCGACCATCATGAAGGCGAGTATCGCGCAGGGCACAAAGATGCGATGGTCGGGGAGGAGCGCCGCGATGGCCATCGCGGCACCGGAAACCAGAAACAGGGAGCCGGCGGCCGCACTCACCCGCCAGCCGCCGCGCCGCACCATTCCCAGCACCACGGGCGATGCGAGCAATCCAAGCGAGGTGCTCAGGACCAACAGCGCCTTGGAAGTCGCCCCCGCATGGAATACCGCGACGGCGATGAGCACCAGAAACGTCTGCCCGGCGGTCTCGATGACGCCCATCGCCACCGCCCGTCGCTGCTCCTGGCGGAAAGTGCGGCGGGTGAGTTCGTTCATCCGGGAATCCTAAGGGACTGGAGTGGAACATCAAGAACGGGAAATAAAAGACGATGTGTGCGTTGCGGGTTGCATCCGGGCGGGTTGATGCCTACAAGGGAGCGGATTTTTCAAGCCACCCCCATGACGATCGAACGAAAAATGACCGCCGGCTACGCAGTCGCCTGCTCCGTGTCGTTGCTGGTGAGCGTGTGGTTTTTTTCGAAAATTCCCATCGCCCGCGAAGTGTCAAGTGCCATGGGCTTGGTGATTTTCCTTGGTGCCTGGATACAGCTCGGAGTGCTGTCGGTGATTTACATGCTGGCCCGCAAGGACATCACCACC
The DNA here is from genome assembly GCA_020718605.1 of Chthoniobacter flavus. Classification (GTDB taxonomy): domain Bacteria; phylum Verrucomicrobiota; class Verrucomicrobiia; order Chthoniobacterales; family CAKUMP01; genus DYRR01. The sequence goes on along the minus strand of DYRR01000138.1, from coordinate 2,685 downwards.
CGCCGCAGGGTTGAGGCGGATCTGCGCAGACGCACCGCGTTCCAGAAGGCCCTGCTCGACAACGCAATGGCGATCATCGTCTCGGTGCGGTCGGACGGCCTCATAGACGCCTTCAACGCCCGCGCGGAGGAGGCGCTCGGGTATCGGTCCGACGAGATGGTCGGCAAATGCACTCCGGAGATTTTTCACGACCCCGAAGAAATCGCGGCACGGGCAAAAGAACTCTCTGCGGCTCTCGGACGCGAGATCGCACCCGGTATCGATGTGTTTTTCACCCGTCCGCGGCAGGGCCTCACCGAGGAGAGGGAATGGACTTATGTGCGACGGGACGGAAGCCGGTTCGCAGTGCAACTCTCCGTGTCGGCCATGCGGGATGAGGCGGGGCAGATCTCCGGATTTCTGGGAGTGGCCCAGGACATCACCCGGCGCAAGGTGCAGGAGAACGAAATCCGGCAGGCACGCGACGCGGCTCTCGACAGCGCAAAGATCAAGGCGGAGTTCCTCGCCAACATCAGCCACGAAATCCGGACCCCGATGAACGGCATCATTGGCATGACCTCGCTCCTGCTCAACACGAACCTCCAGCCGACCCAGCGCGAGTTTGCCGAGACCATCGGCTCCAGTGCCGATGTGCTCCTCACGCTGCTGAATGACATATTGGATTTCTCCAAGATCGAGGCCGGGGAAATGCGTTTCGAGAACCGTCCGTTCGAGTTTGAAAGAACCGTGAAAAGTGCCGTGGACCTGATGACCGCCAGGGCGTCGGCCAGGGGCATCGGACTAGAAGTGCTGGTGCGTTCCGGGGTTCCTCCCGTGCTGATGGGCGATGCCAGCCGGCTGCGTCAGGTTCTCACCAATCTGGTTGGCAACGCCGTGAAATTCACCGAGCGCGGAGATGTCACCACCGAGGTGCGTCCGGTCTCGCACTCGGAGGGCAGTATCACCCTGCAATTCGAAGTGCGCGACACGGGGATCGGGATTTCTCCCGAAGCACAGCGCCGGCTTTTTCAGGCGTTTGTGCAGGCCGACGGTTCGACCACCCGCCGGTTCGGGGGGACGGGCCTGGGCCTGGCAATCTGCAAACAGCTTATCGAGCGCATGGGAGGCGAAATCGGCGTGCAAAGCCAGCCGGGATCTGGCTCGGTGTTTTGGTTCACCGCCACCTTTGGAGTCAATCCTGCGGCAATCCCCGATGAAACCCATCCCGACACTTTTCCGGCAACCCCGGGGACAATTCCCACGGCAGGGAACGCAGCGGGCGCGGTCAAAGGCAAAAAATCCCTGCGGATTCTCATTGCGGAGGATAATCCGGTGAACCAGGCCGTGACCAAGCACCAACTCCAGAGCCTCGGATACACGGCCGATCTGGCGATCGATGGCAATCAAGCACTTGCGATGCTCGCGGCGGAGAGTTATGATGCCGTCCTGATGGATTGTGAGATGCCCGGGATGGACGGATACACCGCCTCCCGGGAGATCCGCAAAAATGAGCCCGGACCCTCCCGCATTCCCATCATCGCCCTCACCGCCCACAGTCTTGCGGGAGACCGGGAAAAGTGTCTCGCTGCGGGAATGAACGATTACCTGAGCAAACCCGTGCAACTCAACGAACTCCGCGACAAGCTACTCCGCCTTTCTCCGGAAACCGCCAACGATGAGGATATCCGGCTCATGGACGAGCGGCTCGGAATGCTGCGCGAACAGGGCGGGGACGAGTTGCTGTCGGAGTTGGTGAAAATTTTCATCCGGCACACCCCGGAAACTATGCGCCGCTTGAGGGACGCCGTGGAACAGGGGGATGCTGCGGCTCTCGGAGCGGCCGCCCACTCGCTCAAGGGCAGTTGTGCGAACTTTGGCGCGGCCGAGATGCAGTGCGCGGCCGCCGAGATGGAAAGAATCGTCCGGGAAAACCGGCTGGACGCCGCGCCCGCAGTGCTTGCAGACATCGAGGAAGCCTACCGGAAGGTCGCCATCCGCCTGACTCCCCTCATTTCCACCTCCGAATCATGCTAGTTCTCGTGGCCGAAGACGATCCGGTAGCCCGGCGCATCCTCCAGATCACCCTCGAAAACGACGGGACCCGCCCCCTGCTCTGCGGCTCGGGCGAGGAAGCCTGGCAGGCCTGGAATGAACACAAACCCCGTGTCATCCTCAGCGATTGGATGATGCCCCGCATGAGTGGCGTCGATCTGTGCCGAAAAATCCGTTCGGCGGGGGATCATGACTACACGTATTTCATTCTCGTGACCGCCATCGGGCACGACCGCGCCCACCTCCGCGAGGCCATGGCCGCCGGGGTGGACGATTTTCTCAACAAACCCATCGATTCCGAAAGCATCACGATGCGGCTTCACGTGGCGACGCGGATTCTGGAATTCACCCGCCAGATCCGGCAGCTCAACCAACTCCTGCCCATCTGCATGTACTGCCGCAAGATCCGTGACGACGCGGATTATTGGCAACAATTCGAGAGCTATATCCACACGCACACCGGATCGCGTTTCAGCCACGGCATCTGTCCCGAATGCTACGCCAAAGCCATGAAGGAAATCGGCCTGAACCCGGAAACAATCCCGACCGAGTGACCCCCCCCGCCCAGATGGGTGCTCCCAAGGAAATCTGCGCGAGGTTAGGGCAGCACTAAAAATTTAAAGAAAACGTTGGTGTTAAGGCAATAAGGCGAAA
>DYRR01000016.1 GCA_020718605.1 Chthoniobacter flavus | reverse complement strand
AACCTTCCAGATCCACCCGCGCCGCTGAGGAGCCTGGAAGAAACAAAGGGCATTGACACCCAGCCTGCGGGGAAATAAGAAGTCCGGCATGTGCATGGCTTCTCTCCTGCGGGTTTCCTCTGTTCTGATTGCCCTGACTGCGGGTCCGTTGTCCGCCGCCACGCCTGGCCCGATCCATTATTGGTCCTTCGACGACCGCCTCGGCGATGCGGTCACGGGGGAGGAATTGAAGGCCGTTGGAACGCCGGAATATGTGCCGGGAGCGGTGAATCGCGGGATACTGTTCCGCGGAGACTCGGCCCTCCACCACACTCCGAAACCCCTCAAGCTCGGGGCTTTTTCGATCTCCGTGTGGGTTCAATCCTCCGAGAAAAAACTGCACGGACGCATCCTGGAAAAGGGCGCCAGCAATTCCTTCTGGATCTATGCCACCCAAGGCCAGATCATCGGGGGATTCTTCGATCCGGTCCGCGTGAAATACCAGGACGTGCCCTCCGCCCGCGACATTTGCGACGGAAAGTGGCATCATGTGGCGGTGACATTCAGCGGCGACCTGCTCAAGCTCTATGTGGACGGGGAATTGGAGAATATGGTGCGCTATGCGGACAAGGCATCGATCCACACCGACAACTCGCCCTACGTGATCGGGAGCAAGTTTCAGGCACCGGCCCATGACAACCTGATGGGGGCGATCGATGAACTGAAGGTTTACGATCGTGCGCTGGAACCCTCCGAAATCGCTGCGGAATCAAAATCCACGCACCGGATTCCTGCGGTCCAGTAGCTTGCCGCGGGTCACAAGTGCTTGCATCCCCCGGGGAACGTGATATCGGAAGGGCACCCGTGCGGGACGATCCCGTGCCATTGATTCAAACTCCAACCTCCGATCACTCCATGAAAATCCGATTCTCCCATGTGCCCCTGCTGGCCCTGGCCTGTGCGGGCCTGCTCGCTTCCTGCAAATCGCAGGCCACCTTCGACAAAGCCGACACCAACAAGGACGGCAAAGTCAACCTGCCGGAACTGCAAAAATTCGCCGTGAGCCGTCTGTTTGTGTGGTTCGATGCCGATAAGGACGGATTCGTTTCCCTGCAGGAATGGCTCCCGGCACAGCCCACGGCCAAGGACCGGCAGAAATTCAAGGAGCGCGATCTCAACTCGGACGGCCGCGTGTCGCTTGAGGAAGCTTTGACCGTGGCAAAAGGCAGGGATTCCTATGTGGAAATGCTCGAGATCATCGACGCCAACGGGGACGGGGTGATCGACCGGACCGAGGCGGACATCTATTTGAAGCGCTACAGAAGCAACAAACCCTGATCCGATCAGGCCTTCACGGCCATCGCCAGCAGCGTTTGAAACTGGGGGTTCTCATCATCCCTGGCCACCACGGCAACTTCAATGTCATGGAACCCGGACGTTTCCAGCAGCCCGTGCAGTTCCGCCTCGCCGAAGCCCAGCCATAGATCGGCATAGAGCTCCCGGGCTTCCTCGAAATGGTGGCTCAACAGGTCGAGCACCGCGATGCGCCCGCCGGGCTTGAGGATGCGATGGGCCGCCGCCAGAGCCCGCTCCGGATGGGTGGCATGATGCAGGGCCTGACTCAAAATCGCGAGGTCCATCGTGCCGCCATCGATCGGCGGATCCTCGATGTCGCCCAGCCGGTATTCCAGATTGGCGAAACCGTGTTTACTGATGAGTTCACGCCCGAACTCGACCATTTTTTCCGAGTTGTCCACCGCAATCACATGCCGGGCGCGCCTTGCAAGCAACTGGGAAAGCGTTCCCTCTCCGGCCCCGAGATCGGCGATGTCCATCGGTGGCAGCACACCGAGCAGCAGATGCCCCAGTCCGCGCCAGGTGCGGCCCGGGCAGTAATGCCTGCCAAATTTTCCGGCCAGAAGATTGAAATACTCACGCGCCGTATCCTGGCGTTTGCGGATCACCATTTGGAGTGCTGTGGTGTCGCGGCGGGTGTCGGAAATCTCCTCCGCACCACGCCGGACCACCTCGCGCAGGTCGATCCAGGGGGATTCTCCGGTAACTCCATAGTAAATGTGCTTCCCGGATCGGCGATCCCGGACGAGACCCGCGCGTTTGAGCCGGGCCAGGTGACTGGACACCCGGGACTGGCCCATGCCGAGGATTTCCTGAATCTCGGCGACCGAGAGTTCCTCCTGGTCGAGCAGGGACAACAACCGGACGCGGGTGGGATCGGCGAGCAAACGGAGAGAATTAATTATTGACGGCATGGCACCCAAGGGCAATATATCACCGCATCATGATTTGTTAATATCCAAATTTTGATGACACGCCGGCCCCGCCGGGTCGTGCCAACCAACGCATATTACCCACTCATTTCCCACATTCACCGAATATGTCACGTCATTTCATTTTTTCCTCAGAATCCGTCGGCGAAGGTCATCCGGACAAAGTCAGCGACACGATCTCCGATTCCGTGTTGGACGCCTGTCTCTCCATCGACCGCAACAGCCGGGTTGCCTGCGAGACTTTTGTCAAAAGCAACACCGTCGTGGTGGGCGGCGAAATCACCATCCCCCGGCTCAAGGGCGCCCCGCTGGAATCCGCGATCAATATCGGCCAGGTGGTGCGGGAGGCCATTCGTGGCATCGGCTATGTGAACGATGACGATGTGTTCCACGCCGACCGGGTATTCATTTCGAACATGCTCACCACCCAGAGCCCCGACATCGCGCAGGGTGTGGACGCCAAAAAAGCCGTGGGCAAGGGCACCGAGGAACAGGGTGCCGGCGATCAGGGGCTCATGTTCGGCTATGCCTGCGACGAGACACCGGAACTCATGCCCGCCCCCATCATGTTCGCCCACCAGCTCGGACGCGAACTCACCGACCTCCGCAAGGCCGGCAAGGCCAAGTGGCTGCGGCCCGACGCCAAGAGCCAGGTCTCGGTGCTTTACGAGAACGGCAAACCCGTGCGCGTGACCAATGTGGTGATCTCCACCCAGCACGCCGCCGATGTCTCCAACGAAATCATCCGCTCGTTCATCCTCAAAAACGTGATCAAAAAAGTGATCCCGAAAAACCTGCTGGATGCCGCCACCGAATTCCTGATCAATCCGACAGGCCGTTTCGTGGTGGGCGGACCTCAGGGCGACAGCGGACTCACCGGTCGCAAGATTATCGTGGACACCTACGGAGGCATGGGGCGTCATGGAGGCGGTGCTTTCTCCGGGAAGGATCCCAGCAAAGTGGACCGTTCCGCAGCGTACATGTGCCGGTGGGTGGCCAAAAACATCGTGGCTGCCAAGCTCGCTTCGCGCTGCGAACTGCAGGTCGCCTATGCCATCGGACATCCGCAGCCCGTGAGCATCCACATCGACACATTCGGCACCGCAACGGTGGACGAGGGTCACATCGAGAAGGCCGTGCGCGAAGTGTTCAGCTTCAAGCCCGCCGATATCATCCGCCAGCTCAACCTGCTGCGTCCCATTTATCGCAAGACCACCAACTACGGGCACTTCGGTCACAGCACCGATCTGGCCTCCTTCACTTGGGAACGCACCGACAAAATCCGCGCTCTCCAGAAAGCGGCGGTCTGATTTCCAGTCCCCGCTTCCACTCACACCACAGCCCACGCCACACATCCATGAGCACCGCCACCGCAGACATCACCACCCGTTCCACGACCAGCGCACCCGCCCCCGACTTCAAAGTTGCCGACATCACGCTGGCTGAGTTTGGCCGCAAAGAGCTGGATATTGCCGAGAGCGAAATGCCCGGCCTCATCGCCACCCGGGCAAAATACGGCCCGAAAAAGCCACTCGCCGGAGTTCGGATCACGGGCTCCCTGCACATGACCATCCAGACCGGGGTGCTCATTGAGACGCTCAAGGAACTCGGCGCCGACGTGCGCTGGGCTTCCTGCAACATCTTTTCCACCCAGGACCATGCCGCCGCCGCCATCGCGGCCTCGGGCACACCGGTTTTTGCGTGGAAGGGCGAGTCCCTCGAGGAATACTGGGACTGCACCTGGAAGGCCATCATGTTCCCCGGCGACAAAGGCCCGCAACTCATCGTGGACGACGGCGGCGACGTGACCCTTCTCATTCACAAGGGGTACGAAATGGAAGCGGGCGATCCCTGGGTCAACTCCCCCTCCGACAACCATGAAGTGAAGGTGATCAAGGATCTCCTCCAGCGCATCGCCAAAGCCCAGCCCGGCATCTTCCACGCCATCGTCAAGGAACTCAAAGGCGTCTCCGAGGAGACCACCACCGGGGTGCACCGCCTCTATGAAATGGCCAAGTCCGGCAAGCTGCTCTTCCCCGCCATCAACGTGAACGACAGCGTCACGAAATCCAAGTTCGACAACCTCTATGGCTGCCGCGAATCCCTCCTCGACGGCATCAAACGCGCCACCGACGTCATGATCGCCGGCAAAGTCGGCGTTGTCTGCGGCTACGGCGATGTGGGCAAAGGCTGCGCCGCCGCCCTGCGCGGCATGGGTGCCCAGGTCATTGTGAACGAGATCGATCCCGTGTGCGCCCTTCAGGCCGCCATGGAAGGCCACCGGGTCATGCCCATCGAGGACACCCTGGGCACCGGAGACATCTACGTCACCACCACGGGCAACAAGGATGTCATCCGCCTTGAGCACATGGAAAAAATGAAGGACCAAGCCATTGTCTGCAACATCGGTCATTTCGACAACGAGATCCAGGTGGACAAACTCAACGCCCGCAAGGACGTGAAACGCCTCAACATCAAGCCGCAGGTGGACAAATACACCTTCCCCACGGGCAACAGCATCTTCATGCTCGCCGAAGGCCGGCTCGTGAATCTCGGATGCGCCACCGGCCACCCGAGCTTTGTGATGAGCAACAGTTTCACCAACCAGACGCTCGCACAGATCGAACTTTGGGCCACCAAAGACAGCCGCCCGATCGGCGTCACCGTGCTGCCCAAGAAGCTCGACGAGGAAGTCGCCCGCCTTCATTTGGCCAAGATCGGTGTGAAACTCACCGTGCTTTCCAAGGATCAGGCCGACTACATCGGCGTGCCGGTCGAGGGCCCCTACAAGCCCGACTCCTACCGCTACTGAGCGGGGCGATTCCGGCCATTGGCCGAACCAAAAAGCGCGGACAAGACCGGCGCGGTCCAAAGCACTTCGCGCGAAATGGCGACGGTGCCTTTCGCGGGCGCGGCCCGCGTTGGAGTGCGCCCGGGCTTCGGCGATCCGGGGATTCCAAGTTTACACCAGAGGTCGTTACAAAAAAAAGATCCGGGCCGCGCACGCCAAGAAACGACAGAACAAAACCAACCAAATCGTGCGCGAGCCCGAATCCCCTTAACCAAGAGCATAGACAGCAGGATAAGACCGGCGTTCAAAAAAATTTCAGCGTCCGTGAAATATTGGGCTTCTTCGCCTGCCGCCTTTCCTGCTTTTCATCGGATTGATTCGGGTTATACAGGGGCATGATTGATTTTTTGCAAAAGGGCGGTCCCCTCATGTGGTTGCTGGTTGGGTGCAGCATTCTGTCCGTGGCGGTCTTTTTCGACCGGCTGTTGTTCTATTACCGCGCCAGGACCGATGTGAAGGAGCTGCTGCGCGGAATGGCCAGTCTCGTCCGCAACCGGCGTTTTGATGATGCCCGGCACGAGTGCGCCATTGCCCCCGGGCCTGCGGCGAGGGTGATCCGGGCGGCGCTGGACCGCACGGACGCCTCTCCGGCCGAACTGCGGCTCATTGTGCAGGAGGCGGGCCAGTTGGAAGTGCCGGAGTTGGAGCGCAAACTTTCCATTCTTTCCCTGATGGCCATGGTCTCTCCGCTCCTCGGACTGCTTGGCACGGTGACGGGCATGCTGCAGGTCTTCACGACCCTGTCCTCACAGAGCGGGTTTGTCACTGCGGCGGATCTTTCGGGGGGCATCTACCAGTGTCTGCTCACCACTGCGGCCGGATTGGCGGTGGCGATTTGTTCTCATGCGGCCCACAGTTACCTCTCCTCGTGGGTGAATTCCCTGCTGCACGACATGGAGCGCGCCGGTATTGAGATCGTGCATCTGCTCACCGGCCAATCCGCTCCCACCGTCGGGCCGGGCGCCGCTACCCGCCCATGAAGCTTGTCCGCACACTCACCGCGAATCCCGGACTCATGCACCTTGTGGGCGTGCTGGACGGAATTCTGCTGCTGCTTATCTTTTTTCTGCTCAACTCCCAGATCCTCAGCCAGCCCGGTGTGACGGTGGTCCCCCCGGAATCCCCTTTTGCGCTCGGGCCGGCGGATCGTCCGGAGATCGTGAGCATCACCGGCCATCCGGTGCCCGCCATTTATTTCCGCCAGCAAAGAGTCTCGCTTCCGGAATTTCACCGCCTTCTGCCCCAGCCCAAAACCCCGGGACGCACCGCAGTGATTCAGGCCGACCGGAACACGCCGTACGCGCTCGTGGCGGAAGTTTCCAACCTGTGTCTGCAGCGCGGCTACTCGGTGGCTCTGGCCGGGGCGGAGAAATCCCGATGAAACATCCGTCCCCGACAGAGGCGGTGGCTCTGATTTTTGCCTGGCGTCGCGCAAAATCCACCAGTCTCTCCCTGCCGGGATTTCTGCTGGTGGCGTTTTTCATGCATGCTTCCAGCCTGTACCTTTTTCAGGTCACCTATCCCTCCGCCACCACCCTGCCTCCAAGGCTCGCGGCGGTGAGCCTGCTCAATCCGGCAAATCCCGCCCACCATTCCATGCTCGAATTCGCCACTGCGGAAGACCCGGCCCGCATCGCGTCGGGAGCAGACGATGCGAGCCCCGGACAGGCCGCGCTGCTGCCCATCGCCTACCGTCCGTCGTTTGCGAAGGAGGACATCCGGCTTGCAACGCCCCCCGCCTCCGACGGGGAGATCGCACTGCCCGCTGCGGGGAGATCCGGTCCCCTGCCCCTCGCCATGGGATCCGGACGTGCGCACCGCGCCGATGAAGTCCCGGTGATTTTGCCCCTGACATTATCCAGCGAACTTCGGGTGCGCGCCCCCGGGGTTCTTCCTCCGCTTCCCCTGCCGGAAGGGGCGTGGGAGCCCGCCCGCTATCTGCTGGCTGTGGATTCCGATGGCAGGGTCCGCCACGCCATCCGCCAGTCCTCGGGGGGCAACTCGCGGGAGACCGACCTCGCGACGGTGCGTTATTTCGCCAAACTTCGCTTCCAGCCCGCTTCGGAAACAGGCCTGGTCTGGGGCGAAGCGATCGTTTCCAACCCCTGAACCGGCTATGATCCGCACCACCCTGGATATCATCGTCGTTTTTTATTTGTTTAGTTTTCTTGCCGGAGTCTTTCTGATGTGGTTCGTATTCGAACGCTTGCGCTTGCAGCACGGGAAAAAAGCGGACAAACTCCGCCTCCGTTGCCGGATGTGTGCGCACGAGTTCGAAGACCCCTCGGACGCGGAGTTGCCGGTGTGCCCATCCTGTGGCAGCCTGAACGAACGAGAAACACCGCCCCAAACCTTTTAAAAATATGACTGAACGCAGAGTAGTAATCACCGGCATCGGAATCCTGAGCCCCATCGGCAACGATCTCGACACCTTCTGGAAAAATCTCGTCGCGGGAGTAAACGGGATCCGCACCATCACCAACTTCGACGCGTCCGGATACGACTCCCGCATCGCGGGCGAGGTCCGGGATTTTGATCCGAAGACCGCTTTCAACAACCCAAAGGATGTCCGCCGCACGGACCGCTACGCGCAGATGGCCATGGGCGCCGCCAAGATGGCCGTGGCCGACAGCGGCTTGGACCTGAATGCGGATTCCACCCATCGCGACCGGTTCGGCGTGATCATCGGCAGCGGCATCGGCGGGCTGCAATCCCTCTCCGAGCAGATCGCCGTTCTCCACGCCAAAGGCCCGGGCCGCGTCTCGCCATTTCTCATTCCCATGATGATCAGCAACATGGCCAGCGGGCTTGTTTCCATGGAACTCGGTCTCGGCGGACCCAACATGGCGGTCGTCACCGCCTGTGCCACGGCCAACAACTCCATCGGCGAAGCCTGGCGCATGATCAAATACAACGAAGCCGAGGCCTTCCTTGCCGGGGGGTCCGAAGCCTCGGTCGTCCCGATCGGCATCGGCGGATTCGCCGCCATGAAGGCCCTGAGCACCCGCAACGACGCTCCGGAGAAAGCCTCCCGTCCCTTTGACCGGGATCGCGACGGATTTGTCATCGGCGAAGGTGCCGGCGTGGTGGTGCTCGAAGAACTGGAGCACGCCAAAAACCGCGGCGCAAAAATCTACGCCGAACTCATCGGATACGGCCTGAGCGCGGACGCCTATCACATGACCTCCCCCCAGCCGGAAGGCACGGGGGCGGCGAGAGCGATGAAAAACGCGCTCGATATCGCCGGAGTCAATCCCGAAGAGGTGGATTACATCAATGCCCACGGCACCTCCACCGGGCTGGGTGACGTGTGCGAGACCAAGGCCATCAAGCGCGTCTTTGGTGACCATGTGAACAACGGACTGCTCATCAGCTCCACCAAATCCATGACCGGCCACCTGCTCGGTGCGGCCGGCAGTGTGGAACTCGCCGCCACCATCTTCAGCATGAGCCATGGGGTCGCGCATCCGACCATCAACCTGGACAACCCCGATCCCGAGTGTGATCTCGACTACGTGCCCAACACGGCCCGCGAGAAGAAAATCCGCACGGCGCTCAGCAACAGCTTCGGATTCGGCGGACACAACGCCACCCTGCTGGTGCGCACCTTCGAGGGCTGATCCGCCCCGCCCATGATCCGCTCCGACATCCGCTGGATTCAACGTTTCGACAACTTCAAGCGGGCATTTGCACGGTTGAGCGAGGCGTCCCTGTTGGCGAAAGAGCGGAATCTTTCGAACCTGGAACGGCAGGGGCTGATCCAGGCTTTCGAGTTCACGCATGAGCTGGCTTGGAACACGCTGAAGGATTTCCTGGCGGCACATGGCAGCTCAGAGATGCTCTATGGATCGAAAGATGCCACCCGGGCGGCCTTTGCAGCGGAACTCATCGAGGACGGGGAGGGATGGATGAAGATGATCGGGCACCGGAACGAGTCTTCCCACACTTACAATGATGCGGTGGCGGGCGAGATCATGGAAGCGGTTCAGACGCGCTATGTCCCGGCATTTGAGGCGTTTCTTCTGCGTTTCCAGGCGCTGGAAAAGGAGGAGACGGCATGAATCACGGTTTGCCGCCAGCCACGGTGGAACGCATCCAAGGCGTGCTGTGTCACTACGCCGAAGTGGAAAGGGCGGTGCTGTATGGTTCGCGCGCCAAGGGAACACATCACCCCGGATCGGACATCGACCTGGCACTCTGCGGCAGTGGGTTGAATCACACGCTGCTCACACGGATCGACAACGAGTTGGATGATCTGCTGCTGCCATACCAGATCGATCTCTCACTGATGTCCTCTTTGTCGCATCCGGCCCTGCTCGACCACATCCGCCGCGTGGGCGTGGTGCTGTATGATAACCCCGATCCTTACGATCGGCAGATCCCTGCGCTCCCGTGCAGGGCTGGTAATCTGTAGCACGCTCCGGGAGGAGCGGGACCCTCCCGTCTCTGCAAAGTCTCCAGCGGATCGTAATGATTCGGGTATCCCGCAACATATCGCACCCACCCCAAAACCCGCGCAAAGCAATCCCAATTCACCATGACGCACCCCGCCGCCCCGCGTGGAAAATATGCCGACCTGACGAAAGACCAGCTTGTCGCCCTGCTTCGGCAGCGCGATGAAACGCGGCTTGGTCTGGTCTGGGAACGCGACCCCGAGGTGCTTGAGGCCGACGGGACGATGAACGGGGATTTCGTGGCGTGGGATTTCGACGAGAGTCTGTCTGTAGGCGATGGCCCCTATCAGAATCTTTTGGTCGAGGGGGAGAATTACGACGCTCTCCGCGCATTGTGCATGACCCACGCCGGGCGGATCAAGTGCATCGAGATCGACCCGCCATACAATACCGGCAGCAATGACTTCATTTACAATGACGTGTTCCTGAACAAGGATCACCGTTACCGGCATTCGGTGTGGCTGGAGTTCATGCACAAGCGATTATTGATCGCCCGTGACCTGCTCACCGACGACGGGGTGATTTTTGTGCATATCGGCGAGGAGGAAGTTCACCGACTGGGCTGCCTTTTGGATCAGGTGTTTCCGGGGCAGAAGGTTGGCACGTTTGTTTGGCGGACGAGAAGCGGGGCGAACGATTCCAAGGAGTTTTTCCGCAGCACGGATCATGAATACGTCCTTTGTTACGGGAATCCGGGGTTCACGTTTGCGGGGTCGGTCAAGAGCACGGACGCATATTCAAACCCGGACGGGGACAAGAGGGGGCCGTGGGGGAACGACAACCTGGTAACAAACAAAAATCTCAAACAGCGCCCAAACGCGTTTTATCCGATTTGCAATCCGGCGACGCAAGTTTGGTATCCCTGCGATCCGGACAACACTTGGCGATTCGCAACTGAAGCGAAGATTAAGCCCGGTCAGAAAATACGAACCAAGAGTATCGAGCAGATTATCCGAGAGAAGAAAGTTCTCTGGCCAGGCGACAAGCGAACCGTTCGCTACGAAAGCATGGCTGAGTTGCATGCCGCGATAGATGATGGCACCGCTCCCCGAAACTTGCGGCACGACATTCCTGACCGTGATTTTTGGGTCGGAAAAACCATCGGCTACGGAAAGCCACGCTATAAACGGCACCTCAGCGAAGTCAAACGGAGCGAGAAGCCTTTTTCCACCTGGATTCGCCCAACTTCAGACAAGGAAGCCGCGCCCGATGACGTGATCTCGTTGGAAGTAGGCGGGACGACAGAGGGCACTTCGCTCATCCAGCAGATGATCGGGAACAAGGATTTTCCGTATCCCAAGCCGCTCTCACTCATCTACGGTCTATTGAAACAGGCAACGGGACCGGACGACATTGTTCTCGATTTTTTCGGTGGATCTGGAACCACCGGTCATGCCGTGCTGGCGTTGAATGCCGAGGATGATGGTAACCGGCGTTTCATTGTTGTCAGCAGCACCGAGGCGACTGGCAAGGAACCAAAGCAAAACGTCTGCCGCGAGATTTGCAGACAACGCCTCGCAAAAGCCGTTGAAGGCTACGATTACCGGACCAAAGACAGGATGAAGCATGTCGATGGACTGGGCGGCAACTTCGCCTATTTGCGCCCGCGCCGCCTGCCTCCCGGCAAGGTCATCCGCAAGCTCGCCCACATCCAAGTCTGGACGGCATTGCAGTTGATGCATTTGGAGGTGGTTGCACCGAAGGAAGTATCCGGCCCGGTCTGGATTGCCGGGGACGACGAAGCGGTTCTCATTTACCTGCCAAAGGCCGATGCAGCCACGCTCACGGCGTTGAAGAAACAAAAATTGCGCCGGGCGGTTGTCTATTCATGGCAACCGGAACTGGTGTCACAGCATGTCGGGAAAGCGATCTCGGTTCGTCCGATCCCGCAATTTCTGATGGAACGATTCGGACTCAAGCCATGATCACCCTCAAAACTTACCAGCAAGCCGCCGCCGACAACACGCTCGACATCTTCCGTTATGTCGCGACTCAAATCAGGCAGGTGGACAAACCTGCCGAACGGCGGGCGATTGTATCCCACAACGGCGGCGTTCTGCTGAAAGCTCCCACAGGTTCAGGAAAGACCCTGATTGCCGGGGAGGTCGTATGTGCATTGAGCCGCGAAGAAAAGGTCGTCTGGTTCTGGTTTGCTCCTTTCAAAGGGCTAGTCGGGCAGACGGAGTCTTCGATTCGAGACAAATATCCAACGCTCAGGGTGCGGAGTTTGAAGTCGGACCGCCAGTCCGTGGGAACACGGAGCGGCGACCTATGGGTGTCCACTTGGCAATCGGTGGCCGCACGCGACACCGAGGCGCGAAAAATCCGAAGCGACCGGGAGGACAACCCCTCCTTGGATACGCTCCTGCCGCGATTGAGGGAGATGGGATTTCTCATCGGCGTAATTGTGGACGAAGCGCATCACGGGTTTGGCCACGGAACACAAGCCCTCGAATACTACAGCCAACATCTTTGCCCGGATTTCACACTTCTTCTCACCGCGACGCCGGACGATGCGGACGCGGAGGCATTCAAGCGGGCGGCTGGGTTCCAACGACTCCACCCGGTAACAATCAGTCGTGCGGATGCCGTGGATGCCGGTCTGGTAAAGCCGGGTGTCCGCTCCATCGCATTCATGGCGGCACCGGACCAAGAACCGCTTGTTGATTTCGAGACGACCGCCCTCCGCGAGGGAACGCGAATGCATCTCACCGTCAAAGCGGGCTTGAAGGCTGCGGGCGTTGATCTTGTTCCCTTGATGCTGGTCCAGGTGGACTCATCGAAGGACAGCGTCGAACGGGTGAAGAAAAAGCTCTTGGAGATCGGCTTCACCGAAGACCATATCGCCACGCACACTGCGGACGAACCGGACGCGAACCTGCTTGCGCTCGCCGTCGATGAGACCAAGGAGGTGCTGATCTTCAAGATGGCAGTCGCTCTCGGCTTCGATGCGCCGCGCGCATTTACGTTGGTTTCCATGCGCGGCATCGTTG
This sequence comes from Chthoniobacter flavus, assembly GCA_020718605.1. Lineage (GTDB taxonomy): Bacteria > Verrucomicrobiota > Verrucomicrobiia > Chthoniobacterales > CAKUMP01 > DYRR01. The sequence continues at coordinate 10,367 of DYRR01000016.1, read as the reverse complement.
ATGCAGACTTCGGAACACAAATTGTCGGGCGGATCATGCGGGTTCACCGGAGATGCCAAGGACTTGCGCTGCCACCGCTTTTGCAGAACGCCTACGTCTTCCTCGCGGACTGCGAAGCCCAGGCGGGTCTGGCGACGGCCGCCCAAAAGGTGAACCAGATCAAGACCGAGTTGGCAATGGTGTCACCCTACGCCGTCGTCGTGCAGATTGCGGGCCAGAACCAACTCCAGATCATCCAAAATGGGCAAACCTACTTGTTGCCCGGAGAAAAGCAGTTGCCGGTGCAAATCGGTCCGGCACCCGCTGGAGGTCAGGAACTACAGCCGAACGAAGTCCAAGTCGCGCAACAACCTGCCTGGCTGGATTTGCTTGGCGAAGCGTTTGCCCCACAAACGGGCGCCGCTTCCGGAGTTGCATCAAGCGTGGGACAGTTCATCTATGATTTGCGCCAGGATATGCCGACAGTCCTGCTCACTCAACGCATGATGCTTGGCGTGGATGACGCGGGGTTGGCGGGCGGGATTGTCCGGAACTTCAAACTTTCGGAAGAAATCCTCATGGATGGCATGCGCAGGGCCGTATCGGTCACCAAGGTCGATCAATCGGTGTTCTTTAACGACGAGACTCGGACCCGAATCTATGCCGAGGTAGCGGCTGGAGAAACGGAGATCCTAGCTCAGCGCATGTTGTTCAACATGGGAACGGTTGACCCGCGTGAACTGCAAAGCGGACTTCTGGAGAGGCTCGGCGGGGAATACCGAAAGCGAGGCCTCGAGATTGCCGATAATGAGGATCAACTGGATTACGCGCTCGCATTGATTCTGGTTCAACGCCCGAAGCTTCTCAGCGAGGCGAGGAAGGCGTGCGAGGCAAGTTACACGGAGGTGGTCCCGACATCGCCATTGCCCGCGAGCGTTGTCAGCGAGTCGCCGCTCGACAGGTCTCCGAAAAATATTTACGGCATTTATCCCCCGGATTTGAACACATGGGAGCGCCCATTCGCCGAGTGGCTGGATAACGCAGAGGAAGGCGGCGTGCTTTGGTGGCATAGAAATCCGCCGAACAAGCCGTGGTCTGTCGCGGTGACGCTGGCGAATGGAAGCCAGTTTTTCCCGGATTTTATCATTTCAATCCCCGGACGCGGAACACCCGACTCTATTTTGCTCGTTGACACGAAACGCGCCATCAACGACGACGCAAACGCGCTGATCAAATCGGTTTCCGATCACAAGAATTATGGACGAACAGCCATCCTTTTCTATGAGGATGAAAAGCGCTGGAAAGTCGTCCGCTACAACGAAGAGAAGGACAAAAACGAGGTGACCGGGTTGTTTGATTTGAATGTTGGAAAGCAATTTTAGGAATACCTCAGAAGAGAACAGGGGTCCGAGCATTGCGCAATTCACCACCTGACCATACCAAGAACTTCACGATTCAGAATTCGTGCAATGCGCGGACCCTATTCGCCCCTTTCCGCAGACGGGGACGGTCAAAGATTTTCCCAAATCGCGGATTGGAAACACAGTTGACGGAACTGCTATTTTGTATGTCCTCCCGTATATATGAAACCGGCAGCCACGAATGAAGATACTGTGCGGATTTTCACCAGCGGAAACAGCCAGGCGCTCCGCCTGCCGAAGAAATTCCGGCTTCCGGGCCAGACGGCCCGTATTGTACGAAAAGGAAAGAGCCTTGTCATCACACCGGAGAAGGATGTCTGGGCGCGGTTCGATCGGGGCGTTGCGGGTTTGGCCGGATTGTGGGAGGGGTTTCCCCGCGTGAGACCAGCACGGCGACGACCATGTCGCCTGTGACGTTGAGCACGGTGCGGCACATGTCCAGCAGGCGGTCCACACCCAGGATGATCGCGATGGATTCCGGCTGGACGCCGATGGTGGCCAGCACTCCGGCGACCAGCGGCAGGGAACCGCCCGGCACTCCGGCGGTGCCCACCCCGGCCAGCACGCACATGAGCGCCACGGTGAACTGTTGTCCCATGGAAAGATCCACCCCGAACACCTGGGCGAGAAACAGCACCGTGATTCCCTCGTAGAGCGCCGTGCCGTTCTGGTTGGCGCTCGCCCCCACGGTAAGCACGAAACGTGAAATCTTCGGCGGCAACCGCAGGTTCTCCTCGGCCACACGCAGCGATACCGGCAGCGTCGCATTGCTGGAGGAAGTCGCGAACGCCGTGACCATGGCCTCTTTGGTCTCGGCAAAAAAGCGGACCGGGGATTTCTTCCCAAAAAATTTCAGCACAACGGGGTATGTCACGAACTGGTGCAATGCCAGCCCAGTCAGCACCGTGACGACGTAGAACCCAACGGTCTGCACCACTCCGATTCCGAGACGCGCCCCAAGGGCGAAGCCAAGGCACGCCACGCCCACCGGGGCGAGTTTGAGCGCGAATCCAATGATGATCATGCAGACATCGAACAGGCCGGAGAGCACGTTTTTCAGGGCCAGCACGCGCTCGGGCGGGGCCGCCGCCATGGCGAGTCCGAGGATGACGGCAAATACCATCACCGCCAGCATCCCGCCGCCCCGGTTGTTGGGGTCGAAGGCGTTCACCGCTTCCCGGAGCGGGTTGTCGGGAATGAGTTGGAGCAGGGTGTCACCCACCCCGGTTGTGTCCCGCGAACGCTCGACGGCCTTGGCGGAATCGCCCGCGTATTGGGCGAGCAATTGCTCCCGGGACTCCGGGGGGAGGGTGCGTCCGGGCTGGAGGGTGTTCACCAGGAGGAGTGCGATGGCCACGCTCGTGGCCGAGAGGCCCAGTGTGGCCAGCAGCGTGCGCAGCCCCACCCGACCAAGATGCCGGGCGTCGCCCAGATCCAGCGCCCCGATGGCGATGGCCGAAATGATCAGCGGGATCACCACCATGAAAATGAGCCGCAAAAAAATCCGTCCGACCGGCAGCACCGCCTGATCGATCACGACGCCGAGTGTCGCGGCGTGCGCGGCCAGGGGCCCGCCGGACGCAAAGAGATGGTTGCAAAGAAGGCCGACCCCGACCCCCATGGCCAGCCCGACGAGAATATGACGCGACAATTTCGGATCGTGACTTGCGGACATGGGCGGCAGACTCCCTGCGGAATCCTTCTGGTGCAAGCCGAAATCTCCTCCGGAAACCTGCATGAGTCTGTCTTTTTTCCCGGGATCGCATTCTCACCGCTTGCCTAATCCCCGCATCAGGCACTATCTTTAATCCATGAAGCTTCAACATCCCCAGCACGCCAAGATTCTCAATCACTCGGCAGGTCTCGGCACGCCCTCGCCCGACATGGTCCGCCAGCGGGCGCGCGAGCTGTCCGTGATCGACGGACGCGAGGCAAACGCCTTCACCGAAGCCGACTGGGAGCAGGCCAAGGCCGAACTGCACGGCGGACATCTGGCGGAGGACGAGGCCGCGCAGTGCGACACCAGATCATTCGATGACCACGACGGAGTGGTCGGTTCCGCCGGGCGCCACACACCCAATGTCGGTGCCACCGAGGAGATCGAAAATCTCGGCGAGGAACTCATCCACGAAGGCATGGAAGAAGCCGTACATGAGCGGATGCTCGAAGCGCGGAAAAACGGTCGCTGAGGAGCCGTCCAGACTGGGGCGGGGTTTTTGTATGAAATACTGCCCCGCCTTGAGCTTCATTTCACGGCCCGCGATTTCCGAGTGTCCCATTTGCGGCGAGGGCCGGCTCAGTCCAACTCCCGGATTGTGCCGCCGCTGCCCCGGGCGATCCGCCGCCATTCGTTGCGGTCCTCGGTTTTCATCTCGAATCCGACCAGGTTGAGCGGGATCTGGCGTCCGCGCTTTTTGGCGTCGTCCCGCAGGAAATCGCGGATGTCTTTGTAGGGGATATTCCCGATTTTGCCTTCGGGCCGCCATTGGAAGCTGCCGTCGGAGATAAGGAAAACCACATCGGGATCGAGTTGGAATCCGAACTCCAGAACACCAAGCAGTCCGCGCGGATTGGAAACCACGCTTTTTTTCGAGGCCGGGAGCAGGCCGGTATCGACCCATTCCCTGGCGATCCAGGCACGGGCGGACGCCTTGTTCTGATCGGTTGCCGGCAGCAATTCGGGCTGGAAAGGCTGATAATTCTGCGACATCTGCACCATGCCGAACCGGGTGTTGATGCCGAACTTGTCGATGAGCGCCAGGGTTTCCCCTTTGAGTTTGTCGGGGGAAATGCCGGCCTTGGCCGCCTTGTTCATCACGCTGGTGGAAATGTCGAAGACAAGCAACACGCGGCGTCCCGTGGATTGGATCCCGAAAAAGCTGAAGCCCCCACCTTTGCCCCCCACGCCACCCGCTCCCGTCCCGCCCGCCCCGGCTCCGGCGGCGCCCACGAGACTCGCCACCTGATCCGACACCATCTCGGCGGGATCCATGGGCAACATCTGGTCGAAGGGCACTTTGGGAAGATCGGGCAGCGCAAATGCCGCAGGCCGGATGCTGGCGAGTTTGTCCTGGAGCGCGGGTTTGGGCGTGAGCGCGTCGAACTCCGCCATATTCATCCGGTGCTCGCGTTCTTTCGCGGGAATCCGCAGGTCTTTCTTCACCTCAAACACGGCGGGTGTCGGGGCGAAATACCGGGCCACCACCCAGATGCCCGCGCCCAATGCGGCCAGCACATGCACCGCCACGCTCGCCAGAATGATCGAGACGATGAGCCTGCGGCGCTGTTGTTTGCGGGGATCGGGCGATTGGGGCATGGTCAGAATTCCTCCTCTTCGCCGCCGTCGGCGTCGGCAAAGGTCACGTTTTTGATCTTGGACTTGGCGCAGACATTCAGCACATCCACGATACGCTGATGCCTGCACGCGTCGTCCGCCGCGATGGTGACCAGCGGAGTGCTGCGGTTGGCGTCGGCGGTTTCCTTGAACCGGTGGAGTATGGCGGTGAGTTGCGCGAGTTCGGGGTCGCCGGGAGAGCCCACGGGCAGCTCATTGAGCACGACACTGCCATCGCCGAGGATCTGAATCTGCTGTTCGTCGGGAATGTCGAGACTCTGCTCCTGCGTGACGGTTCCCGGCAGGCCGAGGGCAATGTCGCTCTCGGGTTTGAGCGGTTTCGCCGTGACCATGAAAAACACCAACAGCAGGAAAACCATGTCGATCATGGGTCCCATCGGAATCTCGGGATCCTGCTGGATGCGGCGGCGGGCTTTCATTTCGAGTAGCTCCCGAAAATGACGTCGATCGCCCCGGCCTCTGCCGCCAGGCGCATGAGTTCCTTGATTTGCCGGCCCGGGGTGTTGCGGTCGGCCCGGACGTAAAGGCGCAGGGGCGGATACTCCTTGAATCGGCGGGCAAGATACTTCGCGAGGGCCTCTTTGGACGTCGGTTCGTTGCCGATGTAATACGTGCCGGTCCCGTCGATGTTGATGATGTCGCGGTCGGCCAGGTTGTCGGGAAACACCGCGTTTTTCGCCATGGGCAGCGCCACCTCCAGCTTCATCTGTTCCTTGGTGATCTTGGTCGTCACCATGAAAAAAATGAGCAGCAGGAACGTCATGTCGATCATCGGAGCGAGCATGAATCCGGGTTCCAGCGGCGTGCGGCGGACGGTTTTCATCGGGGGCGGCGATTCGGAGGCTATTCCACGGCTGCGGCGGGTTCCGGGGCGGGTTCCGTCGCGCCTTCCAATTTCAGTTCGCCGGAAAGCACGTCGATAAGGAATGTGGCGGATTTTTGGATCTCGGTGATGGCGAGCAGCAGACGGTTGCGGAAAAAGAAAAACAGGAACATGGCGGGGATGCCGACGAAAAGCCCGCCTGCGGTGGTGATCATGGCCTCGCCGATGCCGCCCGCCAGATCGGCGGGTTCGGAGCGTCCGGCGGCGAGCTGGTCGAAGCTCTGGATCATGCCGGTGACGGTGCCCAGCAGCCCGAGCATGGGCGCGAGGGTGGCGAAGACATTAAGGTAATTCACCCAGATCATGTAGCGCGTCTCCTCCTCGGCGATGGCCTCCGCGCCGGCCGCTTCCATGGAGAGCTTGTTGGCGAGGTCGCGCTCGAAATTCACCTTGAGCAGCGCGGCGGACATCACGTTGCTGAAACTGTTGGGGCGGTTCCGGCACACCTCGTAGGCGCTTCCGGGATCGCGCTTCGCGAGCTGATTGGTGAGCAGGGCAAGCTGATCCTTCGGGCGCATTTTCCCGGTCCGAATCTGCAGGGCGCAATACACCGACACCGCGATGGTTCCCACCGAGCAGAGCAGGATGAAGTGCATGAGAAATCCACCCTGATTGTAGAGATCCAGCAGCGACTTTTCTGTGACCTTGGGCGCGTCGGGCGGCGGAGCGGGAGATTGCGCCGGGGCGCTGGCCGCAAAAATCAGGAGAAGAATCAGGAGGAGGAGCGGTTTGTCAGGATGGGCTTTTTTCATGGGATTTGGTTTTTGGTTGGGAATTGAGAAAATCACGGGCGGCATCGGCTTGGGTTGTCGCGGGGTACAACACGACAAGATCCCGGGCCAGTTCGAGGGCTTTTGGAATCTCGCCGGAGAGCGTGAGCATCTCGATGGCCCTGGAGAGGCCGCGGGCCGCCTGCGCCTCCTCGCTGCCGTGAAAAAGATAGGGGTAGAGCAGCAGATCCAGCGTGGCATGGTAGAGACGGTCGTGTTCGGGCCGCACAAATTCGTCCTCCTGCCAGCGCGGATTGTTTTTGAGCAATTTTTTAAAATCCTGCAGCGACGCCTCCGCGAGCACATACTTGGCTTCGATGAGCACGGCGGGATCCTCGGAAGTCCGCTCCAGTTCCGCCGCCTCGGCCATGGCTTCTGCGGCGCGTCCGAGCCGGAGCATCGCGCGGAGGCGGCCCTGCTGTCCGAGCGCGTTCCGTCGGTCGTTCCAGTCGCGTTCGTAGATTTTTTGATAGAGTTCCAACGCCCGTGTGATCTCGGTGGGGTTGCCGGTCTCCAGCAGCACTCCCGCCACGGCCAACCCGAAATCACCGGCATCGGAGTTGTCCACGGCAAGGAACGGTTCCTTTTCCTTCCAGATGCGGAGCAACTCACCCAGCGGGGCGCGAGTGGGCTGTGTGAGCAGGCGGCGTTCGGATTCCCTTTCCCCGAATACGATCTGCTGCAGTTCGAACACCGGGATCGCAATCGTCGCGGGGGGCATGTCGGGGCGCACGATCACCGCCACACGGAGTGCGCGATTTTGGAAGCCCTCGACCCGGCCCTTCAATGCCGGTGCGCCCCGGCGGAAGACCACATCCGGCGCATCGGCGGCCGGAACGGGTTCGGCCACGATGGACCCCATGGCCGCAACCAAGATCCAAAGGGTGCGTTGTCTCATCGTCCCAATCGTAGGAATTGGCGAATCCCTGCGCTCCCGCGCAGGGCTACGAAGCAGCCCGTAGCCCGCTCCGGGAGGAGCGGGATCGCAATGATTCGGACGCATCAGGCGCCTCCTTTCAGTGCGGCAAGCTTTTTCTTTGCCTGACGGGCTTCGTCGCTGGAGGCGAGATCCTCGCGTCCGAGGAGTTCCTCGTACGTGCGGATGGCCTCGTCGGTGCGCCGGAGTTTTTCGAACGCCTCGCCGCTGCGCAGATACGAGCGGGCCACCCAGCGCGGCCACCGTCCATACATCACGTACACGCGCTGATAATAGGCGATTGCCCCGGCGGGTTTGTCCTCGCGCATGAACAGGTCGCCGTATTGGACCAGTGCCTCGGCTTTTTCCTGTTTGGTAACCTGTTCGTCGGCAACCACCCGCTCCAGGGCGATGGCGGCATCTTTGTATTTTCTCCGGGCAGCGAGCAGGGCGGCTTTGTTCATGAGCACCCGGCCTAGCAGCGGCGAGCCCACCGTGCGCTCCTCAAATTTTGCGTAATAATCCAGTGCCGCATCCTGGTCGCCCGCCTTTCCCGCGAGCAATCCGAGACCGGCGAACGCGCGGTCGCGCTGGACGGCGCGCGGGTTCCACTGGAGCAGTCCGGTGTAGAGATCCGCAGCGCCCTTGTCGTCATTCTGCACACGCAATGCGTCGGCACAATCGGCCAGCATCTGCGGGCTTGCGGTGGTGGGATCGAGCAGGGGCGCGGCCTCCACCAACAGGAGAATGGCACGGGCGGGTTCACGGCGTTCCCAGACCTTCGCCTGCGCCCACAGTGCGCGGGAACGCAGCGTTTTGTTGTCATCCCCTTTGGCTCCGGCCGCCAGGGCTTCGAGTCGCCCGAGATAGGTGCGCCGTCCGTCGTCGCCCGGATACAGCTTCGCCAGCGCGGGAAACAAATCCTCGACGGCGCGATGCCGCGCCGAGTTGCCGAACCGATCGATGGCGTCCCAATACACCGCCACCGCCTCCTTGTCGCGGTCCGCCTGGCGATGGGTCCATCCGATCCAGTAGATTGCCTCGGGCAGGCGCGGACTGTCCGCGTGTTGCGCCACAAACTCTTCCATGTGTTTGCGCAATGCCGTGTGCTTCTCCTGTAGTTTGAGTGCCTTGCCGGTCTTGAACCAGCCTTCCTCGAAAAAGCGGGTCTGGGCGGGCTCGATCCGTTTGAAAGCGTCGATGCCCTTGTCCAGATCGCCATCGGCCATGTGGGCGTCGCCGAGCAGCACCAGCGCCTCGGCCCGGCCCGTGTGGTCGGGATATTCCTTGAGATATTTGCCGAGTTCCCGGATTGCCGTGTCAAAATCCTGCGCCGCCTGCGCCGAGTACGCCCGCCGGAACACCGCATCGGCCGCATATTTTCCCTTCGGATATTTTTTCAAATACTCCGCCATCACCCTGCGCGATGTCGTGGGATCTTTGGCGAGGGAATACCCCATGCCCCGCCAGTAGAGGGCGTCCTCGGCGAGATCGTCCTTTTTGAACCGACGTGGAAATTTCTCAAACGTCCCGATTGCGTCTGCGTTCTGTTCCGCGAGAAGCAGGCTGAATCCCTTCATGAAAAATGCGCGGGGCGCGATGTCGGCGTCGGGATATTTCTCCGCGACGGCGTCGAAGGTCGCGATGGACTCCGCGAGCTTCGGGGCGTTCTGCTCCGCCACGCCGCGCAGGAATCCGATCATGGCGAGGTGCTTCGACTTGGGAAATTTCACGGCGAACCGCTCCGCCGCCGCGATGGCCCTGTCCCAGCGTTCGATGCGCGTCCAGCATTGGATGAGCGTGAGCGACGCGTCCTCGACGACGGGATCGGGCGGCAGCTCGTCCAGCATTTGTTCCAGAATGAGCGCGGCCTCACGATGGCGTTCCATGCCGAGGAAAGCCGATGCCAACCGCAGACGCAGCGAGGAGTCGTAGCGCTCGAAGGTTTCGCTTTTCCGGAACTCCGACACTTCGCGCTCCACCTTGGCGACCATCTGCGAAAGCGTGAGGGTGGCGCGGGCATCGGCGTTGCGCTCCCTGGCGGCTGCGAGCCGGGCGCGGAGTTCCTCCAGCCGGGCCTCCTGATGACGCAACAACCGGTCGCGCGGCCACACCCGTTGCAGGCAGGCGATGGACTCCCGATATTTGCCGTCCTCCAAAAAATCCGCGCCCAGCCGCAGTGCCAGCGAGTTGAAACTGACCAACTGCAGGATGTCCGCCGATCTCGGGTATTCCTCCAGAAGCAACTTCAACGCGTCCTCGCGCCTGCCGGATTCCAGGAGCGAATACAATTGCTGCACCGTGGCCCGTCCGCGGTTCTCGGGGGAAAGCCCGGCTTTGGTGTCCGATAAAAACTGAATGGCGGCGGCGTGCTTCCCCGCAACCGCGTCCCCTGCGGCAAGCAGCAGAATGACCTCCTCGCATTTTGGCGATTTCGGATGGGTGTCCAGAAATGTCCGGAAAGATTTGTGCGCCGCTTCGAACTGTTCCGCGTGGAGTTCGCACATGCCCTGCCAGAAAAGCAGTTCCTCCGCCACGGCGGGCTCGGGTTTGGCGGTCTTTTGGAAATACTCGAGGATGGCCTCCAGTGCGCCGTCATATTTCCGGAGCTGAATTCGGGAGATGGCCAGCATGGGCAACATGCGGGGAAGTGCCTCCAGCGCCTCGGGGCTCGCGCCATACTGCGAGAGAAAGCCCTGGAACAGACCTTCCGCCTCCTCGTATTTCGCCGCCGCATAGGCCACCCGCCCGCGATTGAGCATCTCCTCGGCCGTGAGTGCCGAGACATCGGGGTTCACCTCGGCGGGCTTCGGCGCGGCAACGACAGGCAACGCAACTCCCATCCCCGCCGCCAGTAGCGCCCGGATCCCACGGAATAGAACATGCGAAAGCGAGCCTCTCATTCCAGGACGAGACACTACAGAAAGCGCGGGGGTGTTGTCCGGCACAAAATGGGTGGAATGCGAAAATTTGTTTCCGGGTGTTCTTTGTTGAAAGTTGAAAGTTGAAAGTTGAAAGTTGAAAGTTGAAAGTTGAAAGTTGA
>DYRR01000137.1 GCA_020718605.1 Chthoniobacter flavus | reverse complement strand
CCAAGCGGGCAGGATGCCCGCGCTCCTTTGGTTTGCAACTTTCGGAGATGCGCCCACTGAGGAGTCCCCTCACCCGCCCCACGCATACTCGGGGCTGCTCCGGCGCAGACGCCAGTCCACGAGCGCTTCGGCGTCGTTGAAAATGTTGCGGGTGTTGCTGCCGAGTTGGACCAGGATGACCTCCCCGGCACCCGTGGCGGCGCTGGTCACAAGACAACGTCCGCTGGCGGCGGTGTAGCCCGTCTTGAGGCCGTTGACCGAGGGATCGCGGGTGAGCAGCTTGTTCGTGCTCTCCAGCATCACCGTGCGGCCGCTGGCAAACTGGAAGGCAATCTGTTTCATCCTGGCGTATTGTCGGATGGAAGGTTCCCGGTAGGCCGCAAAGGAGATCTTCGCCATGTCGCGCGCGGTGGAATGCTGTCCCTCCGCAGGAAGTCCGTGGGGATTGGAGAAATGCGACTGGAATGCGCCGAGTTCGTGCGCTTTGCGGTTCATTTCCGCCGCGAATGCCGCGACGCTGCCCGAGTGATGGCGGGCGAGGGCGGCGGCGGCGTCGTTGGAGCTTTTCACCATCATGGCCGCAAAGAGCTGTTGCTTGGTATAGACCTCGCCGGCGCGCAGACCCAGTTTCACCGGCTCGCAGGTGGTGTCGCTGGCCTGGATGCGGACGCGGTCCGACATGGATCCCCGCTCAAGCAGGACGAGGGCGGTGAGCAATTTCTGGGTGCTGGCGACCGGGCGGATCTGGTCGGCGTTTTTTTGGTAAAGCACCCGGCCGGTGCGCGCGTCGATCATGATCGCCGAGCCGGCGAACACTCCGGGAGAGATGCCCGGCCACTGCTGGCGATTGCCATCCGCCGGTGGGGCCGCGACCGGGGGCGGCGCGAGTTCGGCGCGGCGGATTTCAACAGGGGGGGCGGGCGGTTCCGGAGTGGCGCATCCGGTGAACGCAAAGCTCGCCGCGCTGGCTGACAACAAAATGAAGAGTCGATGGGCGGACATGTCTGCATTCACAAAACGCAAAAACCGCGCGCGGTCAACCTCTCATGTGCCCCGACACGAATTGCCGGTAGAATGTGATTGCGGAAATAGTGAACCCGATCGCCAGCACAATCCGCCGCACCCACACCTGCGGAATCTTCTGCGAATAGTGCGAGCCCAGATAATATCCGGCCACCGCACCCAGGGCCATCACCCCCGCTTTTGGCCAATCGATCATTCCCCGGACCACAAACATGAGGGCTGCGACCACATTGATGAGGGAACCCAGGATGTTTTTCAACGCATTCATCCGATGAATGTCGGTGAACCCCACAAAACCGAGGGTGGCGAGCATGAGAATCCCAATGCCCGCCCCGAAGAATCCGCCATAGACGGACACCAGAAACTGGAACGCCACGGCGGCCCACAGGTGCGGCTTGCGGTGCGGCATTTCGGCGGAGCGGCGGGTCATCCGGGCCACCATGCCCTGTACGAGGAACAGCAGGGTCGCAAAAAATATAAGAAACGGCACGAACCGGGCGAAAACCTCGTTGCTGGTGACCGTGAGCAGCCAGCTCCCGAGAAGGCCGCCCAGCAGGCTCACCGGCACGAAACACCAGAGCCATTCCCGAACCGCCCCGATGTGGCGGCGGAATCCATACACCGACCCCCCGGTTCCAATGACCAGGGCCAGGGTGCTGGTCGCATTGGCGATCACCGGCGGAGCGCCCATAGCCAGCAGTGCCGGAAACGTGAGGATGGTGCCCCCGCCCGCCACCGCATTGATCGCCCCGGCGGCCGTCGCGGCGGCCACGAGGGAGAGAATCTCAATGGGGGACATGGGCTTGGCGGCTCAGGCGTTCCGGTGATGGGGATGCCGGTTGCGAAGCGAAGTGAGGATTCCGTATTTTGGCGAGAGCAGATAGGCCGTGAGAAATTCCAGCCCCAGCAAGAGCACAATCACAGCCCCGGTGCGGACGTCGAGCAGATTGGAAAGGATCACGGCGGCCACCGCAGTGAGGGCGCCCAGCACGCCGCCCCCCCAGAAAAGCAGGCGCGGGGAATTGGCGAATTGATAGACCGTGGCGGCCGGCGCCACGAGCAGGCCCAGCGAGAGCACACACCCCACCGCCTGCAGCGACGTGACCAGTGCCAGGATGGTGAGGCCCATGAGCAGATAAAGCATGGTGCGGACGGGAACGCCCTGGGACGCCGCCACGGAGGGCTCGAAGAGCGACAACAACAGCGGACGCTGGCAGAGCGTGAGCACACCCAGCACCAGCGCACTGATCATGAACGCGGCCCACAGGTCGCCATCCGACAATCCCAGAATGTTGCCGAACAGCCAGTCGTCGAGATCCACCCGCTCCGGGATGCGGTCCAGCAGAATGACGCCCGCAGAAAAAGCCGAGGTGTAGAGGATGGCCAGGGCGGTGTTGCCATCGATGCGGGAGGTGCGCGACACCAGCACGGCACCGAGACCGACCATCAAGGCCGCCACCAGCGCCCCGACAAACGCGCTGAGCGCGGTGAACCCGGCCACCATGATTCCCACGGCGATGCCCGGCAGCAGGGCGTGCGAGAGAGAGCCGACCATGAGTGCCGATTTGCGCAGGACCACGTAGCCGCTCAGGTAGCCGTTGGCAAACCCGATGAGCGCGCCCGCCAACAGCGCTTTCTGATTGAAGGCGTGCCCGAAAAAATCAAAGGACATGGGAGAACTCCTTGTTGTCGGTGAGGCGGGCGATGACTTCCCGGACATCGCCCTCGGCCACCAGAATGCGATCCAGCAGAATGGCCCGGGAAAATATCTCCGGGGCACCCGCCAGATCATGATGGGAAGCCAGCACGAGATGGCCGGTGGCCGCCAGCCGGCGCAGATGCTCCGCCAGAGTCTGCTGGGAGGGGAGATCCAGCCCCGCAAAAGGTTCGTCCAGCAGGAAAATATGCGCCTCCTGGGCCAGGGCGCGCGCGATGAATGCCCGCTGCTGCTGACCGCCCGAGAGTTCGGCAATCTGCCGGTGTTGAAGATCGCCAAGATCCATGGCCGCAATCGCCCCATCGACCGACGCATGGTCCGCGTCGGAAAATTTCCGGAACCAGCCGGTCTGCGGAAATCTTCCCATCTCGACCAGCCCGCGCAGTGTCACCGGAAATTGCCAGTCCACATCCTCCCGCTGGGGCAGGTAGCCGACTTCGTGGCGGACTTTCGCGAGCGGGCCGCCGCACCATGTCACCGATCCGGAGGCCGTGGGGACAAGTCCCGCGATGGCCTTGAGCAGTGTGCTTTTTCCCGTGCCATTGCGTCCGAGCACCGCCACGCACTCGCCGCACTGCACCTCGAATCCGATCCGCTCCAGTGCGCACACGCTCCCATAATGCACATGCAAATCCGCCACGCTCAGCGTGTGATCGGCGCCGGAATGCTGATGGGACGTGTGGTTCATCGGAAAAAGGTCAGGATATCATCGAACGATCCGCGGGCCCAGACGGTGACCGACTCCCCTTCGATGCCGTCGGGCTCCAGGGTGAGCGTGAGCGCCGTCTCCGGCGTGCCGCCGGACCATGTGGCCCGCACCGCAAGATCCAGCACCGCACCGGGCCGGATCGGCAGGTCGATCCGGGCATCGATCGAGGTGACGGCGGCGGTGTTGTCCCAGGTCCAGAGCGGTTCCCCCCCGGGCAGGGAAACGGCGCACCGCTCCGGGGCATGCGCCGACTTGATCCGCAGAAACACAGGAACGCTCTTTCCCGCATCGCCCGGCGCGTCGGGCGGACGCAGACTTGGCGCACTGAGAGAGACGGCGGCGCCTGCATCCGTGAGCCGCTTGAGCGGGAACCATGCCACCCCGAAGAGGAGCAGGATAAACAGCAGTTCCGGGATGGGGCGCGATTTCAAACCCGTAGATTCTCGGTGATCCGGATAAGTCTGTCAATTCAGCGCCGAAGCGATGGCGGAGACATTGTGACGGATCATTCCCTCGAAAGTGGCCGCATCCCCCTGGCCCGTGCCGTCGGCAATGAGGGCGGGTCCGATCTTCACCCCGGCCTCGGAGGCGATGGAGGCCAGCACTTTGGGATTGGCCACCTGCTCGGGAAAAACCGCTCTCACTTTTTCCTGCCGCAGTTGCCGGATGGTTTCCGCGAGATAGGCCGGGGATGGTTCGCGTTCCCGGGAAAGTCCCTGCACCGGAATGCTGCGGAAGCCGAATTCCCTGCAAAAATAGCTGAACGCCGCATGGCCGGTCACAAGCTCGCGGTCGCCGCGCGGGATGGCCGCGAGGGTTTTGTCGGCCCAGGATTTGAGGGCGGCAAGCCGGGTGTCGAACGCGGCGGCATTGGCCCGGTAGGCGGCGGCATTGCCGGGATCCAGGCGGCTGAATTCCTCCGCGACGTAGCGCGCCGCGCGACGCATGTTGCCGATGCCCTGCCACCAGTGCGGATCAAGGCCGCCGCGGCTGTGGGCCGGACAGCAGATGAACAACTCCCCGACTTCCACGCGGATCGAGGGGATTTTTTTGCCAACCTCAAACAACTCCTGCCCGGGGGAAAGATTCGCCGCCAGCCGCGGCAGATAGATTTCCAGCCCTTTGCCCGAGGCGAGAATCACGCGGGCATCGCGGATGCGGACGAGGTCGCCGGGCGAGGGCTCGAAATCGTGAGGATCGCCACCGGACTTCATGAGGGAGACCACTTCGACGTGATCGCCGCCGACGTTGCGGGCGAGATCGGTGAGAAGCGGATGGAGCGTGGCGACCTTGAGATCGGCGCGGAGAGTGGCACCGAAACAAAGCAGGATAAGAAGGACGGACAATGATTTTTTCATGGTGTGAATGCGGGGTTGATCAGCGGACCTCGGGGCCGCCCCAGTTGAAGCCCAGCTGGAACCAGAGGGAATGTTCGGCGCCCCAGTCGGAGGAGTGGTCGAAGTCGTATTGGAGGCGCACATAGACCGTGCGTTGTTCGTTCAGGGAGACGGTGAGATTGGGCGAAATGCGCCAGCGCGAGTCGAGGCCCATCTCGTCGATGCCGGACACCCATCCCGCCCGGAGCCCGGTTTCGATGTGTTCATTGAATCCGTAGGCCGCAGAGGAATAGAACCCGAACTCATCGAAGGTCGCCCGCTCTGAACCTTCGGCATGGGAATGCTTCTCCGCGTGGTGCTCTTCCGCATGTTCATGCTCGTGCTCATGACCGCCGGATTCCGCGCCGATGTTGCGGTAAAACAGTTCCGTCGTCCAGCGGAGGTATGCACCGCCCGGCTCGTAGCCATTCGCCCGCCATTGATATTGGTAACCGGTCCCGTAAATTTGCGTGGTGCGGCCAAAGTCGTTGTCGCCCCATGCGGCGGACAGGGTGAGTGTATTCTGGTAAAAATCGTTGTAATCCAAACGCGCCAGCAGATTGACCCCAGCCACGTAGTCATCGAAATTGGAACCCTCGGCCTCGAACTCCGCCTCTTCGCCGTGCTCGTGCTCATGGTCCTCTTTCAACGGGCGTCCGAGCGACAGGGAAATCGCGGATCGGAACGGGGTCGGAGGATTCCAGGTGATCTCTCCGCCTTCGGTGACCAGTTCCCCCTCCCGCAACATCCTCCCATTGGCCAGATTCTGGTTCACAAAACCCCAGGCATGATTGTGTTCCGCCGCCTGAAATCCGAACCGATTGTAAAACCGTCCGCCCCGCAATTCCAGACCGCCCGGCAGTTTTTCCAGCTTGAGAAAGGCCTCCTCAAACTCCCCGTCGAGCGCGCCGTCGGGATCGGTGAACGCACTATAGACCGCAAATCCCCGGAGATACTCCCCGGCGCGCAGCGACACTCCCAACTCCAGGGCCTGGAGTGTGAACGTATTCTGCGGGTCATGGTGTCCCACCGCCAGTTCCGGGATCGGGTCCGCCGTGCTCATACCGGTGACACCCACCGCATGGATGTGCGGAAACAGGATGCCTCCGAGCGAGACCCCTTCGCCGGTGAACCAATCCATGGCAGGGGCATTCTCATGGGCGTGCTCCTCTCCGGCCCGGACACCGGGCGGGAACAGCAGGCCGAGAATCGTGACAAAACCAACGAATCGAACAAGAGAAACGGCGTTCATCGTCGGCCACCGTGGCGCGGGGAACCGATGGCGTCAAGCGATAAATGCAATTTAGTTGCAAAAAGAGATCGCGGAATTCCCGCGCCACACC
>DYRR01000136.1 GCA_020718605.1 Chthoniobacter flavus | reverse complement strand
TCCGGGAGGAGCGGGATCGCGCACCGCACAATCCCCCCATTTTTTCTATATCCTCTCGTAATGATTCGGACGTGAAAGACTGGGCGCACGCAATGCTTGGTTTTTTTTCCCGGGCCCGATATAGTGGGGCCATGAAACCTTTTCTCATCCGGTGGTTTGTCACGACACTCGCGGTGCTTGCCGCCGACGCTATTTTTCCAGGCATCAACGCGCCCGATTTCACCACCCTGCTGGGTGCCTCATTATTGCTGGGCATTGTCAATGCGCTGGTCCGCCCCGTCCTTCTGCTTCTGAGTTTCCCGCTCATCATTGTGAGTCTGGGTTTCTTCATCCTCGTCATCAACGCGCTCCTGCTGAAGATGGTGGGCGGCATCGTGCCGGGCTTTGTGGTGGAGGGATGGTGGACCGCCTTTTTTGGCGCCATCGTGATCAGCATTGCCAGTTGGGTGCTGAGCGCATTTTTCAAGGACTCGACCGGCAAGGTGCAGATCCTCACGCATCATTCCCAAATGAAACAGGCCCAGGGAAGGGTGATCGATGGTTGACCCGGCCCGCGGGCGGGTGCGGGTGAAGATCTGTGGCATCACCCGGCAGGGGGATGCGATGGATGCGATCCGCGCCGGAGCCGATGCGCTCGGATTCAATGGCTGGGCGGGTTCCAGGCGGTTTCTGGATCTGGATGCCGCCTCACAATGGATACGGACGTTGCCTCCGTGGATCTTCCGCGTTGCGGTGCTGGTGAACGCGGACCTCGGTGAGATCCTCCGCATCGCGGCGCTGCCGGGCATCGACGGCGTCCAGTTGCACGGGGACGAAACACCGGATCTCTGCGCCTCCGTGCTTGCGGCGGGCGTGCCCTGCACCAAAGCCGTCCGGCTCGCCTCCGAAGACGATCTGCGCGGCCTCTCCGATTTTCTGGAACTGCCCATCCTGCTGGATGCCGCCTGCCCCGGTGCCTACGGAGGGACCGGGTCGCGCATCGCGACAGAGCTTGCGGCGGAAGCCGTGAGGCGGCTCGCCCCCCGACCGGTGATCCTGGCGGGGGGACTTGATCCCAATAATGTGGCCGAAGCCGTCGCACTGGTGAACCCCTACGGCGTGGATGTGGCCGGCGGAGTGGAACGCTCGCCCGGAATCAAGGACGCCGGCAAAATGGCGCGGTTTGTCGCGGCCACGATCCCGCGAATCTCTGGCTAAAACACCCTTGCGCGTCCGGTTTGAGAGACGCATAAATGACACCGCAGACACCATTCAGTTTGCCAATCCCAAAGTTCCCGAGGTCTTCTCTATGAAAAATTCCTTCTTTTCGGTCTGTGCGCTTCTTCTCTTTGGCGCGGTGGGGGTTCAAGCGGCGCCTCCAGTGGTCTCCAATATCCGCGCATCCCAGCGGACGGGGACGAAGTTTGTGGACATCTATTACGATGTCACCGCTTCGACTTCCTCTGTCACGGTTGCCGTGCAGGCATCGGGTGACGGCGGGCTCACGTACACGATCCCGGCGGGACCATTCCAGATGGGGGACAGCTTTTATGAGGCGGGCACGGATCAGCAACCGCTGCACAATGTCGAGGTGAGTGGGTTTTTCATGGATCGCACCGAGGTTTCCAAGGAGCTTTGGTCGGCAGTTCACAGGGGCTGCGGTATCCGTGGGGAAATGACATCGACGCCACTATGGCCAATTACAATCACAACCAAGGTTCGACGACGACCCCGTGCGGTTATTACAACGGATCGCAGACGCCCGCAGGATCCAACATGGCCAATGGCTATGGCCTCTACGATATGGCAGGCAATGTCTGGGAATGGTGCTGGGACTGGTATGGCAGTAACTATTACGGCGATTCTTCTGCCAATAGCGATCCCCAGGGTCCGTCTTCGGGCTCGTACCGGGTGTTGCGCGGGGGCATCTGGAGCTACTACGCGAGCATCTGCCGCGTTGCGGGCCGCGGCTACTACGACCTGGGGTTCCGCTCCGCCCGCAGTTCAGTCCCATGAGAACAGCAGGCAGAGTTAGCGGAGCGAAGCGGCGGCGTTCCGTGCGGAGCACTTTGGACTGCGGCGACTTGTCGCCGCTTTTGATTTTTTTTTCTAAAAATCGACATGCCATTTGAATTCATCCAGATTCCCGCCAATGGGCAGGGGAACGCAAAAGAGGAGCTGAACAAGCTCCTCCGGGGCGGGCGTATCACGTCGGTGCGCAAGGAGTTTGTGGCCAACGGCGAAGATTCCTTCTGGGCGTTTTGCATTGAGTTTCTGGATGGCGCAGCGCAGAGCATGGGACTGAACCGGTCGTCGTCCCGCTCGTATCCGGTTTTCGGATGCGACAAAACAGAGAGAGGTCCGTCCGGGGCTGGTAGGCAGCGTGGATGCGCCGTCGAACGCTCCGGTCGGGCCGTGTTTTTTGCCCCACCACAAAAGCGCGGACAAGTCCGCGCAGTCCAAAGCGGGCTGCGCCCGCGAAATGCCACGATGCCCGCCAACCGTGCCCGCTTCCCTGGAGGGCCAGGCTCCCGCCCTGGCCTGTTTGAGATAAAACAAGGTCAGGACAGGAGTCTGACCCTCCAGAGGATGCAGGCCTGCGACACATTATGAAAGTCCCCACACTCTATCTCGACACTTCCGTGATCGGCGGCTACTTCGATGCCGAGTGGATGACCGATACCCGAGAGCTTTGGGCGCAGGCGCAAACAGGAAAGTGGAGGCTGGTGACTTCGATCGTTGCGGAGCGCGAATTGCAAAGTGCGCCGAAAGAAGTGCGACGGTTGTTTGCGGAGACGTTTTGCGATGCGAGTCATTTGCTCGCAGAATCGGAGGAAATCGAAACTTTGGCAGAGGCGTATTTGAGTGCCGGTGTCGTAACCCGCAAATATGCGGATGACGCAAGACATGTGGCCATCGCCACCGCGCAGGGCATTCGTTATCTTGTGAGCTGGAACTTCAGACACCTCGCCAACGTGCGGCGAGAGACGGGCTTTAACGCGGTGAACTTGTGCAAGGCTATCCACCCATCAGTATTGTGAACCCGAAGGAACTCATCTATGGCGACACCGACGACGAATCCTGAACCGATCCCCGGCTTTGACGCCGTGGAGGAGTCGCGCAAATGGCGCGAAGCCACCAGTGGGCTGCTCGATGCGATGAGCCGGGACGTGCGGCTTGCATATCTGGAAGAAGCACGGAACCGTTATCTGGCCGGGTGCGCTGGTACAGACCTTGGGATGCGCGATCCTGCGGGGAGTTCCTGCGCAGTCCGCGAAGAACCGCCGAAGCCATGAGAAATGACCCAAAAAGTGACGCAGACTTTCCAGCCCGAGGGTCCCGCGCGGGCTGGAAAGTCTGTGTCACTTTGCTGTTGTTTTTGGCATCGTTTGCGAGGGCGGGGGACACTTTCGATGTGTCCCCGGACTTCGAGCTCGATACCCGCGACGCCATTGGCACCACCGTGGGAGTGTCCGGATCGTTCGGACTCGATACCCGCGCCCTGACCGGGCAGACGGGCGTTGGTGCTTCCCCAGCGTCCCCGGTTCCCAGCAGGTCGAGGAGGGGACCAGCGTGACCCTTTCGGTGACAGCCGATAGCGGGAGCTTCCAGTGGCTCTTCAACGGCAGCCCGATTTCCGGCGCAACCGGGGCCACGTTGACATTACCCACCATGACGGTGGCCCTGGCTGGCAATTATTCGGTTACCGTCACCAATGAAACTGGCGCAGTCACGACCTCCCCGGCCACCCTGACTGTCACGCCGGCGACGAGTTTTGCGCACTGGCAGAATGTGAAGTTCTCCGCCGCCCAACTGGCCGATCCGTTGGTTTCCGGAGCCACCGCAGACCCCGTGAAATCCGGGACGGTGAACCTGCTGAAATATGCGTTCAACGGAAACCCCTTCAGCGCGGATGCCGCTCTTTTGCCAATCGTTGCAACGGAACGGAATGTGATCGATGGCCAAACCTATCTCACATTCACCTTCTTCAAGCGGTCAACCGGCAGGCATCGTCGATGGACTGGAGTTCCCCGTCGGAAAACGGCGGAGAATGGATCGCCGCGACATTGTCCTCAATCTGCGAAACCCGGCTGGCTCCGATCAACACGGAAGTGATGGCCGGGCGCGCCAGAATCCAGGCCAGGGCAAGTTGGGCCAGGGTCTGGCCGCGCGCCTGTGCGATGGCGTTGAGTGCGCGAATTCTGCGGAGTTTTTCCTCGGAAATCTGATCTGCCTTCAGAAATCCGTGTGGTTTTGCGGCGCGCGAATCTCCGGCGATGCCGTCGAGATACCGATTGGTCAGCAACCCTTGGGCGAGCGGACAGAATGCGATGCAGCCCACCCCGGTTTCCAGAAGCAGATCCAAAAGCCCGCCCTCGACCCATCGTTCGAAGAGATTGTAACTGGGCTGGTGAATGAGCAGGGGGACCCCCTCCCCCGCAAGCAGGTCGGCGGCAATGCGTGTCTGGTCGGGCGGGTAGCTTGAGATGCCCGCGTAGAGAGCCCTACCCGAACGCACCGCATGGGCCAGTGCCCCCATGGTTTCCTCCAGCGGAGTGTCGGGGTCGTAGCGGTGACTGTAAAAAATATCCACATACCCGAGTCCCATGCGCCGCAGACTCTGGTCCAGACTGGACAGCAGATACTTCCGCGACCCCCATTCGCCGTACGGACCGGGCCACATCCGATATCCGGCTTTTGTGGACACGATCAATTCATCGCGGTATCCCGCCAGATCCTGGTGAAGAATCCGTCCGAAAGTCTCCTCCGCACTGCCCGGGGGAGGCCCGTAATTGTTTGCCAGATCAAAATGGGTGATCCCGAGATCGAACGCGCGAAGCACCATCCCCCGCCCGGTTTCAAACGCATCCACGCCGCTGAAATTATGCCAGAGCCCCAGGGAAACCGTCGGCAGCTTGAGTCCGGAGTGCCCGGCCCTCCGGTATTCCATGGATTCGTAACGGGTCCCGGCGGGCAGATGGTTCATGCCGCCGATCCTCCCCTCTCGCCCCGAAAGATCAAGCCCGGTCTTTCCCCTACTGCTTTTTTGCGCGCACCGGTGTGCCGGCATTGTCGAAGTCCACAAATCCATCGCCGATGCGAACCACCTTCAGCGGGATGGGCTTCTCCTTACCCACCTGCACTTGGAGAGTGTCGCCCAGAGTCAGCTCCCGCCCGTTGACGATGGCGATCGGCGGCGAGCCAAGCATCACAAGGGTCACCTCCAGTGCCTCTGCGGGAATCTCCACCACGGCCACCACCTCCACCTGCGCGGAACCCGCCACCTTGGGACGCGGGGTGAAACCGATCGGCCAGCAGGGATTGCGGGTTCTGCCACCCGGATCAAAGTAGGATTGTTTCTCCAACACGAGTCGGCCATTCTGAAATGTGGGTTCGGCCCGGAGCACCGGAACAACCAGTGACAAAAACAGGATTGTCGGCAAAAAGAGTTTCATTTTGGCAGGGTGTGGGAGATCCCGAGTTTGACCACCTGAAATTCGGGATCCCGATCGGACCGCGAGATTTCGAAAGAAATGATCTCCAGCAACGGTTCTTCATTTTCCAATCCCGCGACGGCCATCCCCAGGGGAATGAACCCGGCTTTTGGGATTTCGACCGACCAGCCCTGGTCCTGGAATTTTTCACCGCCCGCATCCCCAATGGTCTCGATCGGGCCCTGGCGCGTGACGACATCGGAAATATCGTGCCGGGAAAAGTAGGAGGACATTTTCAAGGGGAACCATGCGATGGGAGCCCCCTCGGGAACCACTTCCTGCAGATGGGCCAGCAACTCCGACGCCTTGGTGGCTTCGGGCTCCAGCGCGGCGGTCTTGCGAATCTGCCCGTCCGCAGTCTTGATCGCTTTTTCGGTCGCGGCGATCTGGCCCGTCGTGCGGATGATTTTCGCCTTGAGCGGCTGGAACACCAACACGATGTAGGCCACGACGGATCCGACGAGCAGGATCGTGCTCAGGACAATTTTCTGGATCTGATCTTTGTTGAGCCGGTTCATGATTTGGCTGGAGCCGACGCGGGCGTTGGCTCCGGTTTGGGCTTGTAAGGGAGCTTGATCTCGATATTGAACCGCGCGGTTGGCAGGGTCCGCCCGTCGAGATTGACCTTGCTGGTTTTATCGTCCTCAAGTCCGCCGGTCGGAAATGCCGCCGTAGCGTCGGGGTAATTTGTTGAAACCCGGTTGTGCAGCGACTGGCGGAATGTCTCTGCGGTCTGGCGAGGGGAATCGGCGGCGGCAATCCCCGACAGTTCGATG
>DYRR01000135.1 GCA_020718605.1 Chthoniobacter flavus | reverse complement strand
CCGCCGATCCGGTCATCGAGATTTCCGGGCGATTGGCCGCGAGATGCCGGAGCAGATGATACACGGACTCCGGATCGACCCCGAGTGCGGAGGCAATCTCGCAGGAGGTCGCCGGAGCGCTGCGGCGGTTCTCAAGCTCCGCAATGATCCGGGCCTGGAGCGCGAGCAGTTCCGTCGCGGCCTTTTTCCCGGCCTCAACCCCCGGCTGATGATAGGCGTTCACATGGATGAGCGAGGCGTAGAAACCCACCGTCCGTTCATACAACGCGATGAGAGCGCCCACCGAAAAGGCGCTGAGATCGGGGAGGCTCAGGGTGATGGATTCGCGCCCGCTCCCGGAGAGCGCGGCGCGGGTGCCCCGGAGGAATCCCTGCAGATAATCGCCGCTGGTGACGCCGGGCTCGACCTCGGGGGAATCCGCCGCGCGCTGGTGCCGGACCTCGATGAAGGTGGCGAAGAAGTTGTTGATGCCGTCGCGCAGTTGCTGCACGTAGGCGTGCTGGTCGGTGGAGCCTTTGTTGCCATAGACCGCGATGCCCTGGTGGACCGTCTTTCCGTCGAGATCCTTTTCCTTGCCGATGGATTCCATCACAAGTTGCTGGAGATATTTGCTGAACAGAAGAAGCCGATCCCGGTAGGGCAGCACGACCATGTCCTTGAGACCCCGCCCACATCCGGCGTGATACCACATGAGCGCGAGCACCATGGCGGGATTCTTTGCGCTGTCGGCGAGACGGGTGGCGCGATCCATCGCGGCGGCGCCGCCCAGGAAGGCATCCACATCGAGTCCCAGCAACGCCATCGGCAGCAACCCGACGGCGCTCATCACCGAGGTGCGTCCGCCCACCCAATCCCACATCGGAAACTGCGCCAGCCATCCGGACGCGGTGGCATGCCGGTCCAGCTCGCTGCCCGCTCCGGTGACCGCCACGGCACGGGACGCCATTTCGAAACCATTGGCGCGGAAGAAAAGATCGGTCTCCAGCATCCCGTTGCGGGTTTCCTTGGTGCCGCCGGATTTTGAAATCACCACCACCAGAGTCGTCGCGATCGTCTGCTGGATCTCCGCGAAAACGCGATCGAAGCCATCGGGATCGGTGTTGTCGAGAAAGTGCAGGCGCAGCGAGCCGCCGGGGGAGGCCAGCGCTTCGGCGACAAACTGCGGTCCGAGCGCCGACCCGCCGATCCCAACGATGAGAGCATCGGTGAACGCGCCGTCCGGCCTCTGGATCCTGCCCTTGCGGACTTCTGCCGCGAAGGTCTTCACGCTTTCCCGTGTCTTGAGAATCTCCAGACGCATCGCCTCGTTCGGCGCGAGATCGGGTTCGCGCAGCCAGTAATGGCCCACCATGCGATTCTCGTCGGGATTGGCCACCGCGCCTTTTTCAAGTGCCGCCATTTCGGAAAATGCGCGGGCACATTGGGCAGCCATCTCTTCCAGAAAGGTGTCCTCATAAAGCATCCGGCTCGTGTCCAGCGCGAAGCCGGTCTCTTCGAGGATGAGATACTTGCGTGTGAATCGGTCCCAGGCGGTGTGTTGGCTCATTCCCGTATCGAAAGGAATCCCCGGAAAAATGCAACCGCTAAATCATGCCCAAGAATTCATTGCATCCGGAACGGGGCGCCGATAGTTTTCGACGCGATGGAATTGGAACGGACGATACCGGCCTCCCGCATTTCTCCGCCCCCGGCGCCCGCGCGCGGCTGGCCGGGCCTTTTGCGCCTTGTCCATCTGTCCTTGGCGGGATGGACCTGGGCGGTGTTCGCTTTTTTTTACATCCCGATCCTGCTTCTGGCGGTGTATTCCTTCAACGACTCCAAGCTCAACATCGTGTGGCAGGGGTTCACGACCAAATGGTACGGGCTGCTCTTTGAAAATCGCGTGCTGCTGGAGGCTTTCCGCAACAGTCTCATCATCGGGGCCGTGACCACCCTCGCCGCGACGGCGCTGGGCACGGCGGGTGCCTGGATCCTTCACCGCTACCGCTATCCGTTTGCCGGGTGGATCGGGCTGCTCATCTTTATCCCGATGGTGATTCCGGAAGTGCTCATGGGAGTGAGTCTGCTCTCGCTGTTCTCCTCGCTGGGCGTCCCGCGCGGATTTGTCACGGTGATCATTGCCCATGTGACCTTTTGCTTTCCCTTCGTGCTCATCGGCGTGCAGGCGCGTCTGGATGGAATCGATCCGTTTTTGGAGGAGGCCGCGATGGATCTCGGAGCGACACCCTGGCAGGCATTCCGATTGGTCATTCTGCCCTACCTGTTGCCGGCGGTCGTGGCGGGCGCGCTCATGGCTTTCACACTCTCCCTGGACGAGTACATCGTCACGCTGTTCACCACGGGATCGCAATCACAGACCCTGCCCCTTAAGGTCTATGGCATGGCCAAAGTCGGGCTCAACCCGCAGATCAACGCCCTGAGCACTCTCTTCGTCGCAGCCACGATTCTCCTCGTCATTTCCGGCGAGCTGATTAAAAAAGCCAGAAGCCGCTGAATCCATTCCACCCCGGATCACACTCATCCAAATTCAACCATAGGAACAAACACCATGAATATCATCCGTCCCTCCGCATTTGCCGCCCTCCTCGCCTGCGCCCTGCTGGCCACAGGATGCGATAAAAAAACCGCCGGCCCGGAAACCCCCATCAGCCGGGAAACCAAGTCTCCCGGGGAACTCCGTCTCTTCTGCTGGTCGGAGTATGTGCCACAGACAGTGATCGACAAATTCACCGAGGAAACCGGCATCAATGTTTACGTGGAAAATTATGCTTCCAACGAGGAGATGCTCGCCAAGCTCCAGGCGGGCGGAGCGCTCTACGATCTGGTGCAGCCCAGCGAGTACGCCACCGAAATGCTGATCAAGGAGGGGATGTTGCTGCCCCTGAACAAAGCCAACATCCCAAACTTCAAAAACCTCGCGCCGGAGTTTGTCGGCATGGGATACGACCCCCAGAACACCCACTCCGTTCCCTTCATGGGCGGCTCCGTGGGCATCGTCTATAACAAGGAACGCATCAAAACCCCGGTGAACGGCTTCGGCGATGTCTTTGTCCCGGAACACGCCGGACGGATCGTGGTGCCCGATGACGCCCGAGAGATCGTGACCATGGCCCTGGATCATCTTGGGCTCCCCATCAACGAGATCAATGCCGACTCGCTCGCCGCCGCCCGCACCGTGCTCACCGACTGGCTCAAGCTGGTGAAGGTCTATGATTCCGACAGTCCCAAGACCGCCCTTCTCAATGGCGATGTGGACCTCGGGATCGTCTGGAGCGGCGAGGGCGCACTCATCCTCAATGAGAGCGACAAATTCGCCTGGGTCCTGCCCAGGGAAGGCGCCCATCTATTCGTGGACAACCTCGCCATACCGAAAACCGCGCGCAACAAAGCGGGTGCGGAGGCATTCATCAACTTCATCCTGCGCCCGGAAGTGAGCATCCTGATTTCCGAGGAATTCCCCTACACCAATCCCAATACAGAGGCGCGCAAACTCCTCTCTCCGGAACAGCTTGCCAATCCCGCCTCGTTTCCCACCAAGGAAGAGTGGGCGCGGCTGGAAATCTTTCACGACATCGGTGGCGCGGCCTCCGACATCGACGGGGTCGTGACCGATCTCCGCGCCCAATAGTTCCGCCGGTTCATACCACGAGATGGGATATTTGCTGCCCGGTTCCAGCACTCCGACGTCAGCCACTCCACGGCGGACTCCGGGCCCTGCGGGGTGGCTGCTGCTCTCGCCGCTTCTGCTGTGGCTGGGACTCTTTGTGGTGGTGCCCACGCTGCTGCTGGTGATCCTGAGTTTTTGCTCGCGCGATCCCGATGCGCCGGGGCGCGTTCTCTATGCGTTCACCCTGGAAAACTACGTGCGCGCGTTCCAGCCGACGTATTTGAAAATACTCGGTTCCTCCCTGCTCTACGCATTTCTCACCGCGATCCTGTGTCTGGTGATGGGATATCCCGTCGCGTATTTCATCGGACGCGCGCCCGAGGGGCGGCGCAACACGCTGCTGGCGCTGGTGATGATCCCTTTCTGGACGAGTTTTCTCATCCGCACCTATGCCTGGGTCACCATCCTCAGCAATCAGGGGTTTCTCAATGGCATTCTGCAGGCGTCCGGGCTCACCTCCGCCCCGGTCGATTTCATGTACACCCCCGGTGCCGTTGTGCTCGGTCTGGTCTATAATTATCTCCCCTTCATGATCCTGCCCATCTACGGCAGCGTGGAGAAGCTCGACCAATCGCTCATCGAAGCCGCCTACGATCTCGGCGCCCGCCCCTGGTCGGCGTTGGTCGAAGTCATTCTTCCCCTCACCCGCCCGGGTATTGTGGCCGGATTTTTTCTGGTGTTCGTGCCTTCCATCGCGATGTTTGCCATCACCACGCTCATGGGTGGCGGCGCGGTGCCCACGGTGGGCGAGGTGATCCAGAAACAATTCACCGCCGCCCGGCACGCACCCTTCGGCGCCGCACTGGGAACCCTTCTGCTCCTGCTGTTTTTTGCCGGACTATGGGCAACCAAACCCCGCAGAGAACCCGAACCCATCGACTGATCCGTCCGCCTATGAATACCATGGTCCTCCTCGAAAACGTCTCCAAACGCTTCGGCTCCACCGTCGCGCTGCAGGAGGTGAATATCGAGATCTTCGCCGGGGAATTCCTCACATTTCTGGGACCCTCCGGTTGTGGCAAAACCACCTGTCTGCGGCTCATCAGCGGCTTCGAGCGTCCCAGTACCGGACGCGTGATCCTCGACGGACGCGATGTCACGGGTGATCCTCCCTACCTGCGTGACGTGAACCAGGTCTTCCAGACCTACGCGCTTTTCCCGCACCTGAGTGTTCGGGACAACATCGCCTTCGGATTGCGCATGAAAAAACTTCCGCTCGCCGAAACGCGCGAGCGCGTGGATAAAATCATCGAAGTCGTGAGTCTCGACGGACTCGCCGACCGCAAGCCTTCCCAGCTCTCCGGCGGACAGAAGCAGCGGGTGGCGCTGGCCCGTGCCGTGGTGTGCCAGCCCAAGGTGCTCCTGCTCGACGAACCCCTCTCCGCGCTGGATGCCAAGTTGCGCCACCAGATGCGGCTCGAACTCAAAAGCCTCCAGAAACGCCTGGGCATCACTTTTGTCTTTGTCACCCACGACCAGGAAGAAGCGCTCGCCATGTCCGACCGCATCGTGGTGATGAACCTCGGACGCGTGGAGCAGATCGGCGGCGCCACGGAGATCTATCACCGCCCCGCCACACGGTTTGTCGCCAGTTTCATCGGCGACACCAACATCGTGGAAGCCGAAGTGCTCGGAACCGACGACGGGAAAATCCTGTGCCGTCTCGAAGGCGGATTGCAGGTTCTCGTCCGCGCCCGGAACGCGCCGCCCGACGGCAAAATCCTCGTCTCACTGCGCCCCGAAAAAATCCGCATCCACAAAACCCGCCCCCCGGGCGAAAACGTGTTCCGGGCCACCGTGATCAGCGAAGTGTTCAAAGGCGCGGTGGACGATCTCACCCTGCGCACCGAAGGCGGTCTCGAACTCGGCGTGCTCGACACCAATGAGGGCAGCGACGAGGTGGAATTTGATGTCGGCGAGGACGCCTGGTGCCGCATCCACCCCGACGACGTCATCATCCTCGGCGGCTGACCGGCCTCAACCCCATGCACGTCCTTTATTCCCGCATTTTGCTCATCCTGTGTGCCGCCTTCCTGGCGGGCTGTGCCGCTCCGTCGCAATCGGGCCGCACGGCCGGGTCCGGACGCCTCACGGAACGCGACCGCGTGGTGCGGCTTCAGATATTTCTCGATGAACGCAATTTCGGGCCCGGGATCATCGACGGACAGTGGGGGCTTTACACCGACAAAGCCCGGGCCCGCCATCTCGCGATGCATGGCATGGCCTTTGACTCGCAATGGGAGCGCACCATGGGCGTGGATCAGATCGGCCAGCTCTACACCGCCCATACCGTCACCTCCGCCGACGCAGCGCGGATCGGGGCGGTCGCCGCGACGCCTCCCGCACCCACGGCCCCACCATCACCTCGCCCGGCTGACGTGGCAGTTTCAGGGGCTCGACAAAGGTCCACTTCGCGGGCTTGAACTCCTCGCCCAACGAACCGCCCCAGCATCCGCAGTATTCACCAACGCGCCCGATTGAAAGGGTCTGGAAACTCAGAAGCGGTGCCTCGGTGTATCCAATGATTCCATTTCCTTCGTAAACCGGAACATCGGCACCAGGCTCCGCAACGTCTCGAAGGCCTTTTGGTTTTGCCTTCCCACTCGCGAGAATCAGAATTTCTCCGCACGCAACCTTTGGGTGAGATTGATTGGATAAATCAGCCAGCAAGACATCGCGGCTCCGAATTGTATCGGCACCGACTTCGATCCAAGCCTG
>DYRR01000134.1 GCA_020718605.1 Chthoniobacter flavus | reverse complement strand
AGCAACCCTACTGTCTATGCGCCTTCCCGATTGTTTTGGTTATCGAAGTTCAGCTCGAACGGCATGGCCCCGAGGGCAATATCAAGCGGAATGCCATTCGACGCATGCAGAAGCAGCACACGGAATCGCATGGCAAAATCTTTTGAATCCTCCCGCCGTCCCGCAAAACGCGAGAGCAGAGAATCAACATAGGATTCCTCAGGCCCGAACCCGGTAATCAGCGTCAGATCCGCATCCTGCGTCTGGCGGGGCTCCCCCCAGCGCTGCACGGCCAGGCCGCCGATAAAGCAGAATCTCCATCCGTGGATCTCGCAGAACGTTTGAAGAGCCGACGCAGCTTCGAGAATGGGAGGGTATGCGGCATGTGGATCGTTGGGCTGGGACATCGGCGAAAATACGATCACCAAGACCGGCATCCCATGCTCCCGTCATTCGGATTCGCTTTGTCAACTTATTGGCGACCTTTGGCTTGGCAGGGGCGGGCGGACACGATAGAAGAGGCGGCATGAGCATCGCCGCCGGTTGTTTTTTCGGATTCGTCGCCTGGTTTCTTGTGCGCTACCTCATCGCGGGCATTTTCACCGTGGACCAGAATGAACGCGCGGTGAAGACAAGCTTCGGGCGGGCCAAACGATTGCCCGGAGTCACTACGCTGGACGATCCGGTCTCGGAATCCCTGCGGGAGGACGAGCGCGACCGCTATCGCTACCCCCAGGTGCGGGTGATCCCGCCGGGAGGTCCGTATTTCAAGTGGCCATGGGAAAAGGTCCACAAGGTGAGCATCGCGACCATGACCGCGAATATGGCCTGGGATCCCGACAGTCCCGAAGCCAACTCCCACGGCACACTTCTGGAAGCCGTCACCAAAGACCAGCTCAACACCGGGCTCACCGGCCAGATCCGTTACCGCATCGCCGAGCGCAATCTCTACGCCTATCTCTTTGGGGTGAAAAATCCCATCGCCCATGTGATGGGTTATTTCGTCTCCATTCTCCGCGAGCGCATCGCCAACTTCGAGGCGCCGCCCCCCCCACCCCCGCCGCCGGACGCCCCGTTGGCCAGCTCCGATCAACTGCTGGCGACCGCCGTCTCCGGGGTTTCCATCAACGATCTGCGCAAGAATCTCCGCGACCTCAACGAACACATGGACCGCGAGTGCTCCTCGTCCGCCGCGCGATACGGCATCGAACTCGACGCCTCCCTCATCACCGAAATCAATCCCCCGATGGAAGTTGAATCCGCGCTGGCGGCAATCAATACCGCCCACAACCACGTGTCTTCCGAGATCAGTCTGGCCCAGGCGGCGGCGGACCAGAAGATCGTGCAATCCAAGCGGGCGGTGGAGATCGAAACCCTCAAGGCCCAGGCCGAGGTCGAGCCGCTCAACTGGCTCGCCACGCAGCTCGCCGAGCTGAAAAAGAGCGGTCCGGCGGCACTTCCCGCCTATCTTCGCAACGTCCGCCTCGCGCTCTTCGGCAAGGCCGGCCACATCTTTCTGGAGGCGAAAAAATGAATTTTCTCATCGCCGGTTTTGTCACGTTCATCGCCTGCTTCATCGCATTTCCGATCTTCTTCGGCCTGGTCCGGACGCTGGGTCTCTACGCGACGGTCGAGGAGGGCTCGTGCCGGGTGTATGTGCTGTTCGGGCGGGTGCTGGGCATCCTCACCGAGCCCGGACTTCACATTCTGCCCTTCCGCCTGGGGCCCGCCGCGCTGCTCGTGAACTGGCTGGGCAAATGCCACGTGGTCGATCTCCGGATGGACCAGGAATATCTCCGCAGCCAGCCGGTGAACAGCGAGGAAGGTGCCCCGATGGGCGTGGGCATCTGGTATGAGATGTTCCTGAGCGATCCCGTCGCCTATCTTTTCAAAAACACCAACCCCCGCGGCTCTCTCGCGGCCAATGTGAGCAATGTCACCGTGCGTTGCCTCAGCAATATGCGCCTCGCCGAGATGCTCGAAGACCGCCACCGGATGTCCTCGATCGTGCGGGACGAGGTCACCAACAAATCCCGGGAATGGGGCTACAGCCTCGGCTCGGTCTATATCCGCAAGGTCCACTTCCGCGACACGGGCATGATCAATCAGATCGAGGAAAAAGTGGTCAACCGCCTGCGCCAGGTCACGTACGCGATCAAACAGGACGGCGAGAATCAGGTGAACATCATCGCCTCCACCGCCGAGCGGCAGGCCGCTGTCGAGTTTGCCAAGGCCGCCGCGATGCGACCCACGATCGTGGGCGCGGTGCTCCAGGAGATTTCGGCGGATCCAACCGTCCTGGAGTCGCTGTTCGAAATCCTGCAAACCCAGAAGATGCTGGAGGGCGAACCCCGGATCACCCTGCTGCCCCAGGATGCGGGAATGCTGGCGCCGCTCCTCGCATCCAACTCCGGAAGCGAACCCGCGCCGGCCGGAAAACGGTCCGCCCCGCCGTCCATTCCGCCGCTCCCGGGCTCCGGATAGTCTTGAGACCCCCCAATCGTTAGGATTGGCGGATCCCTGCGCTCCCGCACAGGGCTACGAAGCAGCCTGTAGCCCGATCCGGGAGGAGCGGGATCGCCCGCCGCACAATCCTCCCATTTCTGCATATCCTCCAGAGGATCGTAATGATTTGGGAAGCTCCGACTTCGCCAACGCAAAAAGAAAAAATCGGGGGTTGCGCCCGGGCGGTTCTTTGGGGAGATTGTCTGCCCGTTTTCAATCACCACAAGTCTTCCATGGGAAAAACATTGTTCAACAAAGTCTGGGAATCGCATGCCGTTCGCCGCCTGCCCAACGGGCAGACGCAGCTGCTCATCGGCACGCATCTCATCCACGAAGTCACCAGCCCCCAGGCGTTTGCCATGCTGCGCGATCTCGGGCTCAAGGTCCGGTTCCCGCACCGCACCTTTGCCACGGTGGATCACATCGTCCCGACCGACCAGGCGTTCGAGCCCTTCGCCGATCCCCTGGCCGATGCCATGATCAAGGAACTGCGGAAAAACTGTGAGCAGTTCGGGGTCACGTTCTTCGACCGGAAAACCGGCAAACAGGGCATCGTCCATATCGTGGGTCCCGAGCAGGGCATCACCCAGCCGGGCACCACCATTGCCTGCGGCGATTCCCACACTTCCACTCACGGGGCGTTCGGCACCATCGCCTTCGGGATTGGCACCAGCCAGGTGCGCGACGTGCTGGCCACCCAGACCATGGCACTCGGGGAACTCAAGGTCCGCCGCATCCAGGTGGACGGCACACTCCGCCCCGGCGTTTATGCCAAGGACGTCATCCTCCACATCATCCGCATGCTCGGGGTGAATGGCGGCACAGGATTCGCCTACGAATACGCGGGAGAAGTCTTCGATCGGTTCACGATGGAAGAGCGGATGACCGTATGCAACATGTCCATCGAAGGCGGCGCCCGCGTGGGATATGTGAACCCCGATGACACGACTTTCGAATACCTGAAGGGGCGTCCTTACTGCCCCGAAGGCGCGGCGTGGGACGAGGCGGTCGCCCGCTGGCGGGCGGTGGCGTCCGACCCCGATGCGCCCTACGACGAGATTGTGAAATTCCGCGCCGGGGACATCGCGCCAACCGTCACCTGGGGCATCAATCCCGGCCAAGCCATCGCGATTGATGAAACCATTCCGAGCGTCGAGAGCTCCGCCGCTGCGGACAAGGAATCCGTCGCCGAAGCACTCGAACACATGAAACTCACGCCCGGTGCGCCCATCAAGGGCACCAGGATCGACGTGGCGTTTCTCGGGAGCTGCACCAACGGGCGGCTCAGTGATTTCGTCGAAGTCGCCAAACATATCGCCGGACACCATGTCGTGCCCGGTGTGAAGGCCATCGCCGTGCCGGGCTCGCAGATTGTCGCCCTGCAGTGCCAGAAACTCGGGCTGGATCGGATCCTCAGGGAAGCCGGATTCGAATGGCGCGAGGCGGGCTGTTCCATGTGTCTCGCGATGAACCCCGACAAACTCGTGGGCGACCAGCTCTGCGCCAGCTCCAGCAACCGCAATTTCAAGGGCCGCCAGGGCAGTATCACCGGACGCACCCTTCTCATGAGTCCGATCATGGTCGCCGCGGCGGCCGTCACCGGTGTCGTGAGCGATGCCCGCGAAGTGTTTCCCACCACGCACCCCGCCTCCAACTAGAAAAATACCAATATGGCACTGGAACTTATCACCTCGATCAAAGGCCGCGCCGTGGTCGTCCCCGGCGACGACGTGGACACCGATCGCATCATCCCCGCGCGCTATATGAAATGCGTGACGTTCGATGGGCTGGGCGAATTTTTGTTCTACGACACCCGCTTCCACGAGGCGGGCGGCGAGAAGGATCATCCGCTCAACGATCCACGCTTCAAGGGCGCCACGATTCTGCTGGGCGGCAACAATTTCGGATGCGGCAGCTCGCGGGAACACGCCCCCCAGGCGATTTATCGCTACGGATTCCGGGCGCTGATCACCGAGGGCTACGCCGAGATCTTCTTCGGCAACTCGACCACGCTGGGCATGCCCTGTATGACCGCTTCCAAGGCCGATCTTCAGACCCTCCGCGCCATGGTCGAGTCCGATCCGTCGCTGGAGATCGAGATCGACGTGGAGAACCGGGCGATCCGGGCGGGTGGAAAAACCTTCCCCGCCGAGTTGCGCGAAAGTGCCCGGCAGGCACTGGTCACAGGCCACTGGGATCCCATCGCCGATCTGCTCGAAGGCGAAAAGGAAGTGGACGCCACCGCGGCCCGCCTGCCTTATCTCGCAGCCTGATCGGGGGGGCGTGAAAGAAAGGTTGGTTCCCTTCGACGGAGCCATTAGTCTCCACGGGTATGGAACTGCTCACCCATCCTTTCTCGCTCGGGCTCCTGCTGGGTCTGGTGTTCACCCTGCTTGCGCTCGTCCGGCTGTTCACCACCAAGGCGGAGTTGCGCCGCTTCCAGCGCCATCTTTCCGAGCGCGTGCGGATCGAGGCGGATCATGTGCACCGCGAAAAGGGCGAGGGCGATAAAATGCGGGCGGAACTGGAGAATCTGCGTCTCAAGATCGGCCAGCTTCAGCAGACGCCCGACCGCCTCGCCGAGCGCAACCTGGAAATCCTGATCCGTGCCGAGAAACGCATGACCACTTCCGCGCCGGGTTTCGCCGCCGCGTGGGAAAACGCCAAGACCGAATCCCTGCGCGAACTGGAATCCGAAGAAGCCGGACGGAGCCTGCCGCGCCGCATGTTTTCCCGACTGCTCGGAAAAACGCCGTCCACCGCAGCCCTGCCCTCCGAAACTGGAGAAGCTTGATGCCCATGCCCCGCCGCCAAGCTTGAATACTGGTGCACCCGGAGAGATTCGAACTCCCAACCTTCTGATCCGTAGTCAGATGCTCTATCCAATTGAG
Organism: Chthoniobacter flavus; assembly: GCA_020718605.1. Classification (GTDB taxonomy): domain Bacteria; phylum Verrucomicrobiota; class Verrucomicrobiia; order Chthoniobacterales; family CAKUMP01; genus DYRR01. Next base: position 1,027 of record DYRR01000134.1, on the reverse strand, counting down.
CTACGAGTGCCAAATGAAGGCGGCAACAATGTCACGGCGTTGAAATGAAGTCAAGCGCATGTGCGTTTTTGATATATCGCCTTCGATTTGACGTGGCGAATCGGGTTCGATATGGCAAAAGAACGGCATGTTTGCCTACTGGGTCCATTCCTTCGAACCTGCCGCATTGCGCCTGGGTGACCGTTTTTCCATTTATTGGTATGGACTGGCGTATGTGGCCGCCTTTTTTGTCGGCTTCGCTCTTTACAAGCATCTGGTCCGCCGGGGATTCTCCGAACTCAAAGAAAGCGAGGTCGGCGATTTCATCATGGGCTGCGCCCTGTTCGGAGTGTTGATTGGTGGACGTCTGGGCTACATCCTGTTTTACGGCGGCAGTGCTTTTTGGAAGGATCCGCTGTCGGTTTTTCGCCTCTGGGAAGGCGGGATGGCAAGCCATGGCGGCATTCTGGGCATCGTGGCGTTCACCTGGTTTTATGCGCGGCGTAAAAAAATTTCATGGACCGGTCTTGGCGACAACCTTGTGGTCGTCGCCCCAATCGGCATCTTTTTCGGGCGGCTCGCCAATTTCATCAATGGCGAACTTTATGGCCGTCTGGCCACCGTTCCATGGGCGGTGAAATTTCCCAAAGAACTCTACGAGGCCGCACCGGTCCGGGCCGGCGAGGCGCTTGCCGCGGCAGCCAATGTGAATCCTTCCATAGGGTCCATTCCCGATCTTGTGGCGGTGGCGCCCCACGATGAAGCGGTCCGCCGGGCCATCGCCCCGTTTCTCGATCCCAGGCATCCTTCGCAGATCTACGCGGCACTGCTGGAGGGGTTGCTGCTCTTCCTTGTGCTCTGGATCCTGCGTTTTCGTGGTCCCCGCCGCAACGGACTGCTTACGGGGGTTTTCTTTATCGGCTACGCCGTGGTCCGGATCGCCGACGAGTTTTTCCGGGAACCCGACGCCGCGCTCACCGCCGGTCTTACCCGGGGCCAGTTTCTCTCGCTCTTTCTGGTGGCGATCGGCGCCGGATTCCTGCTGTTT
>DYRR01000015.1:19191-23620 GCA_020718605.1 Chthoniobacter flavus | reverse complement strand
ACGCCTGCCGCAATCGCGAGGCCGCAGCACAGAAGCATCGGGAGCAACGCGGCGATCACCGCTTTGCCGGTCGTGAGATTGTTGGTTTTCATGAACCCGAACACCAGGGCCACCAGACCCCAGATCGGGGCGGCCATTCCGCCACAAAAGGGAACAACCTGCAGAATGGCCGACGCACCAAAGGCGTACCCCACGATGCGCAGCGTGCTTTCGAAGGTTTTTTCACGGCATCCCACCAGCCACAGCGACAGATGATAAAATGCGGACGAAACAAACAGGACCACCACCAGAATGAGCGGCAGCAGAACGAGAACCACCCCGACGCCCATCATCCCCGCACCGGCGGGCAGGCCCGCTTTCTCGAATTCCGCAGTCATGGCGCCCATCTGGAACACCATCTGGAAGATCAGGCCCACGGCCCCGCCGAGGGAGCCCAGCAGCACATAGAAAAATACGGGCGCACCCAGTCCTCCGGAGGTTTTGAGCCGGGCAAAGGTGTCCGCAGGTTCCAGAAGAATTTCACGCACCGAAGCAACCAGCGAGGGAACAAATCCCAGTGCCTGGCGATTTTCCCATGAAGGTTTGTCCTGCGGGATCTGAGCGGGCCCAAATCCGGCACCCGGACCACCCGGCGGGACAAGGCCGGTGCCGCCACCTGCCATTTCGGGCCATGCACCGAGTTTTTTCCATTCCGCCATGCCTTCCCGCCAACCGAGGTCGCTTTCCAGAAACTGTCCGCTGGCAAGGCCCGCTTTGATTTCCTCCAGGGAAAACTGACCCAGGGAGTTGCCGGCACGATTGACATGGATATTGCTCATACGTGCGTGTCTATCGGGTTTTCACAGTCCAGTCAATCGCCCCGGTCACGCGCCGCGGAGGCGGGAGACTTCGGGAAGGGTGAGGACTTTGTCCGCCGTGGCGGGACCGCGTTCCTTGAGTTCGGCGATGCTGACCGCACGGCTGAGGTCGAAGCGTCCGGATTTTGTGCGGCGCAGTTCCTTGAGGTGGGCGCCACAGCCCAGTTCGGTGCCAATGTCGTGGGCATAGGTGCGCACATAAAATCCCTTGCTGCACACGACACGGAAATCCACTTCCGGCAGGGCGATCTGCTTCACTTCGTGGTGAAACACATGCACGAAACGCGGCTCGCGCTCGACGGTCTTTCCCTGGCGCGCCAATTTGTAGAGCGGCACCCCGTCCTTTTTGATGGCGGAAACCATCGGGGGCATCTGATAAAAATCCCCGTCAAATTTGGCGAACGCCGCCTCGACCTGATCCGCCGTGAGCGCGGGCACCGGTTTCTCTTCCAGAAGGAGTCCGTCGCGGTCCTGGCTGTCGGTCGTCGCGCCGAGGGTGAGCGTGCCGACATATTCCTTGTCCTCGCTCATGAGCAGATCCTGGATCTTGGTGCCGCGTCCGAGGACCAGCAGCAGCAGGCCCGTGGCCAGCGGGTCGAGCGTTCCGCAATGCCCGATCTTTTTCATGCCGAGCGAGCGGCGGGCGATGGCGACCACGTCGTGCGAGGTCATGCCGGAATCTTTGTCCACAAGAAGGACACCGTCGATGGGAGATTGGGATGACATGGGAGTGTGCGGTTTGGGAATGTTTCAGAGCGCGGCAAACAGGGGCTCGAACTCGGCGTGAACGCGCGTGAGGACGCCGGCCAGCGAACCGCGCGTCCGGGCGCCGGACGCGAGAGTGTGACCGCCGCCGCCGAAGGTGCCGCAGATGCGGGACACATCCACACGGGGATCTTTGGAGCGCATGCTGAGCCGGACTTTTCCGTCCTCGATTTCTTCCAGAAACACTGCGGCAACCACACCCTGAATGGCGCGGATATGGTCGATGAGACCTTCATTGTCCTCGGGCTTCACGCCGAGCCGGGCCGCAGTGGCCCCGGTGAGGGCAAAGGTCGCAAGACGGCCATCAAAGGAAAGTTCCAGGGTGTTGAGCAGTTCCCGCAGGAGCGCGATGCGACGGAAGGGATGGCTGTCGTAGATGCGCTGGGAAATTTCGCCGACATTCACACCGGCCCGGACCAACTCGGCACCGATCTCGAAGGTGCGGGCCGTGGTGTTGGGGTATTGGAACGAACCGGTGTCGGTCGAAATGGCCGCGAACAGGCTGTCCGCCGCAGCATAGGTGAGTGGAAGGCCGCAGGACCGGATCATCTCGAATAAAATCTGGCCGGTGGCGGGTGCGGAGGAGTCGATGAACACCAGATCGCCGACACGGTCGTTGGTGATGTGGTGGTCGATATTGATCCAGAGCCCGACCTTGCCGATGGCGCGCAGCGGAGTGCCGACACGGTCGTGCACGGCGGTGTCCAGCGCAATCGCCACATCGAAGTCCACCGGAGCGTCCGGAGGGGTCGTGACCAGACCGGACTCCGGCAGGAACGCAAATTTCTCGGGCACGCCATCCTCATTCCATACCGTGACGGATTTGCCGAGCTGGCGCAGGCAATCGGCCATCGCAATCTGGCAGCCAATCGCGTCGCCATCGGGGCGCATGTGGCTCACGATGACAAAGGATTGGTGAGCGTGAAGCGCTTCCGCGATGTGCTGGAACGTGCAGTTTTCCTTTTTCATATCCGGGATTCAGTCGGGGTCCTCGTCGTGCGGCGTCGGCGGGTCCGCGGGAATATCCAATTGGTTCAGGAGTTCCGTGACCCGAACGCCGCGTTCGACGGATTCGTCCAGCTTGAAATGAAGCCGCGGGGTGTATTTCAGAATGACCCGCTTGGACATGGCCGACTGGAGCATGCGGCGGGCGCCGGCCAACACTCGCAGTGCTTCTTCCTTGGCGCCTTCGGGTCCGATCACGCTCACAAAGACGTGGCACTGGCGCAGATCGGGCGTGATGTCCACATGGTTCACCGTCACGAGGCTGCCGCCGAAGGTGAGTTCCCTTTCGATGAGGCTGCCCAGTTCGCGCTGGATGATTTCCCGGACTCTCGGGAGACGGTGGTTCATGGATGCGGCAACAGGGTGGAGTGGATCAGAGTTTCTGCGCGACCTTCTCCAGCAGATAACACTCAATCACATCGCCGACCTCGTATTCCGTGTAGTGGCCCAGGCGGATCCCGCATTCCACACCCGAGCGGACTTCCTTGACGTCGTCCTGGAAGCGCCGGAGCGTCTCCACCGAGCCGTCATAGACCGCCTGGCGTCCGCGCAGCACACGGGCGCGCCCGGTGCGGCTGATGCGTCCGTCGGTGACAATACAGCCGGCGACGATGCCTTTGGTGAGTTCGAAAACCTGTTTGACCTCGGCGTGGCCGATGGTCTGTTCCCGGTTCTCCGGGTCGAGCAAGCCCGCCATGGCATCCTTCATCTGGTCGAGCAGTTCGTAGATGATGCTGTAGAGTTTGATCTGGATATGCTCGGCTTTGGCGGCCTTGAGCGCGGCGTTATCGACCTTCACATTGAAGCCCACGATCACGGCATTGGAGGCCGTGGCGAGATTCACGTCCGACTCCGAGATCGGGCCGACCGCGGCATGAACCACTTCGAGCGTGACTTTTTTGGATTCGATCTGGCCGAGCGAATGGGCCAATGCCTCGGCGGAACCCTGGACGTCCGCCTTCAGAATGATCCGGAGCACCTTGGCATCCGCCCCGGTTTGCATCAGACTTTCCAGCGTGGCGCGCTCCGGACGCACCAGCTTGGCGGTCCGCTGCTCCACGTGGCGTTCGTCGCCGAGAAGCCGCGCCTGGCGGTCGGACTCGGTGACCACAAACTCTTCGCCCGCGTTGGGCAGACCCGTGAATCCGAGAACTTTCACCGGAGTGGCCGGGCCGGCCGTTTTCACGGGTTTTCCGGCGTCATCGAACAGGGATTTGACCTTGCCGCTGTGCGGGCCGCAGATGAAGGGCTGGCCGACCTTGATCGTGCCGGTCTGGACAATCACGGTGGCGGTGGGACCGCGGCCCGCTTCGATCTGGGCTTCGATGACCGTGCCGCGCGCGGGGGCGTTTGGGGCGCATTTGAGTTCGAGGACCTCCGACTGAAGCTGGATCATGTCGAGCAGGTGATCAATCCCCGTTCCCTTGGTGGCGGAAACCTCGCAACAGATGGTTTCCCCGCCCCATTCCTCCGGGGCGAGTCCGCGGTCCTGTAGTTGTTTCTTCACACGATCCGGATTCGCGCCGGGCAGATCGATCTTGTTCAGAGCGACCATGATCGAAAAATGGTTGGGGTTGGCGGTTTTGGCCGCCTTGGCGTGCGAGATCGCCTCCAGCGTGGTCGGCATGATGCCGTCGTCGGCCGCGATCACGATCACGACAATGTCGGTGACCGTGGTGCCACGCGCCCGCATTTGTGTGAAGGCCTCATGCCCGGGCGTGTCGAGGAATGTGATATGGCTGTCCTTTTGTTTGACCCGGTAGGCGCCGATATGCTGGGTGATGCCACCGGCTTCCCCCGCC
>DYRR01000015.1:0-19173 GCA_020718605.1 Chthoniobacter flavus | reverse complement strand
GCCGCGACGCGGCTCTTGCGGATGGCATCGAGCAGGGAGGTTTTGCCGTGATCGACGTGGCCCATGAACGTGACAATCGGCGAGCGGGTCTGGAGCGCGTCGGGATCGACCGCGACCTCCGGCACGACGGACGGGGCGACGACGACGGGCGGTTTGTGGACGCCCAGTTCCTTCTTGCGCTTCTCGCGCTCGAAAATGACGCCGTGTTTTTCGCAGATCTTGGCGGCGACATCGGGTTCGACATTGTTTTTGATGCTCGCGAAAATCTGAAGCTCCATCAGATCGCCGATCACCTTCACCGGACGCAGTTCGAGCGCGGCGGCGAGATCCGCCACCGTGAAGGGGGATTTGAGATGGATTTTCTTCTTGTCCTTGTCCGGATCGGCGGCGGACTCTTCGGATTCAACCGGCGCGGGAGGGACGACGGAAACAACAGGCGGCTCAACCCTGGCCGGAACGGGCGGGGCGGCGGATTCCGATCTGATTTTTGAAATCGGAACAAAAAGGTCCGTGCGGCGAACTTTGGCGGACGGTTTGGCCGTGTCCTCGTCGATGAGCGAGACGGTTTCGCGCGGAGGTTCGGGAGGGGTTGCCTTATCGGCTTCCAATGCGGCCCTGGCCGCTCCGGCGGCGCCGCGTTTGGATGTCTTGATGGGAGGAAGGACAGCTACAGGAGCGTCTCCTTTGGCGGGGGTCTTTTTGGTGGTTCGTGTGGGCATCGAAGCGGAAATGGGTTGGAGGGCGGACCTTGCATGGGACGCCGATTTTTAATTGGTTGGAGCGGCGGGAGCCCCCTTCGCATCAACGGCAGCCTGGGCTTTTTCCAGGATGTCCGCGGCTTCCCCGGGAGTGTTGCCGAGGAGGGTCGCGAGGGAATCGGCTTCCTCGGTGAGGAGGATTTCAAGGGAGTTGTAACCCTCTTTCACCAGGGTGTTCGCCTGATCCCGGGTGATTCCAAGAGTCGAGACAAAGACATCCACCGCCTGGGCAATCTGATTTCCGAACGCTTCCGCAGCAGACTGGTCCTTCTCGATGTTGATGTCCCATCCGGTGAGCCGTGCGGTGAGCCGCGCGTTCTGGCCGCGTTTGCCGATGGCGAGGGAAAGCTGATCCTCGTCCACGGTGATTTTTGCCGCCTTTTTCTCGTGATTCAGAACGAGGCCCTTGAGCTTGGCAGGTTTGAGCGCCTCGATGACGAGTTCCTGGATGTCATCGCTCCAGCGGATAATATCGACCTTCTCGTTGTTGAGTTCGCGCACGATGTTTTTGACGCGGGACCCGCGCATGCCGACGCAGGCACCCACGGGATCGACCTTGTCGTCCTTGCTCCAGACGGCGAGTTTGGTGCGGTGGCCGGCTTCCCGGGCGATGGCTTTGATTTCCACCGTGCGATCCGCGATCTCGGCGACCTCGGTCTCGAAAAGACGGCGCACAAAATTGGGATGACTGCGGGAAAGAATGATCTCGGGGCCGCGCGGGCCGTTCTCAACGGCCACGACATAGGCGCGGATGCGGTCGCCCACACTGTAATCCTCGGTCTGCACACGTTCGCGATTGGGCATCGTGCCTTCGAATTTCCCGAGGTCGAGCACCACGTCGGAACGGTCGAACCGGCGCACCACGCCGCTCACCACTTCGCCCGCCCGGTCTTTGAATTCCTCGAAAATCATCTCCTTCTCGGCCTGGCGGATGCGCTGCATGATCGCCTGCTTGGCGGTCTGGGCGGCGATGCGCCCGAAGTTGGAGGGGGTGACCTCCACTTCCAGAGTGTCGCCGGGTTGGACATCGGGTTTGATCCGCTCGGCGCGGCTGAGGGCGATCTCATCGTGGGGGTTCACCACCCTCTCGACCACCAAAAGATTGGCCAAAGCGCGGATCACCATGGTCTTGGGATCAATCTCGATGCGAAGTTCGCGGGCGGGACCCACGGCTTTTTTCGAGGCGGAAATGAGGGCGTTGTGAACGGCCTCAAGCAGGATCTCGCGCTTGATGCCTTTCTCGCGCTCCCAGTAATCCAAAGCGGCGTTGAGTTCGGTGTTGATCATGGTGTAGAAAGTAATGCCATCCCGAGACAAAAAAGAGTGGGGAATGCCCACTCTGACGAATCGGTTGGAATGGGGGAAGCTATGGCCCCGGGGCACTTTCGTCAAGCAGTTCTTGAGTGAATGTCACGCACGCGGGATATGGGATCGCCGGAGCTGCGGGAATCGTTCCCGTTTCGCCCATCTATTCCCCCGCGTTGGGATAGCTCCCCAGCACTTTGAAATAGCTGCAATGGCGGCGAAGCTCCTCCAGGGCGGCGGCGACCGGGGCGTCTTCGGCGTGGCCTTCGATATCCACAAAAAAGACATACTCCCACGCTTTGCGCTTGCTGGGGCGGCTCTCGATTTTGCTCAGGTTGAGCGCGAGTTTCTGAAAGGGGCGCAGCGCGGAATACAGGGCGCCAGGCCGGTCGCAGATGGAGAAGGTGAGCGAGGTTTTGTCGTGGCCGGTGGGTCGGCTGGTCGTGTGTCCGATCACCAGAAAGCGGGTGGTGTTGTCGCCGCTGTCCTGGATATTGGCTTCGAGAATGCGCAGATCGTAGATCTCGGCGGCGGCAACGCCCGTGATGGCGGCGGTGTCTTCGGAGCGGGCGGCGGTGGCGGCGGCCTGGCTGGTGCTGTCGGATTCCAAAAGAGGGATTCCGACGGCGTATTGCTGGAGCCATTGGCGGCATTGGCCGAGCACCTGCGGGTGGGAGATGATGCGGCGCACCCTGTCGCGCGGGATGCGGGCGACGAGGTTGTGTTCGATGCGAAGATGGATCTGGGCGCAGATGCGCAGGTTGGATTCGCCGAAGAGATCCAGGGTGTGGTTCACCGCGCCTTCGGTGGAGTTCTCGATGGGCACCACCCCATAATCGGCCCGGTTTTTTTCGACCTCCTTGAACACGTCACGAATGGTGGGCAGCGGAATGTAACGGACACTGGCGCCGAATTTATTGCGGGCGGCCTGGTGGCTCCAGGTGCCCTCGGGACCGAGGCAGGCGATGGCGAGATCTTTCTCCAGGGCGAGCGATGCGGACATGATTTCCCGGTAGATGGCGCGGATGGGGCCGGCGCCGAGACGGCCCTTGCTGCGGCGGACGAGGGAGCGCAGGAGTTGTTCCTCGCGTTCGGGAACGTAGATCGGGCTGCCGACCGTGCGTTTGATCTCCCCGATTTCGTGGACCAGATCGGCGCGGCGGTTGAGCAGATCGATGAGCTCGGAATCGATCCCGTCGATTCCATCCCGGAGCCGGGTGAGCGGTCCGCCCTGCGGCGCGGCGGATTTGTTCTTGGGTTTACGGCGCGGGGTTTTCATCGGGTTCGAGGGAGGACGCTTCAGTGAGGGGCAGGGGTTCTGTCTCCGGGGCGGGCTCGGGGAGGACTTCCGGCCCGGGTTGTTCCGCAGCCGGGGGTGGCGCGGCGGTGGGAAGCTGGATGCGGCGCAGCTCCGAGGAGTTGGGCAGCTCGTCCAGCTCGCGCAGGCCGAAGTGTTGCAGGAAGAAATCCGTGGTTTGGTAGAGCAGGGGCCTTCCGGGCACCTCGGCCCGGCCGGAGATTTTCACCAGGCTGCGGTCCAGCAGGGTGTTCATCACTCCATCCACCGCAACCCCGCGCACGGCTTCGATATCGGCGCGGGTGATGGGCTGGCGGTAGGCGATGATCGCCAGGGTCTCGAGCGCGGGGGCACTGAGCCGGGTGGGTTTGTTTTCCGGAAAAAGCTGCCGCACCCAGACGGCGCACTCCTCGTGGCTCACCACCTGCCAGCCCGCCGCATTCTCATTGAGGCGGAATCCGCGCTCCTGCTCCCGGTATTCCCGTTCGAGATCCCGCAGCACCGTCTCAATCTCGGGCGGTTTGGTTTTGGAGAGCGCCACGACGGCCTCCTCGCCGGAAAATTCCGTGGCCGATTTGAGGGCGGCGGCGAAGTCGCGGGGAGTGAGGGGTTTTTGCGAGGCAAAAACCAGTGCCTCCAGAGCTTGGCGAAGTGTCATGAGTGGGGAAAATTTCAGGGTGTGCTGCGGCTTGTCGAGCGGATTTATCAGGTGTCGGTGATCCGGTGCAGATCGATCTCACCAAAGACCGCCGACTGGGTGACCCGGAGCTGTTTGAGGCGGATCAGTTCCAGCAACGCAAGGAACGTCACCACAATCTCCGTGCGGGAGGCGACTCCGGCAAAGAGTTCCGTGAAACGCACCGCACGCCCCGGGGTCGCGAGGTTCAGAATGACGTCGATTTTGTCGGAGACCGTAAAGTTCTCCTCGAAGATTTCCCGGAGATCCTCGGGTTTGTCGAGTTTCTTCAGGACCCGCTGGAAGGCATTGATCAGGTCAAAAATGCCGACCTCGGAGAGTTGCATGGTTTGTTCCTGGGGGAACTCGGGCTTCTCGGGCAGGCGTCCGAAGAGGCGTTCCCGGCGCAGTTCGCGCTGCTGGAGGTGCGCGGCGGCGTCCTTGAACTTTTTATACTCGATGAGCTGCCGGATCAGCTCCCAGCGCGGATCCTCCTCTTCCGACTCGGCATCCGGGGGTTGCTGATGGACGGGCAGAAGGCTGCGGCTCTTGATGTAGATGAGGTTGGCCGCCATCACGACAAACTCGCCGGCCACATCGATATCCAGGATTTTGAAGGCACTGAGGTATTCGAGATACTGTTTCGTGATCCGCTCAATGGAAACGGCATGAATGTCCACCTCGTCCTGTTTGATCAGGTAAAGGAGGAGATCCAAGGGGCCTTCGAAGACCTCGAGTCTCACTTTGTAGTCGGATTCCATGCTGTCGGATTTGAGTGTCGTAATCGGGGATGTCGTCGGACGGGCGGCTGACAGTCCCGTCCGGAAGCAGCGTTTGGCGTCGTGTCGTGGTAACGGAATGTCCCGGAGCGGTCAAGCCGCAGTGAGATCCCCGCAGGCAGGCTCAGGGAAGATTCAGAAACCCTGGAAAAAATCCCCCTGAACAGAGCGGGTGGCGGTGGCCTCGGCTTCCACCTCGCGCAGGAGCGATCGGAATTCGAACGCGCACAGCTCCTCCGCAAGCTCCGCCGGACGTGGCGCGACGGTCAATCCGCGCACCGGCACCGGCAGGGCCAGCGAATAGTCCAGAGACACCATCTCATAGTTCTCCCGGATCCGATCCACTGCGGCGGAGAGTTTTGTGCGCTGATTCTCGTTTGGGATGGAATCCAGACGCTCCAACAACCCCTCCAGGGATCCATACTCCCGGATCCATTTCGCGGCGGTTTTCGGTCCCACTCCCTCGACGCCCGGAATATTGTCCGACACATCGCCGCAAAGTGCCAGGACATCGGAGATCCGCGAAGGCACAACACCCCACTTCGCCTCCACCTCGGCGGGGCCGAGCAGTGCGAAATCGGGATTTTCAGGAGTCAGATCGGCCTTGGCGGTGGAGTAGATCCGCACCGAATCGTCCGCCAACTGCAACAGATCCTTGTCGTTGGTCGCAATCACCGTTCCGATCGCCTCCGCAGTGGCCGCCCGGGCATAGCACGCGATGAGATCATCCGCCTCGGTGTTCTCGATGCCGACCCCGGTGAGACCGATGAGCGGACAAATCCGCCGCAAATGAGCGCCCTGCGGGACCATGTCGGTCGGCATTTCCTCCCGCTGCTGCTTGTAGGCGGGTTGCAGTGCCATGCGGCGCTCGGGCAATCCCATGTCCCAAACCACCGCCCCGAAATCCGGCCGCAAATCGCGGAGCATCCGGCGCAACGCCTTCACAAATCCAAACACCGCATTGACCGGCTCCCCGGCGGAGGTCGTCAGATTCCGGATCGCGAAATACGAGCGGTAGAGGTAGTAATTTCCATCCACGAGAAGAAGTTTCATAAGAGAGGTTGGCCGCCCCCAGCATCCCGAAGTCCGCGCCGGGTGTCGAGTCTTGCATTTTGCCAAGGCACGGGGCCTCAGTTGACGACGGAGACCAAGTTTGGGCGGCACCCGGACCAGAATGGCACGAATTCAGGCACCGATGCCCCAAGCGGGGCAAAATATGCCAGCCCAGGGCAACGCCCTGGGAATGTGGTGGTTAGAAATCGAAGCCCTGAAAGGGCGGCATAAACACGACCTCAAAAACCGGAGGGACAACGGACGATAGCGGTGGTGGCAACCACCTGGACTTCACCCCCCCCGCAGGGACCCGTCCCGGCCAGGACGGAGGAAGAGCCGAGAAAGGAAGACGACCATGCTCAACTTCCAACTTCCAACTTCCAACTTCCAACAAAGAACAAAGAACAAAGAACAAGCGATATCCAACTTTTCCTCAGCCGCTTGCAATGATCATTCTTGAGGACATTCACTGGGCGGATTCCCCACCCTGCGAAGTCGATCGGGAAAGATTTGCCGGAGAATTCACCGGCTGCGACGGCGCAGTGCCCGATTGATGGGAATCCCGGGAAAGTCCGGCCCACCACCGCGAAAAGCGCACCCGGCAGGACTTGAACCTGCGACCCACGGATTAGAAATCCGTTGCTCTATCCGGCTGAGCTACGGGTGCAAAACCTGGAAATTCCACACTGCATTTCCTTCGCACCCTCCCGCCCCCGAGGCAAGCAGATAAGATCGTTCCCAAGCCGAGCGGTCTTTATGGGGCACCGGCACGTCCTCGCTGATGACAGAAAATATTGCAGCTTCCCGAAGAGATTCAGAAGCTTGCAGACGAGAACTATAAATTGCTCAAGTCCGATCCAATACTCCCATCGCCCGCGCCCCCGTTTTGCACGGGCTGCTCCGCCCTCCGCAGTCGCTGAGCCCGAGGGGGGCGGTCGGGTATCGGCAACCACTTCGCGGTCAGCGAAGTTGCACGGGGCTACTTTCCGCAGTTGTCAAAACGAATCGGAGCGCCCGTTTTGGGGCTCCAATATCGTGCATGAAAAAACCTTCATGTCATCTCTTGACAAATTCCAGAAATTTGAGTAATTACAAAAAGACATCGCCGTGAGAAAAAAATCTTCAGTATCAGTTGCTTCGAAAGCCAAGCCTGCATCCACCCAGCCGGACTCTCCGACCGTTGGCCCGGGCAGCGGTCCCGAGCTGCTCACAGTGAAGGAAACCTCGCAGTATCTGCGCATTCCCCTGCCCACCGTTTATTATCTTGTGCAGCGTGGGCAGCTCCCCGCCGTGCAGATCGGCGGACGGTGGCGCGTGAAAAGAGAATCACTGGACCGCGATATCCTGCGCAAGGAGGAGGAGGGTCAGCCCACCGCGCTGGTGCTTGACGACGATCCCGCCATTCAGGATTTGTTCAAAGTGTTCCTGCGCAAGATCGGGTTCAGCCGCATTATTGTGGGCACAGCCGCCGAAGCGCTTTCCGCGCTTCACAAACAGCGGTTTGACATCATGTTTCTCGATCTCCAGCTTCCCGACGGCACGGGCGATGAGGTCTATGCCGCCGCAAAAGAAATCGACCCCGATCTTTCCATCGTGATTGCCACAGGCTACCCCGACAGTGACATTCTGGACCGGATTCTTTCCAGGGGACCGGTGACCGTGCTGAAAAAACCGCTCACTTTGGAAGGCCTCATCCGCACGGCGCGGCTCCATGGGCACGATCGCACGCCGATCCGCGCCATCAGTCGGTGCGCCGAAGAACTTCCCGCCTGATTCGGCGGCGGGTTTTTCCGGCTGTAAGGGGATGCCATGATCCGATTTACGCTGCTGGGCATTCCGGTCCGCATCGAGCCATGGTTTTGGCTCACCATGGCGATTGTCGGCGGAGGCAGTTCCGCCAACTCCACCGGTGCGATATTGCGGTTGGCGGTGTTTGTTCTGGCGGGGTTCGTGTCGATCCTCGTGCATGAATTGGGCCATGCCCTCACCGGGAGAGCATTCGGAGCCGGCACCGCAATCACCCTGCAGGCGTTCGGCGGATACGCGGAGTTTCCGGGAAATCACTTCACGCGGGCCCAGCATTTCCTGGTCACCGCCGCCGGCCCCCTCGTTCAGATTTTGCTCGGGGTCGTGGCGATTCTTTTGATGCCGGGAGCGGCGGGAATGCAATCGGATGCCGGATATTTTTTGCGCTGCCTGGGAATCATCAGTATCTTCTGGGCGGTGCTCAACCTCCTGCCTGTGCTGCCGTTGGACGGCGGACAGATGCTCAACGCCCTGCTCGGGCCGTCGCGAATCAAGCTCACCCTGTGGGTCAGCATCCTCACCGCCATCGGAGCCGGCGGGCTGATGTTTTTAAAAACAGGGTCGTTTTTATTCCCGCTCTTTCTGGCGATGTTCGCCTATCAATCGTGGAAAGGCCTGCGCGGGATGGACGGGGCAATTCGTCCGGCCTGAATCATCCGCCGCCCACGGTCAACCGGGCGGCGAGCACGCCGATGAGCGGGAGGTTGCGATAACGCTCCATGTAGTCGAGGCCGCAGCCGATCCGCCACAAACATGAGGCTGCCATTCATCACCGCCAATACGGTGAGCTCTTTGCCGTCAATACACCCGGATGATCTCCCCGGCCATTTCGTCGAGCCGGGCGAGGATGGTGCTTTCGTGAAAGAGAACGCGGTCGAGATCGTTGCGCATATATGGATGAAGTGCCCGGTGGAGGATTTGAATTGGCGATCACCGAATGTTGATTGTTTGCAATCCGCATTCAAAAAACAACGATCATCAAGCGAAAATCAAACCGCTTAATGCGCTCTGTGAGGCGGGCGACACTACACCGTGGCGAAGGGCGCCTGGGGAACAAGATCGAGTTTTCGCAGCAGATCCAGGTCCTCGTTCTCCTCCGGATTCGATGCCGTGAGGAGTTTCTCGCCGTAAAAGATCGAGTTGGCGCCCGCGTAAAACGCCAGGGCCTGACCCTCCAAACTGAACCGGGTGCGTCCCGCCGAGAGGCGCACCTTGGCGGTGGGGATGGCGATGCGGGTGGTGGCCACCATGCGAACCAGATCGAAGATGTCGATCGGCTCCTGATCCTCAAGCGGAGTGCCGGGCATGGCCATCAGGCAATTGATCGGAACGCTCTCGGGGCTGGGGTCAAAGCCGCACAACACTTCCAGCATGCGCAGCCGGTCGCGGACATCCTCGCCCATGCCGAGAATCCCGCCGCAGCACACGGCCATGTTGGCGTCCTGCACGGCTTTGATTGTCTGCAGCCGGTCTTCAAAGGTGTGGGTGGACACGATCCCGGGATAAAACTCGGGGGAAGTGTCGATATTGTGATTGTAAGCCGTCACGCCGGCTTCCTTGAGAAGCTGCGCCTCGCGGTTGGTGAGACTGCCGAGCGTCACGCATACTTCGAGCCCGAGCGTGTTGACCTGCCGGACGGTTTCGAGCACCTGCTCAAACTTGCCATCGCCCTCCCGCACACCACGCCAGGCCGCTCCCATGCAAAACCTGGTGGAGCCGTTCGCCTTGGCCCGAAGGGCATGGGGCATCACTTCGTCCGCCGTGAGAAGCTTTTCCCGTTCCACTTCCCCCTTGTGGTGTGCGCTTTGGGAGCAATAGCCGCAATCCTCGCTGCAGCCGCCGGTCTTGATGCTCAGGAGCGTGCAGAGTTGGACCTCGTGCCTTTTCCAATGCGCGAGATACACCTCGCGGCTCTGGGTGATGAGGTCAAAAAACGGCTGGTGATAGATGGCTTCGAGCTGTTCGAGATTCATAAAGTGCGGGAGTATAAACCCGGGAACCGGGGTTCGGGTAGTGGAAAACAAAAGTTTTTCCGGCGGATCATCACCGGCGACTACCCGCCGGGTATCAACTCGACTCCATGGATCTGCATGCGTGGTTTGAGGCATTCGTCGGCGGACGCTGGTATACGCTGGACCCCACCAGAGCCTCTCCGGAGGGCAACCGAATCGTCATCGCCTGCGGCCGGGACGCGGCCGATGGGGCCCAGCTTTCGGAATACGGCCCGCTCCAAACCACCGAAATGAAGGTCTGGGTGAAAGCGGATAAACCCCGGTGATCGGTCGCCGGGCAGGGCCAGACATCCGGACGTGCAAGGAAACAAGCTGAGGCTTTTCTTGGCGGGGACGTGCGGACACCCGACCCCCCTGTCGAAAAAAGTTGAAAATAAATCTTGCCATCCTCCCGGGATGCAGTAAAAGCCGCATTGTCCATATACCACGTCTTTATTCGCAGCACTCATTCAAGGATCAATTCTTCACGGCACGCGCATTCGCGCTGCGATTCCGCCCGCATCTCTTTCGGACCGGATTCACTCGTTAAGCACCCCCTGGGTTGACGCCGCATTCAAGACACGACAAAACAAACCAGAACAACAACAGTCCAAGTAAGATACATGAAAAGCATATTTGTGGGCAACCTGCCCTTTAGCGCGACGGAAGACCAGATCTCCGATTTATTCGCCCAGTACGGAGTGGTTCATTCCGTCCGCCTCGTCAACGACCGTGAAACCGGACGCCCCCGCGGCTTCGGATTCGTCCGCATGGACGACGCGGAAGCGGACGCCGCCATGGCGGCACTCAACGACAAAGATTTCGGTGGGCGCAACATGCGCATCAACGAGGCAACCGACAAACCCCCCGGTGATCGCCCGGCAGGCGGCGGCGGCGGACGTTTCGGCGCCGATCGCCCCCGTGGCGGCGGCGGTGGCGGCCGTCCTTACGGCGGCGGTGGCGGCGGTGGTGGTCGGCCCTACGGTGGCGGCGGCGGTGGCGGCGGCTACAAGAAGCGTGAAGGTGGCCGCGATTTCCGCGCTCCCGATCGCGATTTCCGCAACGATTAATCTCACCGCATCCTCTCCCGCCGGGCCTGTCCCGGCGGAGAGGGGCTGCGTGACTCAAGCCGGATGGGCCTCAAAACCCATCCGGTTTTTTATTGATTTGCTCTTGCGTATCGCCGCGATTGAACGCATCTTCGCGTTCCCAATTACAGCGGGCTGTAGCGCAGTTTGGTAGCGCGCTTCGTTCGGGACGAAGAGGCCGCGGGTTCGAATCCCGCCAGCCCGACCAGGGTTACTCCACGATTTCGACCGGGGTGCCCTCCCCCACTTTTTCGTAGAGTTCGAGGATGTCGGCGTTGCGCATCCTCACACATCCGTGGCTTGCCGGACGCCCAATATCGTCCTCGTGATTTGTGCCATGGATGTAAATATAGCGGGACCGCGTGTTTGCATTGCCCGGCTCCAGTCCGTCCAGCCAGAGAATGCGGCTCAGGATCAGATCGCCGGGATCGTCCGCACCCGCAAGTTGTCCGGTCGGCAGGCGGCTGTTGAAGATCATCCCGGCCGGGGCACGGTGCCCTATTTTCTCCGCCACCACGAACCGGCCCGTGGGGGTGCGGTGACTGCCGGGCTCCACTCCGGCCCCGAAGGCGGAGGTGGAAACCGGGTAGCGCACGAGCATTCCCAAGGCGTCGGTGAGCTCAAGGATTTGGTCCGGAATCGATACCCGGATCTTTTGTGGTGAGGAGGGTTGCATCTGGGCGAGGTTTGCCTACACTGCCCGATCCTTTGATATGAGCAAGAAATACCATGTGGCTATTGTGGGTGCAACCGGCGCCGTCGGCATTGAGATGATGCGCGTCCTGGAGCGGCGGGAATTCCCCGTCGGCGAACTCACCCTTCTAGCCTCCGCGCGTTCCGCCGGAAAGCACCTGGACTTCGCCGGCACACCTCTGACGGTGAGGGAACTCACGCGCGATTCATTCAAGGGAGTGGACATCGCCCTGTTCAGCGCGGGCGGTGATATTTCCAGGGAATTCGCACCGGCCGCCGTGGCCGCGGGTGCGGTGGTGGTGGACAACTCCTCCGCATTCCGCATGGACGACAAAGTACCTCTCGTGGTGCCGGAGATCAACGGAGCCGATATCGCGAAGCATCAGGGCATCATTGCCAATCCCAACTGTTCGACCGCCATCGCGCTGATGGCGCTTCACCCCCTGCACGTCGCTTTCGGGGTGCGCCGCATTTTTGCCTCCAGCTATCAGGCGGTGTCCGGCACGGGCGCACAAGCCATCGAGGAACTGCGCAACCAGGTGGCCGAGGTCGTTGAGGGCCGCCCGGTCACGAAAAAAGTGTACCCGCACCAGATTGCATTCAACGTGCTGCCCCATGTCGATTCCTTTCTGGACACCGGGTACACGAAGGAGGAGATGAAAATGCAGAACGAGGGCCGGCGAATCATGCATCTGCCGACCTTCCGCGCCTCGGTGACCTGCGTGCGGGTGCCGGTGTACCGGGCACATTCCATCTCGGTGAGCGCCGAGTTCAAACGCCCCGTGGTGGTGGTGGAAGCCCGCCAGATCCTCGCCTCCTCGCCCGGCATCCGGGTAGTGGACGATCCCGGCAAGAATATCTATCCGATGCCGCTCTACTGCGCGGGGCAGGACGATTGCCAGGTGGGGCGGATCCGGCTGGATTGTGCGCTGGAGAACGGACTCGCCTTCTGGGTGGCCGGCGATCAGCTTCTCAAGGGGGCCGCGCTGAATGCCGTTCAGATTGCAGAACTCTTGTAGAAAACAAACCAAAGTTCTTTCCGGAATGTTTTCATAGGAGCACAGGCAGGGGCGGCGGATGGGGAAAGGTCGGTTCCGCCCGGAACACATCCCATTCCGGACCGAATTGCGCCAGAAAATGCAGCGGGTAGGCACGGACCAGGACGAAGGCCGGCAAAAACACCACGCTGCTCACATACGGAAGCGCCGCAAGACAGCAGGTGAGGCAGATCCCCACAATCACCACCACGATAAACAGCAGGCCCAACCCCATCCGCAGAAGCAGGTACAATCCGAATTCCGAGGGATATCGGGTGAGCAGCCCGAAAAACCGGCCCGCCTCCTGGCGAACGCCGGTCCGGTGCAGATAGATGAGAGGCGCCACAAAATCGTTCACCGCGAAATACACGGCGGAAATTGCCAGCAGCACTGAGACAAACACGGCGACCGCCACGCATAACCCGGCAAGATCGCGGGCGCGGTGAATGTCGAAGTTCCAGTCCTGCGACCACAGCGCCAACAGGACAAGCCCGATCACGGAGAAAACCGCCGCCAGGGTCGCCAGACCGAACGCGACGAGAAAAAGAAAATACCGATTGCCCTCGCGTCTGAACTCCCGCCATGGATGCCGGACCAGTGCGCGGTTGTGAACCACCCCGTCGAGAAACATAAATGTCCCGCGGGCACCGAGCCACCAGCAAAGCACCATCAAGGCAAGCACGAACAGGACCACGAAGACGACAAGGGCAATGATCCAGGGATGTTGCGCGAAGTCCGGAAACCCGGCTCCCGTGTTATTTTTCGAGCCGGTGTTGAAGTTGAACGAGCCGCCGCCCCCCGACGCGAGTTGTGAAAGAAACGCGCAAAAACCCAGCGCCAGCCATTTTTTAAAAACAAAAGGCTCAAAAAGTTGGGCCCGCATATTGGCCCAGGCGGCCCGGAGCGGTTCCCGAATCCGGATCACCGGTGCTTTCGGCATGGTCGGGATCTGCGTCACAGCACCACCTCCCGTCCCGATTTGCTGGAGCGATACACGGCTTCCAGCATGTCCATGAGATCCACAGCCTGATCCACCGAATTCACCGGATCCTGTCCGGTGCGGATCGCGTCCACAAAATTGGCCATTTGTCCCGCAAAATTAGATCCCACCGCGCCTTCGAGGCGGGTATCCCGAACCGTATCCCCCGTGTTTTCGAACAGACCGAACGGGGAAAGCCGTATTGTGGCGGCATCGCCATAGACGATCGTGTTGTGGGCCTCGCGTTTGCCCTGCGCGTTGCTGGGAATATCGTCGGATAGGTTCGCGGCCCAGCTCACCTCGAAATGCAGTGCCGCCCCGCCCTCAAACCGGATCTGACCGTAGGCACTGTCTTCCACATCGTAATGCATGCGCTCGGGAACCAGCGACCCGAAGTGCTGGAACACGGTGCCCGACACCGTCTCCGCTTTCGGACACCCCATTAGATACCATGCGGTGTCGATAGCGTGAACCCCAAGGTCGATCAGCGCACCTCCCCCGGCCTTGCTCTTGTCGAGAAACCATCCGCCGATCCCCACCGGGATACCCCGGGACCGGACGAACAATGCCCGCGCGAAATAGATGTTGCCGAGCCTCCCCGACTCGATGAGCCGCCGCGCCACGACCGTGCGTCCATCGAACCGCGCCTGTCTGCCGAAGGAATAAACAAGCCTGTCGGACTTCGCCCGGGCCCGCACCTTGCGCATATCGGCCGCGTGCAGCGTGGGAGGTTTCTCGCAAAGCACATGCTTGCCCGCCGCCAACGCGGACATCGTTGCGGGAAAATGCAGGTAATTGGGCAGCCCGACAATCACCGCATCCACATCGGGGTCGGCCAGCAGTTCATCATATTCCACATACACCTTGTCGGGCCGGTGGACTCTTGCAAACTCCTCCCGGCGCTGCTCGCCCAAGTCGGCACAAGCCACCAGACGCGCGCCCGGCGTCGCCGCGATGGCTTCCGCGTGGCGGTGTCCCGGCCAGCCGAGGCCCACGATGCCCAGTTGAATAGTGTCGCCGATTGCTTTCATGGTGCGCTGTTGGAATGGGCGTGCAAAAGCGCGATCTTTGCCAATATCCCCCCGGGGTGCAATACCGTAAAATGCCATACCGTAAAATGCCATTGTTTCGCGATCCATCAGCTTGACATCCTCCCCGCCCGGCTGATCCTACCTGACCGATAAAAAATTCCCGTCATTCTCATCTCTCCCGGTTCGACCGGCGTCTTTGGCGCACGGTCCTGGCGGGTCTTTGTCTCTCGGGCCATGGGAAGTCCCCTCGCGGCCATGCAGATTACCGGCTACTCGAATTCCAACTGCGGGTGCGCAAGCTGCCCTGAGCCTCCGGTTCCATGCTCTCATTGCAGGATATCCAACTGATAGGAGACGAGGTGGCGCTTCGCTGGGCGGACGGCGGGGAATCGTATTTCACCCTGGAGACACTGCGCCGCGCTTGTCCCTGTGCGGCCTGTGGAGGCGAACCCGACGTGCTGGGCCGGGTGGTCCGGCCGGAGGTGCGCTACACGGCGGATTCATTCCGCCTCACAGGATGGCAGTTCGTGGGAAGCTATGCGCTGCAACCGCGCTGGGGGGACGGTCACAGCACGGGGATCTACTCTTTTGCCTATCTGCGCCGGCTTGCCGAACGGCAAGAATAGTGAGGAATGCCGGGCAAATCCCCGCGCCACCTCGGCGAAGCTGCGCTGGGCGGTGCGGGCACCAACGCCTGTTCCGCAATGATGGATTCCCCCTACTTGGTTTCGGCCCGCAACTGACGCTCGGCCTCCAGCCAGTCGCCATGGGAAGATCCGGGAGCACCGGTCCGGCGGCGTTCCTCGCCGATGTAGTAGGCCCGCAGCGCGATGTCGTCCTGGGAAATCTTCCCCAGGGGAGCGGCTTTTTTCTTCGGAGCCGCCGGTTTGCGGGTGACCGCTTTTTTCGGCTTCTCCTTGACGGCTTTCACGGAGGTTTTTGATTCCGGGGCGGAATCCTTCTTCTTCGGCTTCACGGCCTTGGCGGGTTTTTCCGATTTGCCAGGTTTGATCTCTTTGGATTTGTGCTTTGATTTTGACATATATTTTGGGGTGCGCCTTATCCATCTCCCGGCGGGGTGCGTCAAGCCCCAAATGCGCTTCCCAGTGCGATTCCTCTGGCTTATCGGCCCGGTTCGCGTCTAGATGGGCGGATGCCATTCACAAAATTAGGACTCAGCCCGGAAGTGGTCCGGGGCGCGGAAGCCATGGGGTTCACCGACCCGACACCCATCCAACTGCGGGCCATCCCCGCAGCGATGGCCCTACGCGACATGATCGGCTCGGCCCAGACCGGCACGGGCAAGACCGCCGCGTTCGCGCTGCCGATTCTCACCCACCTGGAAAGTCACGGAGAACTGCGCGCCCTCATCCTGGAACCCACCCGCGAATTGGCGATGCAGGTCGAGACTGCGGTGCGCGATCACGCCCGGTTCACCGACATCAAAGTCGGCGTTGTCTATGGCGGCGTGGGATACGGCCCGCAAAAAGAAGCGCTCAAGGACGGACTCGACATTCTCGTGGCCACCCCGGGGCGTCTGCTCGACCTCATGAGCCAGGGTCTGGTGCCGCTCAAGACCGTCCGCCACGCGGTGCTCGACGAAATGGACCGTATGCTCGACATGGGATTCCTGCCCGATGTGAAGCGGATTATCGAAAAATGTCCCAAGGACCGGCAGACCATGCTTTTTTCGGCCACCATGCCTCCGGAGATCGAGGGCATGACGCAATGGGTGCTGCGCGACCCCGAGGTGATCGAGATCGGCATGCGCCAATCGCCGGCGGACACCATCCGCCATGCGCTCTACCCGGTCGCCCGCGACCAGAAGTTTGATCTGCTCACCACCCTGCTCGCGCGCACCAACTACGACAGCGTGCTCATTTTCACGCGCACCAAGTACGAGGCGGACCGCATCGCCGCGCTGCTCAAGACGGCCAACCACTCCGTGGCGGCGCTGCATTCCAACCGCACCCAGAGCGAGCGGGTCGAGGCATTGCAGGGATTCAAGTCGGGCCGGTTCGAAGTGATGGTCGCCACCGACATCGCCTCGCGCGGACTGGACATCGCGGGGGTCTCCCACGTGATCAACTACGACGTGCCCCAGCACCCGGAAGACTACGTCCACCGGATCGGACGCACCGGACGCGCCCAGTCCACCGGAGACGCCTTCACGCTCTACACTGCGGAGGAACTCGACGACATCCGCAAGATCGAACGCTTCATTGGCCAGCGCATCGAGCGGCTCAAAATTGACGATTATCCCTACATGTACACCGCTCTGTTCAACGAAAAGGACATGGCGGGCGGTCTGTCCACCACGCGTGGCGCCCGGACGCTGAGCGGCTATTCCGCCGGTTCGCGCCGCAAACGCCGCTGAAGTGGGACGGGTGTTCCGGATGAAGCCCGCGACGGAAATCCACCGGGTTGCCGACGGCCTGTTTGTCTGGCAGGCCTGGAGCCCGGAGTGCAAAGTTGATCTCACCTCGACCGGCATCGTCACAGATGCGGGTCTGGTGCTCATCGATCCCATCACGCTTACCCCGGGTGCCATGGAAGAATTGGTATCCGCAGCGGGTCCGGTGCGGGCGGTGCTGCTGACCAGCGGCAACCACGCCCGGGATTCCGGGTCCTTCCGCATACCCGGTTCGGCGCCTGTGTTCTCCCACCCGGAGGCAATCCCGGAACTCGGATGCACCGTGGATTTTCCCCTGCCGGATGATGCCCCCGTGATGGGCCTGGAATGGATGGCCCTGCCGGGCAATGCGCCGGGAGAAGTGGCCTATCGGGATCCCCGAGGCATCCTCATCGTGGGCGATGCCTTGGTGCACCTCGACGGCCTCACGTTCCTGCCCGGCAAGTACTGCCGGGATCCCAGGGAGGCGAAACGTTCCGCCCGGCGTCTGCCGGAACTTTCCTTCGATGTTCTCTGTTTTGCGCACGGCCTGCCCATCGTCCGCAACGCCCGGGAACGCGTTCTCACCCTGCTCGGTGGGGCGGAGTGACGAGTGGTCCGCGCCCGCGAAACGGCACCCCCATCCTTTCGCGCGGCCCGCAAATAAAAAGCCGCGGAGCGGGACGGGACCTCAGATACCTTCCCCGACCAAGTCCGCTTCCGGATCGGGCGGGGGCGACGGTGTGCGCCGTTTTTCCCAGACATACCGCTTGAGCAGTACCTTCACCGTGGCGGTGAGCGGCACGGCGAGAATGGCACCGAGCAACCCACCGAGCAGAAGACTCCACGCGAACAAACTCACGATGACGGTAAGCGGATGCAGACCCACGGATTCCCCCACAATCTTCGGGGAAATGAAGAGTCCTTCGAGTTGTTGGACGCCGAAGAAAATACCGCTCACCAGAAGAGGATGCAACCATTCGCCGGGCCACTGGATGGCGGAGATGATGACGGCGGGAATCCAGCAAAGCAGGATGCCGATATAGGGAATAAGCCCGAGAACTCCGACCAGCAGGCCGATGAGCAGCGCGTAGTCGAGCCCCAGAATGAGCAGACCGATGCCGGTGAGCACTCCGTTGATGAGGCTCACCAGGAGTTGGCCCCGGAAAAAGTTCATGAGATAGCCGTTGATTTCCACCAGCGTCCCGACCACTTCGTTTTTGAATTTGGACGCCCGGATCGGCAGATACCGCGACCAGTTTTCGGAGATGGTCGGCCCGTCTTTCAAAAAGAAAAAGAGATAAATCGGAACGATGAGCAATCCGAACAAAAACCCGAACACCCCGAGAAACCCGCCCACACTGCTCTTGAGAAACAGCCCGGCTTTGCGCAGAAGATTGGGAAGCTGCTTCTCGCCATAGGCGACCGCTTCCTGGAGGAATGGGCCGAGGTGGTAAGGATCGGATTCCGGAGCCGCGGCGTCAGCGGGCATGTCGGGATTGTCCGGCGGATCGGAAGCGGCAGGATTGGTGACGGACGCCGGATCCACACCTTCAGCGGGCGGGCGGTCCTTGCGAAAAATCCCCGGGCGCAACCCGAACCGGTTGCCCTGCGCCGAAACGAAGGTCATCACCCGGTCCCGCACCGTGAGGGTGTAGGCGGGAAGTTTCTGGCTGAGTTTCACGCCCTGGGTGGAGATTTCGGGGATGAGATAGAGCAGCAGGGATCCCACGGCCAATGTGGCGATAAAAAACACCAGCAGCACGGCATTCAGCCGCCGCACGCCCCATTTCCCGAGCCTCTGCACCACGGGCTCCAGCAGGTAGGCCAACACACCGGCAATGGCAAAGGGAATGAGGATCGGCTGAAGGTAGGAAATGACGCCGGTCACGATCCGGATCAGGTAATACGCGATCACCGCAATGGCCGCCATGGCGATGATCGACAGAGTGTTCCACAGAAGCTGGCGCTGCCAGCGGGTGGGAAACTCGGACGGAACGGGTTGGCGGGACTCTGCCATGTCCGCATTGAACGCATCCCCTCCCCCGTTGCCAAGCGGAATGTTGTTCAGTATTCGCATGATCTGCGTATCCTCCACGCTCTCCTCCACCGGCTTGTAATTCAGCGCCGAACGCGTCACCCCAAGGATTTTACACTGCTGTTGTGGTTTTCACACCCGCACGCCATCGCTTTTTACAGCTTGCCAACCGGGCCGAATTCCGGGATCCGCAATGATCAGACCTCACTTTTATAGCTTCCCTGCCGGTGTTTGACACGCAGATCCAGAT
>DYRR01000133.1 GCA_020718605.1 Chthoniobacter flavus | reverse complement strand
TCCCGCGCAGGGCTGCGAAGCCGCCTGTGTCCCGCTCCGGGAGGAGCGGGATCGCACACCGCACAATCCCCCCCCATTTTTTCCATTTCTGCTAGAGGGCGAATTCGCCTCGGTAATGCCGACTTTTCAAGTGCAGGATTCCCTGGTGATCGCCTCTGGCGGACCGGAATATCATCAGATCGAACCGCGCCTTATGACGGTGACGTTTTGGGATCCGCTCATAAGCCGCCTCGACCAAA
Organism: Chthoniobacter flavus; assembly: GCA_020718605.1. GTDB lineage: Bacteria > Verrucomicrobiota > Verrucomicrobiia > Chthoniobacterales > CAKUMP01 > DYRR01. The sequence continues at coordinate 6,310 of DYRR01000133.1, read as the reverse complement.
TCCACCCATGGGCCGAGTCGTGTCGTCAGGGACAGGATTGCATCCACCGCTTCGCTGAAAATATCCGGCGAAATTGTTCGTGCCCGCAACATGCGCCGGACAAGTGGGAACGCCCGGCGCGTTCTGCGGGAGCGGACGAGTGCCTTCAATGTGGGGCGGGGATCCATGTAAGTTTTTGCCTGGTTGAAGTTGCGTGCGGCTCGGTGTCCATGCCGAACCCGGACTGCACCTCCGGCGGCATCAATTTCTCGATGGCCCGTTTGAGGCGGCTGAGTTCTGTTTGCGCATCAACAGTCAAATACTCATCGAGTCCGGGATACATGAGCGCCATTTTCTTGTCCGGCCCTTCCTTTTCCATTTCGGAAAGGGCGAGCAGGCCGATCCGTGCGGCATGGAGCGCATGGGCGAGATACAGACGGACGATGCCACCCAGGGCGTTGCTCCGAAGCGGTTGTTCCAACGGAGCGTGTTTCCAAAGTTCCATGGCGCAATCCCACGCGCCAATGCGGCAGTAATAGATCGCCAACGCTTCAACGCACAGGCTGAACAGAACCCGGTCGTCCTCACTTCATCGAACTCGTCCGGCATGATCCGCGGCTTGGCCAGAATCTTGCGGGCAAGCGCAATCGCCTCGGATTTCATCCCAAGTTCCAAATAGCTTTCGAGTTCGCCAGACAGCGTGCCGGGTTGGGCTGTGGGCGGCGAAAAGCCGCTCTTGCTGAAGCTCAGCGCGAATCTGACGCCATTTGGGACAATGATTTTCATCCCGGCCTACTGGAGCTTTGATCCGAAGCGCGATTTGAAATGGAAGGAAATCACCGCGCTGCACAAGGTGCGCGGAGTTCAGAAGCAGGGACCGAAGCTCGCGAAGAACAAGCTCGAACTGGAACGCGAAGCCGCGCGCACAAAACGTCTGTGGACGGAAGCGGGCAACAAAGGATTGAAAGGCGCATCCCGCACCGAATGGGTGATGGGAAAATTGGGATGGGATCCGCGCAACGACGAAAGCAGGCTGCGAAGACTGCTCAAGTCGGGTCGGTAATGGCAATCACCGCGCCATGCTGCGGGAGCGAATGTTCGCCGGGCTTGCTTCCGTCCGCCGCCACGGAGAGCGTCCCCCGCTTTCCGATCAATAATCTTGCCAAGCGGTCGGGGTCGGGTTTTGTTGCCCCTGGATCGCAGAGGATCCGCCCTTCGATTTGTCCGCGCCGCTTATATGCCTTCGCCTCCATCCCCTTCAAAGCACCGCGTTGGAAAAAAGGCGCGCCTGGATCAATTCCTGCACGAGGGCGGCTGGTTCGAGTCGCGCGAACAGGCCCGGCGGGCCATCATGGCCGGCGAGGTGCGCATCGGAGACCGCGTTGCGGACAAGCCCGCCACGCCGGTGGCGGAAGGTGCCGAGGTGCGGGTGGCGGCCCCTCCAAAGTATGTCGGACGGGGCGGGCTCAAGCTTGAGGCGGCTCTCCACGGATTTGGCATCGATCCCTCGGGGTGGATCGGTCTGGACATCGGGGCCTCCACAGGCGGGTTCACCGATTGCCTGCTCCAGCACGGGGCGGCCAAGGTCTATGCCTACGACGTGGGGCATGGCCAACTGCACTGGAAAATGCGCAGCGATCCCCGCGTGGTCGTGCGCGAGAAATTCAACGCCCGCCACCTCACCCGGGCCGACCTGCCCGAGCCTCCCAGGATCACCGTGATCGATGTGTCTTTCATCTCGCTGACCCGGATACTGGAGCCTCTGTTTCCGCTGCTCAGCCCGGAGGCGGAGGTGATTGCGCTCATCAAGCCCCAGTTCGAACTCGATCGGCACCTTGTCGGCAAGGGAGGGATCGTCACCGGGGAGGAGACCCGGATGCGTGCCGTGGAGAAGATCCGGACCTTTGTCGGGAAGAGTTCCGGCGCACAGTGGATCGGAGTTATGCCTTCCCCAATCACCGGTACCGATGGTAATCATGAGTTTCTAGCCCATTTGCGCCCATGATCGGTCTTGTTGCACACGCCAAAAAACCCGCCGCCGAAGAGATCGTGCGCAATATCCTGCGTGAATTCGAGGAGGCCGACCTGAAGGTCCTGCTCGAAAACGGCACCGCCACCCTGGTCGGTCGTGCTCCCGAGTTCTCGATCCGCGATCTGGGGGACGCCTGCGAATTGATCGTCGTTCTGGGCGGGGACGGCACCCTTCTGCGGGTGGCCCACGCCCTGCAGGGATTCACCAAGCCTCTGCTGGGCATCAATCTCGGCTCGCTGGGTTTTCTTACCTGCGTGAGTTCCCAGGATTACCGCTTGGCGGTGCGCAGCGTGCTTGAAAAAAGTTATCAACTCAGCTTGCGCTCTTTGCTGGAAGTCCAGGTCCTCCGCCAAGGCGAGGCGGTGGCTGTCAGCACCTGCCTCAACGACGCCGTCGTCAACCGGGGCGCTCACTCCCGACTCATCAGTGTGGATGCATGGATCGATGGTATTTTGCTGACACGCTATCACGCTGATGGATTGATTGTTGCGACACCCACCGGATCCACCGCATATTCCATGTCAGCAGGTGGACCAATATTAATGCCTCAGTCCGGGGTATTTGTGCTTACTCCAATCTGTCCGCATGTATTGACAAACCGGTCTGTAATTGTTGCCCAGTCATCAGTTTTAGAGTTGCGTCCGGTCGAGGGGGAGCCGGAGGATTTATTTTTGAATGTGGACGGTCAGCAAATCATTGCGCTCCGCCAAGGGGATACGGTCCGAATCCATTGCTCGGAAACAAAGCTGCCGTTGGTGATGCTGAATGATTTTCCCGATTTGCTGAGAAAAAAGCTTAAGTGGAGTGGGAGCAATATTTTATGACAAACATAAAAGATGTCATGAAGGTGGAGCATGTTTGCTTTTATGATGATGTGTCAACCAAGAAGTCTGCGTTGCTCCGGGTGGCTTTGCAGCTCAAGGGGAAGGATGTGCGAAGCCCTCTGATATTTTAAAGGCCGACAGGGACTTGACCGGGCGGCATCCGCGCCTATCTTTCGCCTCTCATGATCCAACTCCCGGCACCATCCGTCCAGTTCAAGATCGGCAACGAACGCCTCGTGAAGGTTCATGAAACCGCCGCAGCCAAGCTCACCACGTTGCTGGCCCGCCAGGGACGGCCCGGCGGTGCCCTGCGGATCGCGGTGATCGGGGGCGGATGCTCGGGACTTCAATACAAGATGGATCTGGTCGATGGTCCGGCCAATCGCGACATTCTGGTCGAGTCCGGCTCCGTAAAGGTCGTCATCGACCCCAAAAGTGCCCTGTTTGTGAGCGGCTCGGAATTGCATTTCAGCGAGGATCTCCAGCACGGCGGGTTCAAGGTCACCAATCCCAATGCCGTGGCCCATTGTTCCTGCGGGGAAAGCTTTGCCGCATGAGCGAACAGGATCCTTTTTCCCTGCTTGGATTTCCCGCACGGCCCGCGCTGGATACCGATACGGTTCGCGAGCGGTTCCGCCAACTCTCCGACACCCTTCATCCGGATCGCGCCGGGGGCGACGCCACCCGTTTTGCGGCGCTCAATGCGGCGTGTTCCGCATTGACCGACCCCGTCGCCAGGCTGCGGGCACTGGCCCTGCTTTCCGGTGCCGGAACTGCCAATGCCAAGCGTCCCGTGCCGCCGGGTTTTGCCGATCTGTTTCTCCAGGCGGGGGACCTTTCCCGGCGGCTCGATGATTTCACGCGCAGAAAAACCGCCGCATCCTCCGCGCTCGGACGGGCTCTGCTCGCGGATGAGGAAATGGAGATCACGGAGTCCGCCCGGGAATTTCTCGATCAGCTCGCGGCCAAGCGCTCGGAACTGGATGCGGCCCTGTCCCATGCCGATGCGCGATGGGAGACCGACCGCACCGAACTCGCGCCCCAGCTTCCCGAGCTTGCGGATGCCTTCGCGTATCTCGCGCGCTGGGTCGGTGAAATCCAGGAGCGTCTGCTGTGCCTCACTCTCATCCCGGACTCCGCACCATGATTGCCGGCATCGATCTCGGCACCACCAATTCGCTCATCGGCGTGATGGACTCCGGGTTTCCCGTGCTTCTTGCCGGGGAAAACGGATCGCGGCTCACACCTTCGGTGGTTCATTTCCCGGAGGGCGACGCGCCTCCTCTGGTTGGGGCGTCCGCCCTGCGGATGCGGGCGCTGGATCCCGCGCGGACGGTTTCCTCGGTGAAACGCTACATCGGCCGCCGGTTCGGGGAACTGGATGCCGCCGAACGTTCCGCGCCATTTGCCGTGGAGCGTGCGCGGGATGGCGGCATTCTCATCGGCCCGCGCCGACTCTCCCCGGAGCAGGTGTCGGCGATCCTTCTCGGAAAACTCAGGTCCGACGCCGAGTGCACACTTGGCATAGAGATGCGTCGCGCGGTGATCACGGTGCCCGCCTATTTCAACGACGCCCGCCGTCAGGCCACGAAGGAGGCGGGTCGTCTTGCCGGGTTCGACGTGGAGCGCATTCTCAATGAACCCACCGCCGCCGCGCTCGCCCATGGCCTGGACCGGGGCGGGGAACGCCGCCGCGTCGCCGTCTTCGATCTTGGCGGCGGCACGTTCGATATTTCCATCCTGGAACTCCACGACGGTGTCTTCCAGGTTGTCAGCACCAACGGCGACACCCGTCTCGGAGGGGACGACATCGACGCCGCACTGGTATCGTTCCTGCATTCCGAGTGGTCCGTGCCGCACGACGATGCCCTGCTGCTCGCGCGCATCCGGGAGGCGGCGATCGGGGCCAAACACCGGCTTTCCGACTCACAAGATACCGTCCTCCGCCTGCCGTTCGCATCCGGGACGTCCCGGGAGATGGCACTGGACCGCGCCGTTTTGGAGAACCTCGCGCGTCCGATCCTGGCCCGGGCGCGTCCGTGCTGTCTGCGGGCGCTTTCGGATGCCGGGCTTGCCGCCGGAGAGATCGACGACCTGCTCCTGGTGGGCGGGGCGACGCGCATGCCGATGGTGCGGGAATTTGCCCGGGACCTTTTCGGGGTGGACCCGCTCACCGACTCCAATCCAGACGAGTCCGTGGCACTCGGGGCGGTCCTGCAGGGCGGGATTTTGTCGGGCCAGGTCACCAACGCCCTGCTTCTGGATGTGACCCCGCTCTCGCTTGGGATCGAGACTTTTGGCGGACTCATGAATGTTCTCATTCCCCGCAACACCACCATTCCCGTGAAAGCCGGCGAATTGTTCACCAACGCCGTCTCCGGCCAGAGCGCGATGCAAATCCATGTCCTGCAGGGCGAGCGGGAGCTTGCCCGCGACAACTGGGCGCTGGGCAGGTTTGATTTGCCCTTTGTTCCCGCACCCAAGGGCGGTGCCAGGGTGGGGGTCCAGTTTGAGATCGATGCCGACGGCATCCTGCGGGTGCTGGCCCGGGACACCGCCACCGGATTGGAAAAGGTCGTTGAAATGAAGAGCGCCGTCGATGTCTCCGACGAGGCGGTGGAACGAATGATTTCCGAATCCGTGGAACACGCCTTTGAGGATGTCGAGGCCCGCCGGTTCGCCGAGACCCGCCAGAAAAGCGCGGACCTGTTGGGGGCGGTTCGGACCGCTCTCACCAAAGCCGACGCCCTGCTGGAACCGGGGGAGCGCGACCGCATCGAAGTGCTGGCCGCGCGGGTCGGGGCCGCGCTGGCTGCGGAGGATGCCCCCGCGCTGGCCGCCGCCAATCTGGCTTTGGACGAGAGCACGCGGGATCTCGCGGCGCGTCTGCTGGATCAGGCGATGGAAACCGCCCTGAAACGCCGGGGGATTCTGTGAACACCATGCCGTCCGGATTGCCCCGGGGAATGTTGGCCAACCGCCAGTGCCGGCACAGGCCCGACATGCAATGGCTGCGTTGCGCTTTCGCCGAAGCCATCGCAATCTGCATTCATGAGCGCGGCCCCGGACCGGCGATCCTGTCGGAATTGGAGGAGATTTCCGCCGCGATAGTTTCCGACCGCGCCATTGCCGGGCTGCACCGCACATTCATGCAAATCCCGGGTCCCACGGATGTCATTACCTTCCAGCACGGTGAGATTGTGGTGAGTGCCGATACCGCCGCCGGGTGCGCCCTGGAATTTGGGCACACCCTCGAAACCGAGTTGCTGCTGTATCTCATCCACGGTTTGCTGCATCTTCAGGGGTTCGACGATCACACGGACGCGGATCGCGGAGTGATGACCCGGTTGCAGGAGACGATCCTGCCCCGGTGTGCGGGCGGAGTCGCCGGATCGTAGCCGCGAGCGGAGTTGGCGGGGCAGGGATGAGAGGCCCTTGTCGATGGGGATACGGGCTTGGGCTTCGGAGTGCATAA
>DYRR01000259.1 GCA_020718605.1 Chthoniobacter flavus | reverse complement strand
CCCCGGCATCCGGGCCAAAAACGTGCTGGGCGCAAATTTTTTCGGATTCAAGACGGATCTCAAACTCCCGATCCCGCTGAACCTCGCCCCGGGCACCAAGCGGCTCACGACCCGGATTGGCGATGGCCAGCATGTGTGGTCCACGACGAACGGCGGACGCACCGGAATGGCCTGCGGAAATTTCGGCCCGGCGGGAGAAGAGACCTCCGGCATGCCCGCCAGCGATTTCAAGACGCACAATCCTTTCATTTCCCTCTTCACCTACAAGGACGGCAAGTTGAACGATTCCTTGCTGGAAACCTATTTCAAATGTGCCGCCCGCACGGAATGGGTCTCCCCAATCGCCATCGATCTCATCGACTCCGCCTCCGCCTTGGAGGAGGCCTGGAAAAGCGACACCTTCAAAACCATCTGGCTCCGGGACGCCGGTTCCTCAGTCAACGCCCTCAAGCAGCGCCTCGGGGAAAGAACACCATCCTACGCTCCGGCCACCTACGTATCCAATGGTCCGCGGATCGACGAGTGGCGCAGCACGGAAACCGACTTCGACGGCGCGCTCTGGGATTGGACGCGCTACCCGGTCTCCGCCCGCATGGTCGTTTCCAGCGAAGCCGGACTCAAAGAGATCAAAGTGATGGATGGCCCGAGGGCGATCCGGCGGTTCCTTCCCGGGGGATCCAGGAGGTTCGAGCAGACCGTGCTTTTCACCCACAACGACATGCACAACCTGATCCTCGTCGTGACCGACAACGCGGGACGGCAGGCGATCAGCGACGAAATCTGGACCAAGAACCGCCTCCTCCAACTCACCTGGTGCCAGGACCGCAACAACATGCTCGGCTCCCAGCTCACGCTCGCGCCGCTGAGCCCCACCGGATCGACAGCCGGCAACTACGCGGTGCCGTTCAGCATGGAAAAAAGCGGCTTCCGCGAGTCCCTCGTGCCTCCGATCAACCAGGACCTCAGCCGCCTGCCGGGGTATGACGGGCAGCCATACGGGGCCGCATTTGTCTCGCCGGCCCCGGTGGTTGTGGCGGAGGAAGGCACGGAAGGGGGACGGGCGATCGCGCGCGACATCGGCCGCCTCCTGAGTGCGCCCGACGCCGCCATCCAGACCGCCGAGGCGGTGATCGCCGCCCACAAGGACACGCCCCGTCCCGCCCCGGGGAGACCGGGTCCGATGGTCCCACTCAGCCTGTTCAACGCGGATCTGCGCTACACCACGTTCGCCCACCCCGGGCATCTCTCCACGCCGGTCCTCTTCGAGGGCACGATAAAAATTCTGAAAGACCTCCACTTCGCCGAGGACGTGCCGATGGGCATTCGCGTGCTGGAAATGAGTTTCCCTGCTCCCAGTGATTATGCACGCATCGCCGTCCG
>DYRR01000258.1 GCA_020718605.1 Chthoniobacter flavus | reverse complement strand
GGGGGGTGGATACTCGCCACGCTCGACGGGCCTGATCCGAAACGCGAAGCCGCCATCACCAACCCGATTCTTGTCGGGCCACGCGTCCGACGCGCAAACGACCGCCCATTCCCTGCTGCGCTCTGGCGCTACTGGACCGATCCCCGGGCGGGGGAGCTGCTCGATTACCTGATTCACGGGCGGTTTCGCGGCGATTTTCCGGGTTTACAACCGGGGGAGGTGCCGCCCGAGGCGTTTCGATGGGCGGACTGGGAGAATCTCCTGCAAAAACTGATGGATTGACCGCTCATTTTGGACTATGCATAGACATCTATGAAGCATACCCTCCCCCTCCTCGGCGTTTTTACCGGTCTTCTGCTCGCCGTTCCAGACGTGGGGAGTGGTGCAAGCGATTCCTGGGGGCTTCCCGATCCCAGGGATGGAACGGTCGCGCGCTTTGAAGAACTGGCCAACGCCGTGGATCTCCGCCCGACAGTGCGGCAGTCCCTCGGGGTGCGTTCCACCGTTTCCATTGGCGATTCCGGTGACAAGGGTGTTCGTGTGGAGATTGGGCTCAGCGTGACCGAGGCTGCGGCCGATCCCAACGCCTACCGGATCATCAGCTTCGACGATCCGGCCTACGCCTACGAGAAATTTGTCCGTCCGCTTCGCGCCCGCCTCACGCGTGAGCAGGAGATCAGCGAAGTCCCGGAGGGGGCGGCGCAGGGCGATTTTCAGCGGACCATCGTTGATCTTGAACTGCCGCAACCGCTCACAAAGGGAGCGCGTTATTTTGTTCTCGCCCAGGGTGCGGGCCAGATGATGGTGACCGCGTCTCGGACGGCGGCGGAATTTGTGCACGGCGAAAAAGCTGTGGAACGCGACCGGCGCATCGATGCGGCAGTCATCGGTCTCAGGCGAATGGAATCGATCGGGAACGGCATTCTTCTCGCGGAGTTTGGACCTGGATTTGCACCCAAAACCGGAGTTGACGGCTGGCGGGTCAGTGTTAACGGAAAGCCCAGCGCCATTCGGGCGTGGGGCCGACGGTCGGAGGTTGAGGCCTACATCCCTGTTGGGTGGCCTTTTCGGGCGATTCCACGCCATGAAATGTTTTTGATGTTGGAAACTCCCCATGGCGAAGGCGACCGAATCGAGCTGGAGGTTCCCGCAACCGCCACGGCGGGGGAACGCCAGGCGGTGTTGACGTTTTCCTCGACAAACACTTTCAGCCCGTCGCTGAAGGTGAATCAGGTCGGGTATTTTCCCTCATCCCCGGTGAAGACCGCCTACCTCGGACGCTGGCTCGGCGACTTCCCGCGTGAGGTGGAGGGCGGCATCACGGGCGGTGCGAAGGATGGGGGTGCCGACGCGTTCTGGGATGCCATGACGCAAGCGGGAAACA
>DYRR01000132.1 GCA_020718605.1 Chthoniobacter flavus | reverse complement strand
GCCGGGAAAGGGGAGTGCGATGGAAAACTGTCAAAAACATCGCAGCGCGCTTGCATCCCGGCGTCCGGACGGGCACTCTCTCCGTTCCCATTTTGCCACCAATGAAAACTCCCGCGATCCAGCGGACCGCCCCGGACTGCATCCAGATCCGGGGTGCCCGCCAGCACAACCTGAAATCCATTGATCTGGATCTGCCCCTCGGGCGTCTGGTGGTGGTCACGGGTCCCAGCGGATCGGGCAAGTCGAGCCTCGCCTTTGACACAATCTACGCGGAAGGGCAGCGGCGCTATGTCGAGACATTCTCACCCTACACACGGCAGTTCCTGGAACGCATGGACAAGCCGGATGTGGATGAAATCCTCGGCATCCCGCCCGCGATCGCCATCGAGCAGTCGAACAGCGTCAAAACCACCCGCTCGACGGTGGGCACGATCACGGAGATCAACGATTACCTCAAGCTGCTCTTCCCCCGAGTCGCACGGGCGTTCTGCCCCGATTGTGCCCGGGAAATCCGGCCCGAGACGCCGCGCTCCGTGGTGGCCGACACCCTTGCCGCACATGCCGGGGAACAGCGGATTGTGGCATTCCCCGTGCCCGTGCCGCCGTCCACCAAACCGGCGGACTTTTTTAAATTTCTCGCGCAGCAGAGTTATCTGCGGGTGTGGTTGAAAGGTGCCGTGCTGCGCACCGACGAGACCACGAGGATCAAGTCCCTGCCCTCCGAAGTGCTGGTGATCCAGGACCGGATGAAGATCGAACGGAGCGCCCGCGGACGCCTCACCGAGGCCGTGGAAGCCGCATTGCGCCTGGGCAAAGACCGCATCGTTCTCATCGATCCCGACACCGGCACGAAATACCCGCACTCCGGCGGATGGCATTGCGCCCACTGCAACACCGACATCCGGCCGCCCGTGCCGGGATTGTTCAGCTTCAACCATCCCCTGGGGGCGTGTCCCGACTGCCGGGGATTCGGGCGGGCCATTGGCATCGACCTCGACCGGGCTCTGCCGAACAAGCGGATGACCCTTCGCGGAGGCGTGGTGAAACCCTTTCAAACGGGCGTGTCCGCCGAGTGCCAGCGGGATCTGATGCGCGCTGCGGAATCCCGGGGCATCGATGTGGACACGCCCTTCGATGATCTGCCGGAATCCGACCGCCACTGGGTCCTCTTTGGCGAGGGCAGCGTGGATACTTCAAGCGAGGAATTGTGGGCGAATGGACGCTGGTACGGCGTGAAAGGTTTTTTCGACTGGCTGGAAAGCAAGACCTACAAAATGCACGTCCGGGTGTTGCTGAGCCGCTATCGTTCCTACACCAAATGTCCGGTATGCGATGGCGGACGCTACCAACCGGAAACCTTGAACTTCCGGTTGCCCGCAAAGAAAGGGAAGGGACTCACCCTGCCGGAACTCAACGCGCTGCCCGCCGTGCGTCTGCACGAACTCGTGCTGGAACCGATGGGCGACCCCGAGGATTCCAACACGTCGATGCTGCGCCGCGAAGTGGCGGCGCGCGCCGGGTATCTGGTGGATGTCGGGCTGGGTTATCTCACCATGGACCGCGCCACGCGCACTCTGTCGGGCGGCGAAGTCGAGCGAGTGAACCTCACCTCCTGCCTCGGCGCCTCGCTGGTGAACAGCCTCTTTGTCCTCGACGAGCCCAGCATCGGCCTGCACCCGCGGGACATCGGACGCCTGGTACGGGTGATGCAGGATCTGCGCGACAAAGGCAACACGCTGCTGGTGGTCGAGCACGAGGAAGCCGTGATCCGCGCGGCGGACCATCTCCTGGATCTCGGCCCGGGACGCGGAGAAGAGGGCGGGCATCTCGTCTTTGCCGGATCCCCCGACGATCTGGAAGCGCGGGGAGGCTCGCTCACGGCGGATTATTTATCGGGCAAAAAATCCATCCCCGTGCCTGCCAAACGCCGCAAGCCGCGCCAGTGGCTCAAGGTCCGGGGTGCGTCGGAAAACAATCTTCAAAATATCGATGTGGCAATTCCGCTCGGCGTCTTCACCTGCGTCACGGGCGTGTCCGGATCGGGAAAAAGCACGCTGGTCCACGATGTGGTCGGCGCGAACCTGCTCCGCCGGCAGGGCGAGATGCTCGAACGCATGACGGGCAAATGCCGTGCGATCGAAGGTCTGGAACACATCGGGCGCGTGGTGCTGGTGGATCAGTCGCCACTTTCCCGCACCCCGCGCTCGACCCCCGCCGTCTATATCGGGGTGTTCGACAAAATCCGCGATCTCTTCGCCGATCTGCCGGAGTCCCGCGCCGCAGGCCTTACGCCCGGCACCTTTTCCTTCAACTCCAGCGGAGGCCGCTGCGAGCGCTGCGGGGGCACCGGCTTCGAAAAAGTCGAGATGCAGTTTCTGAGCGATCTCTACGTCCGCTGCCCGGAATGCGAGGGTCGCCGCTACCAGCCCTTTGTGCTCCGGATCCGGCACCGCGACCATTCCATTCACGACGTTCTGGAAATGACCGTGTCGGCGGCCATCCGTTTTTTCGGGGATCACCCGGCCATTGCAACGCCCCTCGGGGTCCTGGAGGAGGTCGGCCTGGGCTATCTGCGGCTGGGCCAGCCGCTCAACACCCTCAGCGGCGGCGAATCCCAAAGGCTCAAACTGGTCGCCCATCTGGGCGGTGGCAAAATCAAACCCTCCCGCAATCAGGACTTCGATGCGGAGAGCGACGACGATCCCTTTGCGGAGTTTGCCGAGCCCGGCCACACGCTTCTTATTTTCGACGAACCCACCACCGGCCTGCACTTCGACGACATCGCGGTGCTCTTGAAGGTTTTCCACCGGTTGGTCGAGGAGGGCAACACCCTGCTGGTCATCGAACACAACATGGAGGTGATCAAATGCGCCGATCACATCCTCGATCTCGGACCCGAGGCGGGCGATGGAGGAGGCCTGCTTGTGGCCAGGGGCACCCCGGAACAGGTGGCCGCGACCGACACCCACACCGGCGTGTATCTGGCCCGGGCACTCGGTGGCGGAGATTCCGTTCCGCTTCCCGCCCGAATGCCGTCGGTGCGGGATGAAGCCCCCCGTCCGGCCATTCCACCGGGTATCCGGGTAACCGGTGCCCGCGAACACAACCTCAAGAACATCTCGCTCACCATTCCCAGGGACGAATTGGTGATCGTCACCGGGTTGAGCGGTTCCGGCAAATCCACACTGGCGTTCGACATCCTCTTTGCGGAAGGCCAGCGCCGTTTCCTCGACAGCATGTCGCCCTACGCGAGGCAGTTTGTGGAGCAGTTGGAAAAAGCCGACGTCGATCTCATCGAAGGCCTGCCGCCCACGGTCGCCATCGAGCAGCGGGTCACCCGGGGCGGAGGCAAGTCCACCGTGGCCACCGTGACCGAGGTGTATCATTTCCTGCGGCTGCTCTTTGCCAAGACCGGCGTCCAGCACTCCCCGGCGACCGGCAGGCCCGTGGTGAAACAGAGTCTCTCGGCGATCGTCGCGCAGGTGGAGACACTGGCGAAAAAGGGCCGCGTCCGCATCCTCGCACCGCTGGTTCGCGGCAGAAAAGGCTTTCACACCGACATCGCCAAATGGGCGGAGAAAAAGGGGATCGAAACCCTGCTCGTCGATGGTGCCATGGTCCCGACGGCGGGTTTTCAAAAACTCGAGCGTTTCAAGGAGCACACGATCGACGCCGTGCTCGGCGAAACCGGGCCGGGCATGAAGGCCCAGGTCGAGCCGGTGATCCGGCGCGCGGTCGAGATGGGCAAAGGCACCGCGCACATCCTCGACCATCGCAACCAGATCGTCGTGGCCAGCACGGAGATGTTCTGCCCGGAATCCGGCGTGGCTTTCGAAACGCCCGAGCCGCGCCTTTTCTCCTTCAACTCGCCGCACGGCTGGTGCCCGGCCTGCCGCGGATTCGGCGAGGTGTGGGACTCCCCCGACACCCTCCAGGGCGACACGGCCATCGAGCAGGAACTCCACGAGGAGCGCCTCCACGAGAATCTCGGCGAGGGCGAATCCCGCGTCTGCCCGGAATGCGGCGGTCTGCGGCTCAATGAGGTCGCAAGATTTGTGCGGGTGTGCGGACATCCACTGGCGGATTTTGTCCGCTCTTCGGTGCGCGAGATGGCGCCCCTCCTCCGGGAACTCCGGTTCCATGACAACGAGAAAACCGTGGCCGCCGCAATCATCCCCGAGATCCTGCAGCGCCTCGCGTTTATGGAGAAAGTCGGACTCGGCTATCTGCGTCTCGACCGTTCGGCCAAGACCCTGAGCGGCGGAGAATCCCAGCGCATCCGGCTGGCGGCCCAGCTCGGCTCCAATCTGCGCGGCGTGCTCTATGTGCTCGACGAACCCACGATCGGGCTTCATCCGCGCGACAACAACGCCCTGCTCGACACCCTCGACGCGCTCAAATCCCGCGGCAACTCCCTGCTGGTCGTCGAGCACGACGACGAGACCATGCGGCGGGCCGACCGGATCATCGATCTCGGTCCCGGCGCCGGCATCCACGGCGGCGAACTCGTCGCCTTGGGCACGCTGGACGAGATCATGCACAACCCCGCGTCCGCCACCGGACGCTGCCTGCTTTCGCCCGCCGTTCATCCCATGCGCGGACACCGCCGCCCGCTCGGGGATATCGATTGGGTCGAACTCAAGGGCGCCTGCGCAAATAATCTCAAGGGCATCGACGTCCGCTTCCCCGTGGGCCGGCTCATCGTGCTCACGGGAATCTCCGGCTCCGGCAAGAGTTCGCTCATGCGCGGCTCGCTGCTCCCCGCGCTCAAGCATTCCCGCAAGGGACCGCGCCTCACCGCCGCGTGGCATTCCATCACCGGCGGCGAACATTTTGAAACGGTCTATGAAGTGGACCAGTCGCCCATCGGAAAAACCTCCCGCTCCACCCCGGCCACGTACATCAAAGTGCTGGACGAAATCCGCAAGCTCTACGCCGGTCTGCCCCTCGCCCGGATGCGCGGATTCGATGCCGGACGGTTTTCCTTCAACAACGAGAGCGGCCGCTGCGAAACATGCCAGGGCCAGGGTGTCATCAAACTGGAGATGAGTTTTCTCCCGCCGAGCTACGTTCCCTGTGAGGATTGCGCCGGACGCAGATACAACGCCCAAACGCTCGATGTGCTCTACAACGAGCGCAGCGTCGGGGATGTGATGGACATGAGCATCGAGCAGGCGGCGGGGTTTTTCGCCGCCGTGCCCTCCGTCCAGCGTCCGCTTTCCCTGCTGGTGGAGACGGGCTTGGGATATCTGAAACTCGGCCAGCCCAGCCCGACCCTGAGCGGCGGCGAAGCCCAGCGGCTCAAGCTCGTCGCGGAATTGCGCCGCGGTGCCGGGCGCACCGCCACGGCAAAAATGCGGGGCGTTCGCTCCTCGAAGTCCACCCTCTATCTGCTCGAAGAGCCGACGATCGGCCTGCACATGGCCGATGTGCATCGCCTTCTGGATGTGCTGCACCGGCTGGTGGACGAAGGCAACACCGTGATGGTGATCGAGCACAACCTCCACCTCATCGCCGAGGCGGATTACATTCTGGACATCGGCCCCGAAGCGGGTGGCGAAGGCGGCGAACTCGTCGTGTGCGGCACTCCCGAGGAAGTGGCCCGGCATCGCATCAGCCGGATCGCGCCCTTCCTGCGCGACACCCTGGCGCGCCCCGCTTCCCGGAAAAAGAAACGCTGACCCTAAAAACCGCGAATGGACGCCAATTAACGCGAATAAAGCATTGAATATAAGTAAATTAAGCCGACGCAGCTGTTCACCAGGCAGGTGAACGAATCACCTTTTGTAAGTCATTTTTGATTAGCGTCAATTCGTTTATTAGCGGTTGTCGTTTATTAGCGGTTCAACTGCCGTATGTAGGATAACCATTTTATTGACACGCCGGGGGGAAGTATTGAGGTGAGAAAAACTGATGTGATGGGCTGTGCGGTATAAAAAAATCTGACGACTGAATGCGCTTAAGATTACGTGTGTTGTTTTGGCAGACTTGCCGCCGGGGAAAATTATGAAGAATGCATTCAGGAGACATGCGCAGAAAGAGGGGTTTGGTTTTTCCTGGGGAAGCGCGTTGTCCGGATCGGCAATCTCTGGCCCGCCGTGATCGAGCGTGGGAACCTGCTGCGGGCCTTTCACCAGGCGGCGCGGGGCAAGCGGCACAAGCTGGAAGTGCGGCGGTTTGCCGCCGATCTGGATGACAATCTGGAGCGGTTGCGGTCGGAATTGATGGATCGATCGTTCGAGACCGGGCGATTCAATGTGTTCAAGGTGCATGACCCGAAGGAGCGGACGATCCATGCGGCGCGTTTCCCCGAGCGGGTGTTTCACCATGCGCTCATGAATCTGTGTGAGCCGGTGCTGGAACGGTAGTCGATTTTTCACAGCTATGCCTGCCGCAAAGGCAAGGGACGACTGGCGGCGATTCATGCGGCACAGAAAGCGGCGCATGGCGCGGGTTGGTATCTGAAGCTGGACATCCGCAAATACTTCGAGTCCATCCCCCAAGAAAGGCTCATTGGGCGGCTGCACCGGGTCTTCAAAGATGCGGAGGTGCTCTACTGGCTGGAACGCATCCTCCGAGGCCACCACACATCGGTTCCCCTGGAGGGTCAGGCTCCCGC
>DYRR01000131.1 GCA_020718605.1 Chthoniobacter flavus | reverse complement strand
ATGCCCATGTAGCTCAGTTGGTAGAGCACGTCCTTGGTAAGGACGAGGTCACCGGTTCAAACCCGGTCATGGGCTCCACGATTTCGGCGGGAAAGTCCGGCGACAACAAACAACCACAACAACAAACAAACCGACCGGGCCGCAACGCCCGGACACAAACACACACCCACCTAGGAGAACTTCCCATGGCTAAGGACAAATTCGAGAGAAACAAACCGCACGTGAACGTCGGCACCATCGGTCACGTCGATCACGGCAAGACCACGCTCACAGCCGCCATCACCACCACCCTCTCCAAGAAGGGTCTGGCCGAGGCGAAAGACTACGCCTCCATCGACGCGGCTCCCGAGGAAAAAGAGCGCGGCATCACGATCAACACCGCCCACGTCGAGTACCAGAGCGATGTCCGCCATTACGCCCACGTGGACTGCCCCGGACACGCCGATTACATCAAGAACATGATCACCGGCGCCGCCCAGATGGACGGCGCGATCCTGGTCGTGAGCGCGGCGGACGGCCCGATGCCCCAGACCCGTGAGCACATCCTTCTCGCCCGTCAGGTCGGTGTGCCCGCCCTGGTCGTGTTCCTCAACAAGTGCGACATGGTGGACGACCCCGAGCTTCTCGAACTGGTCGAAATGGAAGTCCGCGAGCTGCTCAGCAGCTACGAATATCCCGGCGACACGATCCCAATCATCAAGGGCAGCGCCCTCAAGGCTCTCGAAGGCGACGCCGCCAACGAAGAGGCCATCATGAATCTCGTGAAGGCGATCGACGAGTACATCCCCGTGCCCGAGCGCCCGGTGGATCTGCCCTTCCTGATGCCCATCGAAGACGTGTTCAACATTGAAGGCCGCGGCACGGTCTGCACCGGACGTGTCGAGCGCGGCATCCTCAAGAAAATGGAGGAAGTCGAGATCGTCGGCATCAAGCCCACCCAAAAGACCACCTGCACGGACGTCGAAATGTTCCGCAAACTCCTCGACGAAGCCCGCGCGGGCGACAACGTGGGGCTTCTGCTCCGCGGTCTCAAGAAAACCGACGTCGAGCGCGGTCAGGTCATCGCCAAGCCTGGCACCATCACCCCGCACAAAAAATTCAAGGCGGAAGTGTACGTGCTCAGCAAGGAAGAAGGCGGACGCCACACCCCGTTCTTCTCCAACTACCGCCCGCAGTTCTACTTCCGCACGACGGACGTGACCGGCTCGATCAAACTCCCGGAAGGGGTTGAAATGGTCATGCCCGGCGACAACGTGACCATCGAGGCAGAACTCATCACCCCGATCGCGATGGAAAAAACCATCCGTTTCGCCATCCGCGAAGGCGGCCGCACTGTCGGCGCCGGACGCGTGAGCGAAATTCTGGATTGATTTTTTCCACCGCACGGACCAGATTCCAATTGCCGTGCGGCACGGAGGATCTCCGCGCCGCACGGCAGCCTTCCAAAGGTCAGTAGCTCAATTGGTAGAGTTGCGGTCTCCAAAACCGTCGGTTGTGGGTTCGAGTCCCTCCTGGCCTGGTCTTTCCCGACCGCTTTTTCTTTCCCGGGTGCCCGGGTGTCGAATCCAGTGTCCAAGCACCCCGCCGCCCGCCCCGTTCCAAACTTTTCATGATCGCCCAAACTAAAAAATTCATCCACGAAACCAGAGTGGAACTCCAAAAAGCCACCTGGCCCTGGAATCCCAAGGAAAAGGGGTTCAAGCGCTACAAGGAACTCACCGACTCCACCATCGTGGTGGTCATCGCCTCCCTCCTGCTCGCCGGATTTATTTCCATCAGCGATTTTCTTCTCGTCCAAGTGGTCGGATACCTGACCCAACTCTGATTTTCTCCCCGCTCCCTTCCCAATCACACGCATGGTTCCAGCTCCCCGCGATCAATGGTATGTTGTTCAGGTCCTCTCCGGACAGGAACAAAAAATCCACGACAATCTCGTCAAACGCATCAAAACGGAGGAGATGGGCGATTTCGTGTACGAAGTCCTCATCCCCACCGAGCGTGTTTCCGAAATCAAGCGCGGCAAGAAGTCGGAGACCACCCGCAAGTTTTTCCCCGGCTACATCATCGTCAACATGCATCTGCTCGACGAGGACAACCAGCTCGTGGACCGCTCCTGGTATTTCATCCGGGAAACCACCGGTGTTCTGGGATTTGCGGGCACCAAGGACCGTCCAATTCCCATGCGCCAGTCCGAGGTGGACTCGATGCTCTCCCAGGTCCGGGAACGCGTGGACACGGTCAAACCCAAGGTCTCCTTTGAGGTCGGCGAGACCGTGAAGGTCGCCGACGGCCCGTTCCAGAACCAGAACGGCATCGTGGAGGAGATCGATCCCGAGCGCGGCAAACTCCGCGTCTCCGTGAGCATCTTCGGGCGTTCCGCCCCGGTCGAACTCGAATACTGGCAGGTCGAACGCGCCTGATCCCTCTCCGCCCATCCCTTTCAATCCAACCAACCACACAATAGACCATGGCAAAAGAAGTAACCGGCATCATCAAACTCCAAATCCCAGCCGGCGCGGCCAACCCGGCCCCTCCTGTCGGCCCCGCTCTCGGCCAGCAGGGTGTCAACATTATGGCGTTCTGCAAGGAGTTCAACGCAACCACCCAAAAGCAGGCGGGCGACATTCTTCCCGTCGTGATCACGGTTTATAAGGACAAATCGTTCACCTTCATCACCAAGTCCCCGCCCGCGTCGTCCCTTCTGAAAAAAGCGGCCAGCATCGCCTCCGGATCCAAGGAACCCAACAAGAACAAGGTCGCCAAACTCACCAAGAAACAGGTGATGGATATCGTCAAAATCAAACGCAATGACCTGAGCGCAGCCACCGATGACGCCGCGTTCCGCACCATCGCAGGAACCGCCCGCCAGATGGGCATCGAAATCACAGACTAACTTTTATCGTGCGCACACCCGCGCGCACCTGGAGGATTTCCCTCGAGAGAAGGGACGGCTGTTCATACGGCCGTCCCTTTTTTCATCAGGGCCACTGGCTGGCCAATGCCCGATCCATCCGGGCCAGCACCTTGTCGCGTCCGAGCACTTCCAGCAGATGATACAGGCTGGGGCCGACAGTGGCTCCGGTGCAGGCAAGCCGGACAGGATGCACGAGCACTCCGGCCTTCACACCCTGCGATGCCGCGCATTCCTTGATTGCAGCCTCCACCGAAGCACAGTCGAACGCCGGGAGTCCGGCAAACCGTTCCCGCAGGGCTTCCACCCGGGGACGGTTGGCGGCGACAAAATGCTTGGCAACCGCCTCTGCATCGCACGACAATTCGTCCGTGAAATAGAATCCCGCGTAGGCCGGCAACTCACGCGCGAACCGGAATTTGCCCTTGCAGGTAAGCAGTGCCGCCCGCACGAAATCCTCCGGAAAACCCTCCGGCCGCACCCCGGCCTCCTCCAGGGCGGCACGCCCCAGCGCCACAAGGCGGTCGTCGGAGAGTTCCCGGGCATACTCGCCCTGCAGCCAGTCCAACTTGGCGGCGTCGAACGAGGCACCTTTGCGGTTGATATTTGCGAGATCGAAAAGACGCACCACCTCCTCTGTCGCGAGCTTCTCCCGGTTGTCCTTGGGCGACCATCCGAGCAGACACAGATAATTCACCACGGCTTCCGGAAGATACCCGCCGGTCTGATAACTCTCCAGCGCCGCGCCGGTGTCCCGTTTGCTCATCTTGGATCCATCGGGATTGAGGATGAGCGGAATGTGCGCAAAATGCGGCGGCGCGATCCCGAGCGCGCGATAAAGCGCGATATGACGCGGCGTATTGGAAAGATGATCCTCCCCGCGGATCACATGGGTGATGCCCATGGCGGCGTCGTCCACGACATTGACGAAGTGAAAAATCCACGATCCATCGGGCCTGCGGATCGTGGGGTCCGGATGGATTGCCGCGTCGGAGAGATCAAACGCGACATCGCCGCAGACCAGATCCGGAACAACCACCATCTCACGGGGCAGACGGAACCGCACAGAACCTCCGTCCTCATAGACATGCCCGGAAGTTTTGAGTCGGTCCAAATATTCCGCATAAATGCCCCCGCGCTGGCTCTGGAAATAAGGTCCGCGATCCCCGCCCGCCCCGGGCCCCTCGTCCCAGTCCAACCCCAGCCAGCGCAGGCCGTCCACGATCACACGCACCGCCGCCCCGGTGTTGCGCGCGTCATCGGTGTCCTCGATCCGCAGAACAAATGTGCCGCCGTGATGCCGCGCAAACAGCCAGTTGAAAAGCGCCGTGCGCGCGCCTCCGACATGGAGATAACCCGTGGGAGAGGGCGCGAAACGGACCCGGATAGGATTGGTGGTCATGCGGGCTGTATCAAACCGCAAAGCGCATCCGGGTCCAAGCAATCTTTCTCGACAAACCTGCGGCGCACGGAATGAATTGCCACCATGTCCGATAAATCAAAATTGCGCTGGGGACTTTTGAACACAGGATCGATTGCAAAAGCTTTTACACACGGAGTGCGGCATTCTGAACTGGGAGTTTTGACGGCCGTCGGCAGCCGTTCTCCCGAATCTGCGGGCCGCTTCACTTCGGAATTTGGGATTTTCAGGGCGCACGGGAGTTATGAAGCGTTATTGGCGGACCCGAAGTGGATGCGGTTTATATTTCCACCCCGCATCCGCACCATGCAGCCTGGGCCGTAAAAGCTGCGGAGGCGGGCAGGCATGTGCTTTGCGAAAAACCGCTCACAATGAACGCGGCGGAAGCCATGGTGGTGGAAGCGGCTGTCCGGGCAAACGATGTCCTGTTGATGGAAGCCTTCATGTTTCGATGCAGCCCGCTCTGCGCGAAGCTGGTGGAAATTGTCGAGTCCGGTGCGCTTGGCGAGTTGCGCCTGATTGAGGCGGTTTTCAGTTTCCAGGCGGGGTTCGACCCGGAATCCCGGATTTTCAGCAATGCATTGGAAGGAAGGCGGGATCAACCGGATCGAGTTGGAGCGTCCGGGGCAGAAGCCGGAGGAAATCCTGGTGGAGTCCGCCGACTGGCTTTATGGCATTGAGGCGGATACTTTTTCCAGGGCTGCATGGGGTGCACTTTGTCATCGACAAGATTCGCGGAAATGGGATACCGTGCCTCCCGTTGTGCTCCGCCATAACCGACGGTGTCATCGCGCGTAAAATACAACTTCTCCTCCCATGCCAAAGTTCTCCTACGTCGCCCTCGACTCCCGCGGTCAGGAATCCCAAGGGACCATCGACGCTTCCTCCACCAACGATGCGGTGGCCAAGCTCCGCCAGTCCGGCTACTTCCCCACCAGTGTGGTGGAGGAGGGAAAAGCCGGAGCCAAAGCCGCCCCTAAAAAATCCGGGGCAAAAGCTCCGCAGGCGGCCATTGGAGGGAAGCCCACGCCCCGCAAAACCGGCAAGATCAAGGGCAAGACGCTCATGATTTTCACCCGCCAGCTCGCCACGCTCATTGATGCGGGTCTGCCTCTGCTCCGTGGGTTGAGCGTGTTGGGCAAACAGGAGCGCGATCTGATCCTCAAGGGAACCATCGAGCAGCTCGCGGAGTCCGTGCAGGGCGGCAGCACTTTCTCGGAGAGCCTCGCGCAGCACCCCAAGATCTTCAACAAGCTCTACATCAACATGGTGAAAGCCGGCGAACTCGGCGGTGTGCTCGAGCTTGTCCTGAACCGCCTCGCCGAGTTCCAGGAGAAAGCGCAGAAGATCAAGAACAAGGTTGTCGCCGCCATGTTCTATCCCATCATCGTGCTTTTCATCGCGATGGCGATCATGACCTTCCTGCTCGTCTTCATCGTCCCGAAATTCCAGGCCATTTTCAACGACATGCTGGGCGGACGCCCCCTGCCGGCGCTCACACGGTTTGTGATGGGTGCTTCCGACATGGTGAAGAATAATTTCCTGCTGATCTTCGGCACCATGGCCGTCGTGGTCGTGGCCTACAATCTCTTCGCGCGCACCCCCGGTGGGCGCAAGTTCATCGACCAGGTCAAGCTCCGTGCCCCGCTTTTCGGCGATCTTACCCGCAAGAGCAGTATTTCCCGATTCACCCGCACCCTGGGCACCCTCGTCACCAGCGGTGTGCCGATCCTTCAGGCGCTCAACATCACCCGCGACACCGCCGGCAACACCATCATCGCCGACGCCATCAGCAAGGTCCACGACAGCGTCAAGGAAGGGGAATCCATCGTCCAACCTCTCGAAGCCAGCGGCGTGTTTCCTCCCATGGTGATCAGCATGATCGACGTCGGCGAGGAGACCGGTCAGCTCCCCGAGATGCTCTTGAAAATCGCCGAGGTCTATGATGACGAAGTCGATAACGCCGTAACCGGCCTCACCTCGCTGCTGGAGCCCATCATGATCGTGTTTCTGGCCGTCATCGTGGGCACCATCGTCATCGCCCTCTTCCTGCCTCTCATCTCCATCATCAGCGGGATGAATCAAGGCTGATTCCGTGCTATACTCAGGTATGAAACAGCCCCGCAACCCCCGTTCACCGGCCGTCGGCTTCACCCTGGTCGAGCTGCTCACCGTCATTGCGATCATCGCCATCCTGGCCGGACTCGTCCTGAGCACCGCCGGGTATATCCAGAAAAAAGCCGCCCACAGCAGAGCCGAATCGGAGATCGCCGCGATGGAAGCCGCGGTGGAGAGTTACAAGGCGGATAATGGGGCGTATCCGGA
>DYRR01000014.1 GCA_020718605.1 Chthoniobacter flavus | reverse complement strand
CAGAAGACTGATTGCAATTTTGACTTCTGCTTCTACACCCCGTGAACGGCTACGCCGATTGTTCCCGGGCCAGCGCCACGACCTCCGGCACAAGAACTGTTTCAAACTGTTCCTTCACCAGATCAATCCGTCCGATAACGGCGAGATTGGTCAGCGGCGAGGTATTACTGACGACCGGCGACATAGGCGGCGTCCTCGCACATTTCGGCACTGCCGTAAGTGCGCGGGATTTTCAAACCGCCAGAGCTTCGTCGCGCACGAAGTGCAGCCGGATGATTTTTGGTGTTGGCCCGGCCGCGCCATCCCCGTAATGACAATTCACCGCAGCGCGCACCATCTCCCGCACCTCCTCGAAGGTTTCGCCCTGCGTGGCGATGGCGTGGCCGAGTGCGGTGGCAACGTAGCCGCCGTCGATCTCGTCCTCGCGCACTTCAAAGATGATCTCACTCATGGGCGGAATATCGCATGGCGGCTTGCGATCGTGCAGCGATCGTGCAAGCGGAGGTTTGTCCACTGTCAATAAATGTCGCCTGACCCCTAGTTCTACGCCAATCCCAACGATTGGGGGGTTTACACCGATCCGTTCATCGCCACCGCCTTCCAGACGGGCGAGCCGGTGAATTTTTCTGCGCGACATGCGGGTTGCCATTGCGGGACGAAGGGAGTGCATGTAGCCTGACCGGTCAAATATCATCCATCTTCACCCAACGACCATGTCTTCCTGTTGCTCCGCACCCGACGCAGAGGCCCCATCCCCACCGGGCGTTATCGCTCCGTCGGGATCGTGGCTCAAGATCGGCATCGCGGCGCTCATCGCCGGCCAGTCGATGGTGTTTGGGCTCGCCGTGAACCTGTCCCCGCCCGACGGCACGGAGCGGCTCGTGATTCATTCCATCCTGGCCGGCTCGGCCCTGCTGGTGTTTCTGCTGGTGGGCGGTGATCTCGTGAAGATGGCGTTCTCCGCCGCCCTGAAGAAAAAGATTGTGGTGGAACAACTCTTTCTGCTCGGCATTGCCGGCGCGTTTTTCGGCTCCCTCCAATCCACCCTCTCGGGTCACGGGAGCGTGTACTACGAAGTCGTCGCGGTGCTGCTGGCCATCCATACCTTCGGGATCGCCATGGGACAGCAGAAGCGCTCCGCCGCGCTGCGCAGCGCCGAGGCCTTGGGCCGGGAGTTTTCCCTCTGCACCCGGCTCACCTGTTGCGGCAAAGAAACGACGGTTCCGGTGGAGGAAATCGCCACCGGCGACCGGGTCCTTGTGCGGCCCGGCGAAGGGGTGCCCGTGGATGCCCGGGTGCTGGAAGGATGCGCCTTTGTGCGGGAGGCGGCGCTTACGGGCGAGCCGTTCCCGGTGGTCAAACGCGTGGGTGACACCGTGCTTGCGGGCAGTCATGTGCTGGACCGGGCGCTGACTCTTGAAACGACTACCCCCGGCACGGGGCGGGTGTTGGATCAATTGCTGGCGGCGGTGCGTGAGGCCCGGGCCAAGCCGGGCGAACTCCAGCGGGAAGCCGACCGTTTGGTCGCGTGGTTTCTCCCGCTGGTGGTGGTCGCGGCGTTGCTCACTTTTGTCTTCTGGACGGTGAAGGACCACTGGCTCGCGGGTTCGTTCAACGCGCTGGCGGTGCTGCTCGTTGCCTGCCCGTGCGCCATGGGGTTGGCCACGCCGATCGGCATCTGGAGTGCCCTCGGCGCCATGGCCCGCTGCGGAATCGTCGCCCGCACCGGCGAGCTCGTCGAACGCCTCGCCGGGATCGATACGGTCGTGTTCGACAAAACCGGGACACTCAGCGAGGAGGAACTCGGCCTGGTGGATTTCGTGGCCGCAAACCCGGACGACCGGACCCGTCTCCAACAGTGGATCGCTGCCGTCGAGCATCACTCCAAACATCCCGTGGCGCGCGCCTTTCACGGCATGTGCCCGGCGTCCGACCCTTCCGCGTTCGCAGTGGACGATCTCCACATCCTCCCCGGCTCCGGTGTTCGGGCCGTGGTTCGGGAGATGAAATCCGGAGAGACACACACCCTCACCATCGGCAATGCCTCCATCCTGCGGCCCGGCGACGAAAATGCCGCGTCCGCCCTGCGCACGACGGCGATGCAGGGCGCGAAGTTTTCCCACGAAATCTGGATCAGCCTCGGGGATCGCCCGGCCGGACTCGCCCTGCTGCGGGAACGTTTCCGGGATACCGCCGAAGCCGCCCTCGCCGATCTTTCCCAGGCCGGCATCGCGTGTCACATCATGACCGGTGACCGCGCTGCGGACCTCCCCCTGCTGCCTCCGGAGAACCGCCACGCCGGGCTCACCCCGGAGGACAAGGCCCGGCTCGTGCGGGAAATGCAAGCGGCCGGACACCGGGTGCTGTTCGTCGGCGACGGGATCAATGACGCACCCGCCATGGCCGACGCCCACGCCAGCCTCGCGCTGGCTTCGGGAGCGGTGCTCGCACAGGAATCTGCGCACGGACAGCTCTTCGGGCACGATCTTTCCTCCATCGCGCATTCCGTCACCGTCTGCCGGAGCGTGCGGTGCGCCATTCGCGGCAACCTGCTTTTTGCGGCGGCTTACAACATGATCGGCATCGCCTTGGCGGCGACGGGCCACCTGCACCCTGTCGCGGCGGCATTGATCATGCTGGTGTCGAGCGTCACGGTCACGTGGCGGGCCGTGCGCCATGGGGAGGCGCTGTTGCACGACGAGGAGGAGGATGGGGTGGCGGCAACAAAGTGCGGTGATGTGAATCTTTTTGATGGAGGGTCAGACTCGAATGCGAATGGTGCTAAGTTAAGGCCGATTTGGGATACTCCCCCTACAGGGCAGTGTCTCATTTTACCCGAGACCCAGGGCGGCGCTGGCACTTGCCCTGGGCTGTGGGATGTAGCCCCTTTGGGGCTTAACTTAGTGCCATTCGGGTCAGACTTCCGTTCTGTCCGGCTTAAGAATAGGTCAGGCGGGGACGCCGACCCTCCGGAAGAGACAAGCGGGCGGGACGCCCGGCCCTTCGGACTTGCAGGCGGGACGCCTGCGCCACCCTCTGGCGACCCACGTTCGCAAACAATTGCCCCCCGATGAATGACGCCGATCGCCGCCGGAGGATCCGGCAACGCCAGCAAACCTCCCTATTCTGGCGCACCATCCATGCGCTGGGCTCACTGCGGTTCGCTTTGGTCCTGCTCGCTACCATCGCGGTGGCCTGCGCGGTGGCGACCTTTGCGGAATCCAAATTGAATACGCGAGTCGCGCAGGATTTCATCTACCGGGCGCCGTGGTTCCTCCTCTGGCTCGCGGTGCTCTGTGTGAATCTCGCCTCCGCCGCCCTGAGCCGGTGGCCCTGGCAGAAAAAGCATCTCGGGTTCGTCGTCACCCATGCCGGCATCATCACACTCCTCCTCGGCGCCATGGTGGGCATGAAAACAGGCTACGAAGCCCATCTCACCCTCGCCAAAGGCGGACCACCCGCCCGCCGCCTCGTGATGAACCAGACGATCCTTCAGGTGGACAGCCCCAGAGATGGCGCGATTTACACCCTGCCTCTGCCGGTCGAGACGCGGCGTCCCACGGAAGCCCGTCCGCGCAAACTGCCCCTGCCCGACACCGGCACCCGACTGATTGTGGATGGGTATTCGGAAAATGTGTTGGAACAACCGGTGCTCCTTGTCTCCGATGCGCCGGACGCGGCTCCCGGGGTGCGTTTGGAATTTGAGAGTGCCATGATGGGCCAGGCAATTCCGGTTCCGCTCGCTCTGGGCGATGCGCGTGTGGCGGTGCGCGATTTCTTTGGACTCGCCCGTATTGAAATGCTGGCGACGCTGGATCCGACACCCCCTCCGGTGAAAAAAATCGGGATCGACGAAACCCTCGTGCTTTTTGCAAACAACCCCGGCCAGCCCGTGATGCATTCCCACAGCGGGCCTCCTTCCCAGCTTGCCCTCGTTCTCGTTCCGGGAAGCGAGCCCGGAAAGTTTGCCCTCGCCCACGAAGCCGCCGCCCCCGTCCTGTTGACGGGCGAGGCGGGGCAAAGTTTTGCCGTCGGGGATCTCACGGTGCGGGTGGATGGGTTCTGGCCGGATTTCGTCATGCAAAACGGCGTGCCTGCGTCGGCCTCCGCCGAGATGCGGAACCCGGCCGCGCTGGTGCGGGTGAGCGGCGAGAGGTCGCCCGAAGCCCGCCCGGTGCTTCAGATCGCGCCCGATCCCGCGGGCGGAGTGCGCTACCGCCTTCTCCGCAAGGGCGAAGTGGCGGGCGAAGGCGTCGCGATGCCCGATGAAATCATCCGGACAGGATGGGCCGACTGGCGCGCGCGTGTCGTGGCAGTGATGCCAAAGGCCGTGCTTGGCGCGGAAATCGTTCCCGGCCCGGATCCGCAGGGCAAGGCCACGGACGAAAGCGGCGTGCCGGGCATCCGGGTCCGGCTGCTCGGAAAAAGCGGGGAATCAGGTTTGCCGAAATGGATCCGCTCGGGCCGTTCCGAGGAGCTGATGCTTGGCCCGGAGATCATTCCCATCGGGTTCGGACTGCGCACACAGCCGGTACCGTTCAGCATTGAGCTGCTGGATTTTCAGGTTCCCCGCGATGAAGGCACCGACTCGCCTTCCAACTTTGTGAGCACCCTGCTCTTCAAGGATTTGAAAACCGGCACGGAGAAACAGGGCATCAGCAGAATGAACCATCCCGCGAGCTATCCCGGCGGGTTTTGGCGCGTCCTGACCGGGGTGAACTATAAATTTTCGCAGGCATCGTGGAACCCCGACAACCTCGACGAGACCACGCTGCAGGTGCTATACGATCCCGGCTGGCTCTTCAAATGGATCGGATCGCTCATGATCTCCGCGGGCATTGCCCTGCTTTTTTATTTCAAACCAAAACGTCCCGCCACGCCATGAGACTTCCGATCCCCGCCTTTGTCCTGCTCTGCCTGCTTTCCGCTCCCGCGCAGGCGCGCCCCGGATGGGATACTGCGGCTCTGGAGACCGTGCCGGTGCAGGAAGGCGGCCGGAAAAAGCCATTCTCGACCTTCACGACGGAGACCTTGCAGACGCTCTCCGGCCGGGTGTCCTACACTCCCCTCCGGCAGGCCGGGGTCGAAGCGGGGCACTGGAATGCACAGCAGTCCGTGCTGGCACTGTGGCTCACCCCCGATCTCTGGGCCGATGAGCCGCTGATCCTGGTGAACTACCGCCCGCTCGTGGAGGCGATGGGTTTGGATCCGGCGAAGAAGCGGTTCGCGCACCGCGCCATTGTGGAAAATCCGGCCTTCCGTGACCTCATCGCAAAGGCCCAGGTCTCGCGCCGGGAGGCCCCCAACGCCAGGCTCCCGCGGCTTCAGCAGGAAGCCGTTGCGGTCACCAAACGGCTCGCCCATCTCGATGCGATCCGGGACGGTTCGCACTTCGCCTTCGTGCCCAACCCGCAGGGCGGGGGTTCGCGCTGGTTGTCGGCCACGCAGGCCGCCCAATTTTTTCCCGGAGAAAAAGGGGAGGCGGTCCGGGCGGCCTTCGACACCCTCCAATCCTCCTATCGCAGCGAGGACAGGGCGGCCTTTGATGTGGCGGCGGCGGACTTCGCGCAGGCGCTCGCCACGCTCGCCCCGGAGCTGTATCCGCCGGAGAAGCTGCTGAAACTGGAGCATTTTTATTACGGTCTGCACCCGTTCCGGCTCGCATGGATCTGCTACGCGCTGGCGGGCATCGTGTTGCTGACGACATCTCTCTGGGCAAGAAATGCGGGGTATAAGCTGGGCTGGATTTTTGCCGGCGGAGGGTTTGTGTTGCAGGGATTCGGCTTTGTGTGTCGCGGACTCATTTCCGGGCGGGCACCCGTGACCAACATGTACGAATCCCTGATCTGGGTGGCGTTTGGCACCGTGCTCTTTGCACTGGTCTTCGAAGCCATTTACCGGTCCCGGATTTTTCTCCTCTCGGCCACTCCGCTGGCCGTGCTCTCGTTGATCCTGGCCGATTCGCAACCCACCGTGCTCGACAGCGGCATTCATCCGCTGGTGCCGGTGTTGCGCGACAATTTCTGGCTCACGACCCACGTGCTCACCATCACCCTCAGTTATGCGGCCTTCCTGCTGGCGTTCGGGGTGGCGCATGGGATTCTGGGCGGTGCGATCGCCGGACGCAAACCTTCCGGCGCACTGCATACATATCTCTACCGCTGTCTGCAAATCGGTGTGCTGCTGCTGGGCATCGGCACGATCCTTGGCGGAGTGTGGGCCAACTATTCGTGGGGCCGGTTCTGGGACTGGGATCCCAAGGAGACCTGGGCGCTCATCGCTTTCCTCTGCTACATCTTTCTGCTCCACGGACGCGTCGCCGGCTATTGGGGGGCGTTCGGTCTGGCCGTGGGTTCTGTGGTTGGATTTCTCGCGGTCGTGATGGCCTGGTATGGCGTCAATTTCGTTCTCGGAGCCGGACTGCACAGCTATGGATTCGGCACGGGCGGCTTCCCTGTGGTGCTCGGCCTCGTGACGCTGGAACTCGCCTTCACGGCAACCGCCATCGTCAGGCATCGTTTCAACCTGCGGCGGGTCTGAGGGTTCCCCGGGTCACGCCGAGTTGGGTGCGCGCCCGGAGTTTGCGCCAGAGGGGTGCTCCCTCTTCGCGCCCATCCAGAAGTCCGCGATAAGAGGCGAGAATGCCCGCCGTTCCGGCCGCATCTTCTTCCAGCAACTCCACCCGGAAATGCCGGAGTCCCGCCGCGTGCAGGTCCGGATAAAACGCCGCCCCGGTCTGTGCCACGGCGTTGAAGAGCGTGTTGCGGCAGCCCACATCCGCCCGCAACGGATGCTCCACTCCGGTGCGATCGCGCAGATGCACCCGGTGCCGGTCGCAGGGACGCCCGCAATCGGTGTGATCCTTGCCGCCGGAGAGAAAGGCCGCGAACACGCAATGCTCCATGTGAAACATCGGGATGTGCTGATGGATTGTGAGCTCGAACCATGCGGGCGGCGCGGCGCGCAGCAGCTCCAGCACTTGGGCGATGTCCAAATCATACGAAATCGTGAGCCGGTCCAGACCGCTTTCCATGAGAAACTGCGCGGAAAGCGGATTGGCGATGTTGAGGGAAAAATCCCCGCACTTCTCGCCGGACCATTCGCGGAAATGACCGATCGCGCCGAGGTTGCGCAACAGGACACCGTCGGGCGCGGCATTTTCGATGAGGCGGAAGAAACCCGCCTCCCCGGATTTCTGGATGCGCGGAGTGGCCAGCAGAACGCGGGCGCCGGGGACTTCCCGGACCATGGACACGGCATCGCGGCAGCGGCGGACATCCTCGAAATCCACCAGCACGCGGTGCTCCCCGGCATCCAACGTCGCGCGCACCTGCTCCATCGAGCGGCACAGCACCGAAAGAACCGGGGCTGTTGGAGCGGGATCGGGAGGATTTCGCGGGGGGCGATCCCGCTCCTCCCGGAGCGGGCTACAGGCTGCTTCGCAGCCCCGCGCGGGAGCGCGGGGACCCGCCGCCGATTCCAAGCGGACCGCGAGTTCTCTCCGCATGCGATTGATCTCCCCCAGGGGCAGCAGGACCGGGCTCTCGAGGCGGTTGTCGAGGGATTCCAGAAAAAATGGGGCGTCGCCGAAGCGGTCGATGTGCTCCCGCAGGCGGGCTTCGTGCAGGGGCGCGGTGCGGGCGGTTTCCAACGGCATGGCCGACTCCATGGTTTCCACGCGGCCAGCGCATTCCATCGTGATCTGCATGGACCCGCCCGCCCGCCCCCGCACCGTGACGCGGACAGGTTGGCGGCGCGGTTCGAGGCGTCCGGAAAATGTGCGGCGCAGTTCCTTGTCCAACACGGGATCGCTGGTTTTCCAGACACGATCGCCCGGGCGGATTCGGGAAAAATCAAGATGTTCCCTGGCAAATCCGAGGCGTCCGCCCCGCACGGAAAAGAGGCGTCCGCCCTGTTCCTCGTTGGTATCGCCGCCGGTGTCGAACACCACGCCATCGCCCGGTGCCAGCGGGATTTCCGGTCGGATCTCGACATGATCCGATCCCACGCGCAGAACGCGCCCCGCAAAAGGCCCGCGCTTTTTCCCGAACCGCGCCCCGACGAGATGTTGGTGGTTCACCCCATGCAGCCAGCCGGTGAAAAATCCGCGTGAAAAGGTCATTTCCAGCGCGTACCGCGCTTCCGGCGCGAGATGGACGGGTTGATTTTCCAGGGCGGTATCGATCGCCCGGCGATAAACGCGGGTGACAGCGGCGACATACTCCGGGGATTTGAGGCGGCCTTCGATCTTGAAGCCCACCACGCCATGGGCGATGAGGGCGGGGATTTCCGCGACTGCGGCGAGATCCTGCGGGGAAAGCAAATAGCGCCGGTCCCCGAGATCGCGATGCGCACCGTCCACGATCAGGTCGTAAGGCATCCGGCAGGCCTGGGCGCATTCGCCGCGGTTGGCGCTTCGCTGTCCGAGTGCTTCGCTGGTGAGACATTGTCCGGAGTAGGCCACGCAGAGCGCGCCATGGACAAACACCTCGAGCGGCGGCGTGTCGCCCGGCTTGAAGTGCCCGATCTCGCGCAGGGAAAGCTCGCGGGCCAGCACGATGCGATCCAACCCAAGCGGGGCCACAAAGCGCGCGCCCTCGGGCGACGTGATGGTCATCTGCGTGGAGGCGTGCAGGGCGAGCCCCGGGGTGTGGCGTTTGGCGAGGCGGGCCAGACCGGGATCCTGCACGATGATCGCATCCACCCCGGCATCCTGAAGAGCGTGGAGATAGACCCGCGCTTCGGGGAGTTCGCCGGTGAACACCAGCGTGTTGAAGGCCACGTAACCTTTCACCCCGTGCCGGTGCAGGAAACGCATGATCTCCGGGAGTTCGTCTTCCCGGAAATTATCGGCCCGCAACCGCGCGTTGAAACGCGGGAGGCCGAAATACACCGCATCGGCGCCATTGGCCACGGCGGCACGGAGACAATCCCAGTCGCCCGCCGGTGAGAGCAACTCGGGCCGCATCAGAATCCGGCGATGCGTCCGGCAAAAAGAATGGCGCCGGATGTTCGTTCCCTGATCAGGAAAAAGAACGGGCGATCCGCGTGAAATTCCACCGGCGGATTGGGGTTGATGGAGGTTGTCCGCATCACAAGCCCCGTTGCCGCAGCGGCCTCGGTGCCCTTTTCATCGACCCGCACAAAGGCTTCGTGGACCACCGCATCGATGGCGAGATCTTTGCCGCCCGTGATGCCCGAGAAATCCGCTCCATCGGTAAATGCGCCGCCCATGCCCAGGGCGGTGAGAATTTTACGAAGTTCCATTCTCTGCCGCCGTTCAAACTTCGGCAGACGGACCGAGACCTCTCTGTATGGGAAAACACGGGGGATCATCGCGGGGGCAAAGGAGTCCAGCACGCCATCCAGAGGTTTCCCATCGCCGGGCAGGAAAAAGAGGGCCGAAAATGCCCCGCCCTTGTACGGCAGTTCCAGCCATGCGCCCTCGGGTGTGGCGGCATAGCCCATGCGCCCGGTGCGCGCCATGAAGGGGACGCGCTTTATGGCGCCGTCGGCCTGATGAAAATCGGCATCGGTCGTTCCACCGGTCGGAAACATGGTCTCCCAATCGGCGAGAAAATACACGGCATTGGTGAGAACCAACCGCGTGTCGTTGCGGAGATCGCCCTGCTGCAGGAGTTCCGGGATTTTCCCGTTGGTATCCTTGGAGATGGCGGCATTGATCCGCGTCCGGGCGGGTTCGGTGGCGGTGGCGAAATCGCATTCCTCCAGTGAGGCGGCGAAATGATCGCGCACCAGAGCGACATAGGCGGGCAACAATGGCAACCCCTGCTGACGCCACAGGGCGTTGCTGGTGCGGAAGGTCATGCCGGCGGATTCGGCGGACTCAACGATCTGGCGTCCCGCAGCGCCCGAAGCGGCCAATCCCGGGACCCCCGTGAATCCCAGCACGCGGTTCAATTCGGTCTGTGTGGCGCCCTGCGCTCCTGCGGCGGCGAGAGACAGCGCGGAGTGGATGCTGAACGGCGAGAAAAAGAAATCCCCTCCGCCACGGGCGACCTCGCGGATCATGGCCACCGAGAATTGATTCCAGGAATCGGCGGGGTTGGACGGAGTTTCCGCAGCACCGGGCAGGGGCAGGAGTGAACCATTCATGGCAAGTGCGCAAAGCAGGGAGGCCGGTGTTTTCATGGTGGAGCGGGGAGCGGCGGCGGGTCAAAACCGGAAATCCGGAAGCACCAGGGGTTTGTCAAGATCGGTGGCGGGGGCCGGGACACCGGAAGAGCCGCCCGTGGGGAGTTCTGTCACCGGCATCGGGGGAAGCATTTCTTCGTCTCCGATGGTGTGGGAGACAATTGCGGGATTGGAGAGATCCAGCCCGGAAGATCCCGCGTCGCCGGTTTCCGTGAATAGGACGCCGCCCGCGTCGCGCGGACCCTCCGGAGCAGGCTCGATCTCGTCCGTCGCCATATAGCCGTCCGTGCCTTCGTCGATCCGCACCTGACTGAATCCAAAGCCGCGTTTGATCATCGTCACATACCGGCCCCGGACGAGCTGCAGATCGGGCCCGCCGGGCTGTTGGGGTCCGTATTTGTAAAACGGCGTGCTCTCGACTTTCACGACATATTCGCGCCCGGCCTCCAGCACCGCCTCCTTTTCGGAGGCGCACCCCGACATCATCAACGCCACGCCAGACAGCAACACACGGAGGACTTTGGTTTTCATCCACCGCACAATAATCCAGTTCCACGGCCAGTGAAACGCTTTTTTCATCAGCAATTCTCATTTTGGACCCAAGCCCAATCATTGTCGAGGAGCCTGGAGGGTCAGACTCGAATGGCACTAAGTTAAAGCCCCAAAGGGGCTACATCCCACAGCCCAGCAAGCGTCAGTGCCGCCCTGGGTCTTGGATAAAATGAGACACTGCCCTGTAGGGGCAGTATCCCAAATCGGCATTAACTTAGGGCCATTCGGGTCGGACTCCAGTCCTGACCGGCTTGAGAAAAACAGGGCAGGCGTGGACCGCATCTCCAGAGATGTAGGAGAGCCGAAGCAAGCTTCGGGGTATGAACCCAACGGGAATCAACCCTCGCCGCGGCGTTTCACCAGCACACCGATAAGCGGGCGATGAGAAGGATTGGCGGATGCAAAATCGCTGACAAACCCGTCCTCGGTGCGGAACTCCACATGACCGGCACCCCGTCCGCCATAGACCAGAATCGAACCGACCGGGGCCTTGAACGGATCTTTAACAGGGATCGAGGTGAATCCATAGTCGCGCACCAGCTCCCGGGCGGCTTCTTTGGCATACGCGGTCTTGGGGTAGGAATCGACCAGATCGGCTTCAACCAGTGCTTTTTTCACGTAACGCCAGCAGGACCGGACGGAATGGCTGCGGGCACTTTTCTCGGCGATCTCGGCGGCGGCGATCATGCGGGAATCGTAGCGCACGGTGCTGGCTGAGCCGGCCAGGCGGACCCGGACTTCGTTGCCTCTGGGATAGACCTGAACGGTGGCGGCCTTCTGGGGATTGCTCACTTTTACCTGCCCGGAACTGGACCGAAGGATGATTCTGGGACCGTCATTCAGGGAGATTGAAGCGGATCCACGGGTGGCCGTCTGTGCCGGGAGAGTCGGGACTGCGGCGAGGATCACCGCGCAGCAAAAAACATTAATTTTTCCCATATCAGTAAATTTTAGCGTAACTGGAGGTTGGTTCCATGGGCAGTTCTGGAGGACCGCAGACCACGAAACATGTGGATTTCTTTCGCCCAGCCGGGAAGAGCGGGCGAGTTCGTGGCACACAATAGACAGCAAACAGGGCTTGGCAATCTATTTTTTCCAAAAATTATGCCATCCGGAGAAACAGGTCGGGCGTAACTTCAAATTTCAGTGGTTCGCCCGCCAGATATCGGCGGAGTTCATCCAGCATGTATTCCCCCATCCGGGCGCACTCGCCATCGATGCTTCCGGCGATGTGAGGGGTGAGAATCACGTTCGACAGATCCCATAACGGCGAATCCTGAGGGGGCGGCTCCGGATGGGTGACATCCAACATGGCCGTGAGGTCCGGGCGATCCCGGAGCACATCGATCATTTCGTCCTCCCGGATTACGGCTCCCCGGGCGGTATTGATGAGCGTGGCCCCGTCGGGCATGGAGCGGATCAAATCGCCCGTGATGAGCCCGGCGGTTTCTTCCAGGTTGGGCGTATGGAGGCTCACCACCTGGCAGGTGGCAAAAATTTCTTCCAGAGAGGCCCGCCGGACCCCCAGCGAACGCAAAGTGGCTTCATCCACGTAGGGGTCGTAGGCCATCACTTCCAAATCGTGGTTTTTAAGCCAATTCGCCACCCGCCGCCCAATGGCACCCATTGAGACCATCCCTACTTTGGTGCGGAAGGCGCCAGGCAGGCGGAGGGGTTGCCGGAAGCTCCGGGTCTGCTTCGCGGTTTCCGCCACGCGCCACACCCGTTTGAGACTGAGCAGAATGGTTGCATAAGAGAATTCGGCGACGGGAACGGCGTTGGCCTGCCAGGCGCTGCAAATGCGAACACCGCGTTGGCGTGCTTCGTCGGTATAAAAGCCCCGCACCGATCCCGCGCCGTACAAGACCACCCGCAACGAAGGCGTGGCCTCAAGAAACTCCCGGTCCAGCGGCACCATACCCCAGCCCGAGAAGAGCACTTCGACGCTCGCGAGTGCGGTGGTGTGATCCCGCCAGCAGTCCGACCCGATAATTCCCGGCGTAATATCCACGATCGAGGAGATCTCCCGCTGCAACCAGTCTGGATAAATCACCTCCCATACCTCTTTTGAAAGGAGATAGGCGGCCTTCGGGTGTCGCGGGGAATGGTGCATGCCGGGATAGGTAGAGTGCCCGGGCGTCGATTGCACGATCAAAAAGCGACAGCCTGCTTCCCCTGGGGGCGCACCTATGGTAATTTCCGGGGATGCCACAGGGAATCGACACGCGGACAGGGAGCAAAGCATTTGAAATCAACATGGACCCGGTGTTCTACGGGACCTTCGCCGAGATCGGTGCCGGCCAGGAGGTCGCCCGCCGGTTTTTCGCCGCCGGAGGTGCCGCCGGCACGATCGCCAAGACCATCTCGGCCTATGACATGACCTTCAGCGACGCGATCTATGGCGCCTGCGGACGCTACGTGAGCCGTGTCCGGCTCGCAACCATGCTCGACCACGAGATGGAACTGCTGGTAGAGCGTTTGGATACTTCGCTCGGTGCGGAGCACTGCTTTTTTGTGTTTGCCGACACGGTGGCGGCCCGGAGTTTCCGCCGCCACGACGAGTCGCACGGCTGGATGGGAATCCGTTTCCAGCACGCCCCGCGAGCACCCTTCAGCGAGATTATTTTGCATATCCGCATGTTGGACGCTGAAAACATCCAGCAACAGGAAGCGTTGGGCTTCGTAGGGGTGAATCTGGTCCATGGTGCCCGCCATCACATGGACAACCCCGAGAGGCTCATCGGCTCGTTGCTGGACGACATCCTTCCGGGCCGCATTGCGGTGGACATGATCCGCTTCTCCGGACCCGCGTTTCCCGGGATCGACAACCGGATCATGAGCCTGCAACTCGTCGTGCAGGGGCTCACCAAGGCGACCCTGTTCCGGTCGGGCGGCGAGGTCGTGCAGGCCGCCGACGCGTTCTACAAAAAACCGCTTCTTGTCGAGCGCGGCAGTTTCCGGCCCGTCACTCTGGTCACCAACGACATGCTGGACTGTGCCCGGCGGATGTTTGAACGCGAAGAATCGGTCCGGGGCGCCGAGCCGGAGATCCTTATGGAGATCACGATGAAAAACCTGCTCCACACGGGGCAACTCGACCTGCGGGATTTTCTCGACCGGGTGGACATGCTTGGGGCACTCGGGCGCACCGTGCTCATTTCCAATTACGGGGAATTTCACCGTCTCCTGCATTACCTCTCGATTTACACCGACAAAATGATCGGTTTGCCGCTGGGAATCCCGGGCATGCACGAGATTTTCGAGGAAAAGTTCTACGCCGACCTCGAGGGCGGCATCCTCGAGGGACTCGGACGGCTCTTCAAACACGGGGTAAAACTCTATGCGTACCCCCGGCTCATGCCCGGCGGGGAGCTTGTCACTGCGAGCAATTTCAAAGTCGCGCCACATCTTGCCCACCTTTACACCCATCTTCTGGAAAACCGGTTCATTGAGGCGATCGAAGACTATCAGCCCACTTATCTGCCCATCCGCTCGCCCGAGGTGCTGGCCCTCATCCGCAAAGGCGATGCATCGTGGAAAACCATGGTCCCGCCCGAAGTCGCCACCATCATCCAGGACCGCAGACTTTTCGGCTGCGGCGGGGGATCGGTCGGGAAATGAGCACCCGGTCAATGATCTCCAGCGCACCGGCCCGCTCCATGGCATCGCCGTGCGCCGACATTTCGCGCCCGATGGCGTCCGACACATCCAGAAAGAATGCGCGCCATCCGGGCGGATGTCGTTCCCCCCGAATCCTTACGATCCTCTGGAGGAAATGGAAAAATGGGGGGATTGTGCGGTGCGCGATCCCGCTCCTCCCGGAGCGGGCTACAGGCGGCTTCGTAGCTCTGCGCGGGAGCGCAGGGATCCGCCAATCCTAACGATTGGAGCACTCCCCGGCGCCGCGTCGCGTCAAACACAAAAAGCGGGGGCGGGCCCGCATCGCTGCGGACCCGCCCCCGAAGGTTGGGTTGGGAAATGGGACGCGGCGGTTCAGCCCGCGTTCTCTTCTTCCTTCATGGATTCGCCGCGCTCCTTCATGGCGGCTTTGCGGCTGAGTTTCACGCGGCCTTTTTCATCGACCCCGACGCACTTCACCCACACGGAATCGCCGACCTTCACGACATCCTCGGTCTTGTTGACCCGGAAATCGGCGAGTTCGGAGATGTGGCAGAGTCCGTCCTTGCCCGGCAGCACTTCGATGAAGGCGCCGAACTCCTTGGTGGACACCACGCGGCCCTGGTAGAGGTCGCCCACGGTGATCTCCTTGGTCATGCCCATGATGATCTCCTTGGCGCGGGCCATGGCCTCGCCATTGCTGGAGTAGATGTTGATGCGTCCGTCGTCCTCGATGTTGATCTCGGCACCGGTCTCGGCCACGATGCCCTTGATGGTCTTGCCACCGGGTCCGATGATGAGGCCGATCTTGTCGGGGTTGATCCGGATGGTCTCGATCTGAGGCGCGTAAGGGCTGAGCTGGGTGCGGGGAGCGGCGAGCGCCTGGGTCATGGCGTCCAGCACAATCATGCGGGTCGCGCGGGCTTCGCGGACGGCCTGGGCCATGATCGCGTGGCTCACGCCGGCCAGCTTGAGGTCGAGCTGGAATCCGGTGACTCCGTCGGCGGTGCCGCAGAGTTTGAAATCCATGTCGCCGAAGTGATCCTCGCTGCCGATGATGTCGGCCAGCGTGCTGTAGCGGGTGAGGCTGCCGTCGGGAGCGAACTCGGTGACGAGTCCGACCGAGATGCCGGCCACGGGCTTCGTGATCGGCACACCGGCATCCATGAGGGCCAGCACGCCCGAGCACACGGAGGCCATGGAGGTGGAGCCGTTGGACTCCATCACTTCACTGCTTACTCGGATGGCGTACGGGAATTTCTCGACATCGGG
Source organism: Chthoniobacter flavus (assembly GCA_020718605.1). GTDB lineage: Bacteria > Verrucomicrobiota > Verrucomicrobiia > Chthoniobacterales > CAKUMP01 > DYRR01. The sequence continues at coordinate 8,445 of DYRR01000014.1, read as the reverse complement.
AATCACCGCCAGGATGGAGCGCTCCGCGAGCGCGCCGTGTCCGATCTCGCGGCGGTTTTGTCCGCCGAACCGCCCGGTCTCACCCACGCTGAACGGAGGGAAGTTGTAGTGGAGGATGAATCGTTTGGTGTCCTCACCGCCGCCGTAGGCGTCGATCATCTGCGACTCATCGGAAGGCGCGAGGGTGGCCAGTGCGAGTGCCTGCGTCTCACCGCGGGCGAACAGCGCCGACCCGTGCGAACGGGGCAGCACGCCGACCTCGGCGGAAAGCTGGCGGATTTCGCCGAGCCCGCGTCCGTCGCACCGCTGTTTGCGGTCGAGGATGCTCACGCGGAACGCTTTTTTCTGCAGGTAATCGAACGCCTGCGAGATCTCGAAGGCTCCGGCCTCGGGGAATTTGGCGAGGATGGCGGCGCGAACTTCCTCGCGCAGTGCTTCCACGGCCTTGTGGCGGGCCACTTTTCCGGATGTATAGAGGGCGGCCTCGATGCGGTCGCCGGCGACCTGGTAGGCCACTTCGAGCATTTCCTGGTTCACCTCGAGCAGATCCGCCTGGCGCTTGGGTTTTCCCGCAAGGGCGACGAGCTGGTCCTGAGCTTCGATGAGTTTGAGCGCACCGGTCTGGGCGAACTCAAGAGATTTGATGAAATCCTCCTCGGGCAGTTCGAGAGCGGAACCTTCGATCATGATCACGTCGTTGCGGGTTCCCACATAGACGAGGTCGAGATCGCTGTCCGCGCGCTGGTCGTGCGTGGGGTTGAGGATGAATTCCCCCCCGACGCGGCCCACGCGCACGGCACCAATGGGGCCCGCGAAAGGAACGTCGGAGATGCTCAAAGCGGCGGATGCGCCGTTGATGCTCAGGATATCGGGGTCATTCACGCCGTCGCCGCTGAGCAGGATGCTGATGATCTGGGTGTCGTAGAAGTAACCCTTCGGGAACAGCGGACGCAGCGGACGGTCGGTCATGCGCGCGGTGAGGATTTCTTTTTCCGAGGGACGGCCCTCGCGCTTGAAGTATCCGCCGGGAAACTTGCCGACTGCGGCGGCCTTTTCGCGGTAATCGACGGTGAGCGGAAAGAAATCCTGTCCGTCTTTGATTTTGGTGGCCGAAACGGCGGAGACAAACATGATGGTGTCCGCGAGGCGCACGGTGACGGCACCGTCGGCGAGCCGTCCCATTTTGCCTGTTTCGATGAGGATATCTCCGGACCCGACACGGGCCGTGACTTGATGTTGCATGGTATTTTCTTTCTTGTGTGTTGCCGGACGGTGGGGCGCGGCCCTGGTCGTAGGTTTCAACCCCGGGGAAAATCGGGGCTGAAACCTAGGCCCAAGGCGGGAATGCGCCGCACACGGTGCCGGACTGGGTTTGTTGGATGATGTCCCCGCACAAAATTCCGCCACAACCCCGGCGAACCGGGGCGCATGCGGAGGAATTGCGAGGGGACATTCTGTGGGGAAACCCCGAATGGGATTTCTCGTGAGAGGGATGGTGCCGGAACTCCCCAACACCGGATCTCCGTTTTGACAACGGGGTGGCGGCGGGAATGCAGCGGCGGGAACGCGTCAGCGGCGCAGCTTCAAGCGCTCCAGGAGGGCCTGATAACGCTCGGTGGCAGTGATCTTGAGATAATCCAGAAGACTGCGGCGGCGGGCCACCATTTGCAGAAGACCGCGGCGGGAGGAATGATCCTTGGCGTTGATCTTGAGATGCTCGGTGAGGTGATTGATGCGCTCGGTGAGGCGTGCGACCTGCACGTCGGCGCTGCCGGTGTCTTTCTCATGAAGACGAACGGCGGTGGTATGTGTTGCTTGCGTTGCCATATCTTTTTTGTAGAGCCGGAGATATTGAGGCAAAATCCAGGGTTTGCAAGAGGATTTGTGCGGGAACTCAAACTTTCTTGTGACCTCGGGTCGATCAATGGAGGATTCACACACTTCGCTTGAAGCCCGCTTCGCATTCCCCGGGTGAGATATCCGCTTCAAATTCGGAGTCTGCCCTATGATATTCCACTTCGTTCGATCAGCAGGGGATGGAAGTCCGGCAGGGGCGTGCCCTGGATAATATGTGCCGCAGCGGAGCGCCCGAGGCGGCGGAAGTCGTAGCGCAGGCGGGCATGGGGCGTGTGGAGAACTCCGGTTCCCTGGGTCCCAAGAAAGCGCGTGTTTTTTCCGGCAAGTTCGGCGAGGGCGAGGGCGACATTGTCCTCCGGGCAAAGGACGAGATCGGCATGGAAAAGTGCCTTTTGAAGTTTCGGGAGGCTTTTCGCTGATTCGGGATAGAACAGTTCGGTCGCCTGAAACGCGGAGAGAGATTTTCTGAAGACCCCGACTGCGGCATCCAGGGCCGGATCGCCGCGGAACGGGACGACGAGCAGCACCCGGCGGAAACCGTTCCTCCGGATATACCCGGAAACCATGGAGGCCGCCCCGGCGAGATCGGGGCTGACACCCGGACACCCATCGATTCCATTTCGGAAGAGCTGAAGGCGCTGCCCTCCCGGCCAACTGGCCCGGCGGAGCACCGGCTCGGCCCACAGATGATCAAGAATGACTCCGGCACATCCCTTGGGGACCATCGGGAGCAGCCTCGAAAGTTCCCTGGACTGGGTTCGGGACCCGGCAAATTGTGGAGGCTCGGCAGGGGAGGCCTGGCGCAGAAGCGTGCGGGCGGTCAGCACGACAAGCGGACTTTGGTTCGCCGCACAAACTTCGGAGACCCCTTCGAGGACTTCCTGGTAAAGCCGGCTCCATTGCCAGACTTCCCGCCCAATGAAGCACAACGGAGCCCCCTTGATCTGCCCGCGCCGGGCGGCCGCCGTAAAAAATCGACCGGTCGGGCTCTGCCAGAAATACCCCTCGGCCACCAGGTCGCGCAGAATGCGAAACACGGTCGCGGCGTGGACGTCCAGGCGTCCGCCCAATACTCCCAAAGCGGGAATGGGTTTGTCGGCCGGGTGGGCCTTTGAGAGCGCGATGAGCTCCTCTCGGGCCCTGCGGGAATGCAGAGTGGGTTTTCGGGGCATCGGCAATACCGTAGGACGGCGGCCTTTCTATTTGCAATATATTTATCCTTTGCTTCAAGATGCGGGTCTGGTTTGATTGCGTGTGAAACATGAACTCCAACCGCCTCCGCGCCGTTGCCCGGCAATTTGAGATTTCCGGCTCGTATCTGGAATACCGCCCCCATGGTAGCGGTCATATCAACGATACGTTCGTCGCCGCCTTCAGCCAGGCGGGAACCCGCATCCGGTATATCTTCCAACGGGTCAATGAACGAATTTTTCAACGCGCGGAGGAACTCATGGACAACATCGCGCGCGTCACCGCGGCGGCGGCGGCCCGGCTTGAGGCGGACGGGGTTGTGGATTCCACCAGACGCGCGCTGCGGCTCATTCCGGCTCGAAGCGGCAAACCCTTTGTCCGGGATGCCGAAGGGCGGCTTTGGCGGTGCTACTTGTTCATCGAGGGGGCGCGAACCTATGACATCATCGAAACCCCCCGCCAGGCCTTCGAGGCGGCGAGTGCTTTCGGGGATTTCCAGAAACTGACCGCGAGCATCGATGGTCCCCGGCTGCACGAGACGATTCCCGATTTCCACCACACGCGCGCCCGCTTCAACCGGCTTCGCGAAGTGGCAACGGTCGATCCGATGGGACGGCTTCGCGAAGTCGCACCCGAGTGGAACTATATCCGGGAACGCGAGGAATGGACCGATGTCCTCATCGGCCTGGCCGCGCGTGGAGAGATCCCCGAGCGCGTCACCCACAACGACACCAAACTCAACAATGTCATGATCGACGATGCGACGGGAGCCGGCATTTGCGTGATCGACCTCGACACGGTGATGCCCGGCCTCGCTTTGTACGATTTCGGGGACATGGTGCGGACGGCGACGAGTCCGGCCGCCGAAGACGAACAGGATACCGGGAAGGTTCTCATGCAGATGCCCATGTTCGAGGCTCTGGTGCGGGGCTACCTGAGTTCTGTGGGTGACTTCCTCAATGAGGCGGAAAAGGCGCACATGGCTTTCTCCGGAAAGCTCATCACATTGGAGATTGGGATCCGCTTTCTGACCGACTATCTTGAGGGCGATGTGTATTTCAAGACAAAGCGCCCCGGCCACAATCTCGACCGCTGCCGCACCCAACTCGCTCTCGTTCGAAGTATTGAAGTCCAGGAGGAGGCGATGAATGCTTTTGTAAGGGGGGAGGCTTGATGAAAATCGTCATCACCGGAGGCTCCGGCTTTATCGGAAGCCATGTCGTCGAACACTACCAGAACCGGGCCGGCGTTGTGGTGCTGGACAATTTCCGCACGGGACACCGGCGGAACCTCGACGGGTTGGCCTGTACTCTGGCAGAGGGCTCGATTCTGGACCGCGATCTGGTCCGGAGCACGGTTGCGGGCGCGGACTGCGTCATTCACCTGGCGGCGATGGTGAGTGTGCCCGAGTCGATGGCCGAACCGGTGGAGACCGTGAATATCAATGTCACGGGATTGCTCAATGTGCTGGAGGCTTCCAGACGTGCCGGAGTGAAGAAATTCGTCCTTGCAAGTTCCGCGGCGGTTTATGGCGAGAACCCCGCCCAGCCCAAAGGCGAGGATCTTCTTCCCGATCCCCGCAGTCCCTATGCCATCACGAAACTGGACGGCGAATACTACTGCGGCCTGTTCGACCGCGAAGGATGGCTGCCGACCGCGTGCATCCGTTTTTTCAACGTGTTCGGTCCGCGCCAGGATCCCGACAGCCCCTATGCCGCCGCCGTTCCAATCTTCCTGAGCAAGGCACTCTCCGGCCAGCCCATCACAATATTCGGGGATGGCGGCCAGACCCGCGATTTCATCTACGTGAAAGACATCGTTGGTGCGCTGGCATTCGCCGCAGAGACATCGGCGGTGCGCGGCGTGTTCAATGCGGGCTACGGAGGCGGAACGACCATTCTGGATCTCGCGCACGACATTCTCAGGCTTACCGGTTCCGCGTCCCCGATCGTCCACCAACCCGTGCGAGCCGGCGACATCCGGCATTCCACCTCCGACCCCTCGAAGCTGCGCTCGTTGGGTTGGAACCCGCGTTTCGACGTGGGCCGGGGCATCGCCGAAACCATCGCCGCCATGAAACCACAAAACCAACCATGAGTCCGCTCGACCCACACTTCCAACCCTTCGTCACCCATCTCAACCAACACGGCAACGGGGGGGATCCCCTGGCCCTGACCCTCATTGGCGAGGGCGGGCGGGCGACAACGTTTCATGCCACCGTCTCGGCCGAGAACCCTGGAAGGGTCGTGCGGCTGTTGAAATTCCTGTTGTGGTCGCGCGGCGGCTGGAAAGTCGAAGTGCGGGGGCCTGGTTGGGCGGCGGAACTTCTCGCCCGCGAATATTCCCCGAGCGGGGCGAGATCCTTTGACGCCGCCATGATGGAAACCGTTTACGGGCATCCTTTCGAGGTGGTCGTCGGCGGAGGGGCGCCGCCGGAAGCGCGCACGGCCACCAAAGCCATCGGAGGGCATCTGGACGGATACCGCATCGGATTCGACCTCGGCGCGAGCGACTTCAAAATTGCCGCCGTCGCGGAAGGTGAAGTGATCTTCAGCGAGGAGTTTCCCTGGGATCCAAAAAGCCAGACGAATCCCGAGTACCATTTCGATCACCTCCAGTCGGGCCTCCAATTGGCGGCAAAAAAATTGCCGCGCCTCGACGCCATCGGCGGCAGCTCCGCCGGAGTGGTTGTGGACAACGATCTGCGGGTGGCTTCGCTGATCCGGAGCGTGCCGCCCGGAGAACCGACCCGCCGCGCGCAACAGCTTTTCAAGCGCATCGGAGAGGCATGGGGTGTTCCGGTTGAGGTTGCCAACGACGGCGATGTCACCGCCCTTGCCGGGGCGATGTCGCTTGGTGTGAAAGGCATTCTGGGAATTGCCATGGGATCGAGCGAGGCCGCCGGATTCATCGACAGGGAAGGCTGCATCACAGGGTGGCTCAACGAACTCGCATTCGCCCCGGTGGACGAACAACCCGAAGCCGCTGTGGACGAATGGTCCGGCGATCGCGGCGTTGGCGCACTCTATTTCTCACAACAGGCAACCAACAAGCTGCTGCCCGCGGCCGGCATCTCTGTTCCCGAAGAAATGGGCCTGCCCGAACGCCTCAAGGAAGTCCAGCGGCTCATGGCCGACGGCGATCTGCGCGCCGCCGCCATCTACGGGACGGTAGGCACCTACCTGGGCCACACGATCCCTCTTTATGCCCGCTTCTACGACTTCGACCATGTCCTTCTGCTGGGACGCGTGACCACCGGGCGCGGCGGAGAGATCCTGATCGAGCGCGCCAGAAACATCCTCGCAGAGCACTACCCCGTGGAAGCCTCGCGCATCGCACTTCACGTTCCCGACGAAAAAAGCCGCCGCGTTGGCCAGGCGGTCGCCGCCGCAAGCCTCCCCTCCCTACGACCATGAAACTTCATAGCGCATCCGCAGACCTCTTCATCCCCGACGGCGAGCCGCCCGATACCGCCCTGTCCCGGGTGTCCCACCTGGGCATTGGCGCCCATCAGGACGACTTGGAATTCATGGCATTTCACGGGATACTTGAATGCCACCAAAGTGACAGCCAATGGTTCGGCGGAGTAACCTGCACCAACGGCGCCGGCAGTTCGCGGACCGGGGCCTATGCACAATTCACCGATGAACAAATGCAGTCGATCCGGCGCAAGGAACAGAACCTTGCCGCGCAGATTGGCCGGTATGGGGCGATGATCCAGCTCGATTATCCGAGCGCGGCGGTGAAGGACCCGCAGAACACCGCATTGCGCGGCGACTTGATCGAAATTCTGCGGGCCACCCGGCCCGGCGTGGTGTACACCCATAATCCCGCCGACAAACACGACACCCATATCGGCGTGACCGTGGCCGCCATTCAGGCAATGCGCGCCCTGCCGGCGGAGCAGCGTCCGGGAGCGGTCTATGGCTGCGAAGTCTGGCGCGGGCTGGACTGGATGCCCGATGAGGAAAAGGTGGTGCATGACGTGAGCCTTCACGAAAATTTGGCGGCGGCCCTCAACGGGGTGTTCGACTCGCAGATTGCCGGCGGGAAACGCTACGATCTGGGTGTGCTCGGACGCCGTCGCGCCAATGCGACGTTCTTCGAATCGCATGCGGTGGATCGTTCCGACAGCATTGCATTTGCCATGGATCTCACGCCGCTCGTGCGGGACGATGCCCTCGACATCGCCGAATATGTGGACGGATTCATGGAGCGTTTTCGAAAGGACGTTCTCACCAAACTCCAACGTCGGCTCGGTCGCTGAAGGATCCCCATGGAAGTTATTATTTTGCCCACCGCAGAGGAAGCCAGTGAAGTGGCGACCCGATTGGTCTCCCGCCAGATCCGCGAAAAACCGGACTCGGTGCTTGGACTCGCCACCGGCGGCACTCCAAAAAGGCTGTATGAGATGTTGGTCCGAATGCACCGTGAGGAGGGATTGGATCTGGGCCGTGCCACCACTTTCAATCTCGACGAGTATGTCGGCCTTGGTCCCGATCACCCGGCTTCCTACCACCGCTTCATGGTGAAATATCTTTTTTCCCATGTGAATCTCACGCGGGAACGCATTCATATCCCGGACGGACTGGCTGCGGATGTGCCCGCCCATTGTGCCGCTTATGAACAATCGATCCGTGAAGCCGGGGGGATCGACCTGCAGATCCTTGGGCTCGGTTCGGATGGACACCTGGGCTTCAACGAACCCGGCTCCTCGCTCGCCTCGCGCACCCGGATCAAGACGCTCACCGAACGAACCCGCAACGACAATGCGCGGTATTTCGGCGAAGGGGAGGAAGTGCCGCACCACGTCATCACCATGGGACTCGCCACCATCGCGGCGAGCCGGATGTGCCTGCTGCTTGCCTTTGGGAAAGCAAAAGCCGAGGCGGTCGCGGCGAGCGTGGAAGGGCCCGTGACGGCATCCGTGCCCGGTTCCCTGCTGCAATTCCATCCGCGCACCAAGGTTCTGCTCGACACCGAAGCGGCCGCATTGCTCACCCGGGCCGACTACTATCAGTGGGTCTATAACAACAAACCGGCATGGCAGACCGATCTATAACCCGCCCCGGCATCCAGACGGATTGTATGCCGACGGTCCCACGAATCTCGGCGGCGGGCTCATTCGCCCGTCAATACCACCGCCGACAACGGGGGCAGTGAAAGGGAGATTTTTTCCGAAGACTGGGTCACTTCCCCGTCCCCGCATGAGAGGATAGCCCGCGCATGTCCCCCGCTGCGGGGGCGGCCTCCATTCCCTGAAAAAATGACATCGTCGCGAGAGCGAAAAAAAGGGCTGCGGAAACCGGGCGCATCACGGCGAGACGATGCGCACCCGGTAGAACTTTCGTGAGCCGGTGGCATTGAAGTCCGTCCACGATTCCGTGACGGCATCGG
>DYRR01000257.1 GCA_020718605.1 Chthoniobacter flavus | reverse complement strand
CAATGTCCGGCGTGGAGCTGATTGACATTGGATGTGGGGCTGGAAGCTGCTGCGGACCTTCCAGCGCCGTGTGCGGCGGTGGCGTCTGGCCGAGGGGCCGGAGAAGGAAGTGTTTTTCACGCAGGATCACCGTCCCGGAGAGGTGGTGGCGGTGGATTGGACGGAGATGAAGAGTCTTGGAATCACGATTGCGGGGCGGCCCTACGATCACAAGCTCTTCCACGCGGTGCTGCCGTTCTCAAACTGGGAATGGGCGGTGCGTCCGCCAGCACCCGCTCTTGCGCGACGAAGGGCGGGATTTCCAGAACGAGGCGGAGTATGACCGGTTTCTGGCAAAGGTGCTGGAGTCGGCCAACGGGTTGCGGGCGGATCGGGTGGCACAGGAGCTTGCGGCGATGGGGGAGGCTGGCGTTGAAGATTTGCCCGATTACCGGGAGGTGATGGTGAGTGTCGGCAACAACAGCACCATCCGCGTGCGCAAGCTGGTCTACTCGGTTCCCAGCCGGCTCATCGGGACGAAGTTGCTGGCGCGTATTTACGAGAACCGCATCGTGTTACTGGAGGGGGCGCAGGAAGTGGCGCAACTGCCGCTGGGCCGGGGAGACTGCGGGGCGGTCATTGATTTCCGGCATGTGATCGGCCATCTGGTGCGCAAACCCGGAGCCTTTGCCAACTACAAGTGGCGCGAAGAGTTGTTTCCTTCGCCCACCTATCGTGCCGCATACGACCATCTGGGTCGCGTGAGCACGGAAGCGGACCGGCATTATCTCCAAGTGCTCAAGGTGGCGGCGGATCAGGGGGTGGGCGCCGTGGATGCCGCGCTGGAGCATCTGCTGGCCGCTCCCAAGGCGGTCATTTCGGCGGCAGAGGTGCGGGGGTTGCTCGATACATGGCAGGATCTCAAGCGGGAATGGCGGGAACGGGAACCCCTGGAAGTGAATCTCGGCGAATACGATGCGCTCTTGTGCGCGGAAGAGGAGGTGGCCAATGCGTTCTGAGATGGACTCCACAGTGATGCTTTTGCGTTCTTTCAACCTTTCGACCATGGCGGGGCATTATGAGGAAGTGATGATCCGGGCGGAGAAGGAGGCTTGGAGTGCCGGAGAGACGCTGCGCCACCTCTGCGAGAGTGAGGCAGCCAAACGCGACCTGCGCCTGGATGCCGAATTGAAAAAACTCGACCGCTTCGATGTCCTCATTCTCGATGATATTGGCTACGTCCAGCAAAGCCGGGAGGAGATGGAAGTGCTCTTCACTCTCCTGGCGGAACGCTATGAGCGGCGAAGTCTGCTGATCAGTTCCAACCTGGTCTTCAGCCAGTGGGACCAGATCTTCCAGGATCCAATGACCACGATGGCAGCCATCGACCGGTTGGTGCACCACAGCATCATCCTGGAGTTCGAC
>DYRR01000130.1 GCA_020718605.1 Chthoniobacter flavus | reverse complement strand
GCAGCCGTCCATGCGCCCGGGCAAAGCATCCGCACCTGCGGCTATGGCGGGTTTTCCCGTTCACGGGCATTGCGGGCTACGGAACGCCGTGCAGGATCACTTCCAGATACTCCCTGCCCGGGACCGCTTCCGGCAGGGTTGCGGGCAGGGCTCCGGAGGCAAAGGATTCGGTGAGTGTCGCCCGTCTCCCCGCAGGCAGTTCCAGAAGGTAGCGCATTTGGGATTCAGAGGATTCCGACAGGGTGGCGGAGCCTCCGCAGGCAACCGCAAGGCGTCGCAGCCGCTCGCCCTCCCCGGCGAGCCGTCCGGGGGCGACGGGGATGAGCACCGATTCGAACAGCGGCGCGACAACGAGCCTCTCCGCCGCCACGTCTTCCAGTTGCGCCCGAAGGGGTTCGATGGAGGGTGCTCCCTTGTCCGGATTGTGACGACGACATGCCCCGACGCCACCCAGACACAGCAGCGCGGCGGCCAGTGGCATCCGCCACCGGGGCGAAAAAAGAGCCTGTTTCGTTGAATCCATCGCCACCCCGTGTAGCTTGGGGATTTTGGAGTGGCAAGACCGGCGTGGATTGTGTAATATGCCCGCCACCATGAGTTACCCCTATTTCCTCCGCCTCATATCGTTCGCAACAGCCATCCTGCTGGGCTTCGCCGCGCCTGCGGTCCGCGCCCAGCAGCCCACGGGAGCCGAGGCCGCCATCGCCCAGTATCTGTTGCTCTTCGACGAGGGGAAATTCAAGGAAGCCGCCGCAGGTTTCGAAAAAGTTCTGACCGACTATCCCACCTCTCCCCAGGTGCCCGAGGCCCAGATGCGCGCCGGCTACGCGAATTTTCTGGCGGGCAACTACCCCAAGGCCATCGAGTTCATGAACAAAATCATGGAACCGAGTGCTCCCGAGGCCCTGCAGGTGATCGGGTTCAGTGTCCTGCCGCAGATATTCGCGGCACAGGCCGGCGAATTTCCGCCGGGAGATGCCAAGCGCATCAAGCTTTTCGGGGATGCCATCGCCAAGTACACGGTTTATATCGAGAAATTCCCGAAGGATGAGGGGATCGAATCCGGACTCTACGGACGCGCCCTGGCCCACTACCAGATCGGCAAACTCGATGAGGCCATCGCGGATCTGCGCCTCAATACCGCCACCTTCCCGCAAAGCCGCACCATTCTTGACAGCCAGTATCTTCTCGGACTCGCGCTCGCTTCCAAGGCGGCCACCACATTGCAGGCCGACAAGACCGCAACGGCCGCTGCGGACAAATTTTTCACGGAATCCGAGGCGGTTCTCTCCGAGATCCACAACAAGCGAACCGATATCGCCCTGGCCAACGACGCCATATTCCAACTTGCCGAGGTGCGCTTCAATCGCGCGGCCTTTGCCACGGACGATGCCGCCCGCGCCGCTTTTCTCAACTCCGCGCTCACCGCCTACCGCGCCGTCGAGCCAAAGGCCAAAATGATCGAAGCGCAGGAACTCCGGCTCAAGGAAATCCAGGACAGCCGTCCGGCGATACTCCGCAGCGCCAACAAACAGGCCATCGCAAGTCTTCAGCGCTACTTCGAACGCGAATCCTCCAAGCTCGGCCAGCTCCGGGACCGCGAGGACCAGACCCTCGCCGCCCAGGTCAAGGTGGGGATTATTTTCTATCAGCTCGGCGATTACGATGCCGCCCGGGTCGTCATGCGCCATGTCTCCAAGAGCGCGGAAAAGGAGGAAACCCAGCGCCAGGTGCTCTACTACATCACCATGACCTATTCCCTCCAGGGCGTCGTGGACAAGGCTCTGGAGAATTACACGCAGTTCCAGACCAAATACCGCGGGCACGAGATCGCCTCCAATCTTCCGCTGGCCATGGGCACGATGCTCATCTCCGCCGGGCGCGCCGAGGAGGGCACGAAATATCTTGCCGAGCAGAGTGAGATTTATCCGAAAAGCGAGTTCAACCAGCTCGCCGTGGTCCAGCAGGCCAACGCGCTTGCCAGCCTTGGCAAGCACGACGAGGCGCTCAAAACCTATGCCGACTACCTAGCCAAGAACACCTCCGCTCCGCCCAACGTGGCCGTGCAGGCCGAACTCGGCATTGCCAACATCTACAAGGACACTTCGCGCTGGGATCAGGCTATCGAACAATATCGCAAGGTCGTTGCATCCTTTGCCGGCCAGGAGGATGCGGTCCGGCAGTCCGCGTTTTTCATAGGATTTTGTTTGCTCCAGAAAGGCGACCCGAAAGCGGCGGTCACCGAGCTTGAGAAATTCACGGTGGCATATCCCGACGACAAGCAACTCGGCGGAGCCGCCCTTTTCACGCTGGCCCAGGCGCGGCTGGCCTCGGGGGACAAGGCGGGAGCCATGGCCACTTTCAAGCAGACCGCCGAGAAATTTCCCGGCACGGAGACCGCTTCGTTCGCCTATTTCCAGCAGGCCCAGATCCTTGCCGGCGACCAGAAGACCGAGGATCTCATTGCGATGATGAAAGAGTTTGTTGTCAAATTTCCGCAGGACAAAAAAGTGTTTCCCGCCTACGACACGATCGGCCAGAGCCAGATCGCGCTCGGTCTGGCCGACGAAGCCGTCGCCACCTACAGCGAGTTCGCCGCCAAGTATCCGGCGACCGACGAAACGCCGCAGGCCCTGCTCAAGCTGAGCGAACTCTGGCGCGGCAAAGCCAACCTGCTCGGACGCTACATCGCCCTCAACGACGAGCAGCGACCGCAGTGGCAGGATTGGATGGACAAGAGCCTCGAGCCGGCGGAGAAAATCCTCGCCGCGTTTCCGCAGAGTCCGACGGTTGCGCTCGCTCTGGGTTCCCTGCTGGAAACCCAGCGGGTCCTGCTCGCTTCGCAGCTCAAGACGCCGAAGCAGGTGGAGGAGTATTTCCAGAACTTTGCCGACCAATTCAAGGACACCCAGCCCGCCACCCGCGCCAAGGTGATCTTCACCCTCGCGGCCTTCCTTTACGAGGTGGACAAAGACAAGGCACTGGCACTCATGACCGAGGCCTACAAACCGGACATCATTCTCTCTCCGAAAGATCTCGATCTCTACGGCAACGCGCTTGCGGACCAGAAGAAACTCGACGAGGCCGAGGCGGTCTTCAACAAGATCGCTTCAGATTATCCGATCCCCAGCGGGGTCGAGCCCTCGGGAGCCGCCCTCCCGATTCAGGAAGCCCAGGCCACCATGCTTTACGGGCTGGGCCGCATCGAACAGGAGCGCGGCAAACTGTCCGAAGCGGGGAAACTTTTCGACCGGTTGAAGACCTTTTATCCATGGTCGCCGAAAATCATCGAGGCCAACTACGGGATCGCGGCTGCGCTGCAGGCCGAAGGCAAGGGCGAGGAAGCACTGGGGATGCTCATCGGCATCATCCGCGCCCCCACCGCCACAGCGGAAATCCGCGCCAAAGCCATGTTGCTGGGCGGGTTTATCCAGAAATCCATCTACGAAAAAGCCACCGACCCCAAGGTCAAAGGAGAAGCCCTGGCTGCGGCCATCTCTTATTTCATCAAGATCGCCTCATTCTACGAGGGCGTGCCGACGGCGTCTTCCGAGGGATTGTGGGAGGGTGGACAGCTTCTGGAAAAGCAGGCGCCGACACTCACCGCCCCTGCCGAGAAAACCGGTGCGATCACAATGGCCAGGAAATCTTATCAGGATCTCGTGACGAAATTTCCAAACTCACCCCATGTCGATGCCGCCAAGGCCCGCATCGCCGCGCTCGGTGCCAACTGAGTCCAAACGCAAAATCCGGGAGCGCGCCGGAAAGGTCTGGGACCTTCTCGCCGCAGCGTATCCCGACGCCCACTGCGAGCTGGATTACAAGCGTCCACTGGAACTCCTGGTGGCCACCATCCTGTCCGCCCAGTGTACGGACAGGCGGGTGAATCTTGTCACACCCGCGCTTTTTGCCCGCTGCCCCACGGCTGCGGACTACGCCTCCGCCCCTCCGGACGAGTTGGAGCGGCTCATTCACTCGACAGGGTTTTTCCGGAACAAGGCGAAAAATATCCGGGCGGCCTGCGCCGTCATTGCGACCGATCATGGCGGAAAGGTGCCGGCGGATTTGGATGCGCTCACCGCGCTGCCCGGCGTGGGGCGCAAAACGGCCAATGTCGTGTTGGGCAACGCTTTTGGAATCCATGCGGGCATCGTGGTGGACACCCATGTGGGAAGACTTGCCCGTCGGCTCGCCTTCACCCGGCACACCGATCCGGTGAAGATCGAGACCGATCTCACCGTTCTGGTTCCGGTGGAGTGCTGGACACTGGTGAGCCACTGGCTCATTTGGCACGGCCGCCGCCGCTGTCCCGCGCGCAAGCCCGATTGTCCGGCGTGTGAACTCCGTGCCCTCTGCCCTTCCGCCACACCATGACGGCGCATCCCAAAACGGTTATGCGGGCCTTGATGCGGACCAGACTTGCCGCCATCTCCCCGTTGGAACGCGCCGTCCGCAGCGCCGATTTGGCCGAATCCGTTCTCGGCTCCAGGGCCTGGCGCGAAGCCCGGTGTGTTCTGGCCTATGCCGCCCTTGCCGATGAGCCCGACTTGCTGCCGCTATGGAAAGCACCGGGCGGCCGGGTGCTCTGTCTGCCGCGCACCCTGCCCGAGTGGAGGCTTGAGGCGCATCGCGCCGGGGATCCCTGCGGGCTGAGGCCGGGACGGTTCGGCGTGCGCGAGCCGGCGGACGATCCGGGCACGCGGGTTTCCGTCGAAAAAATCGATCTCATCCTGGTGCCCGGGCTTGCGTTCACCTCCGGCGGATTCCGGCTCGGACGCGGAGCCGGATATTATGACCGGTTCCTTTCAACTCCGGGACTTGTGGCGGGGAAGATCGGGATTGGATTTGCGTTTCAGCTTGTCCCGGAGATTCCTGTCGAAAGCCATGACATGCGTCTGGACGGCGTGATCACCGATCGCCTGCCGATTCCGCCGGAGTTCAAAACGCTTGGTTCCCCGGCGGGAGACGGTTATCCTCCCGCATCATGACTTCGCCCGGCAAATTCTTCATTACCACCGCCATCGATTACACCAACGCGGCGCCGCACATCGGCCATGCGTATGAGAAAGTGCTGGCCGACACCCTGGCCCGCTATCACCGGCTCAAGGGCGATCCCACCTATTACCTCACCGGCGTCGATCAGCACGGCACCAAGGTCAAGCAGGCCGCCGAGAAGGAGGGCATCGCGCCGCGCGAATTCGCGGATCGTGTGACGGCAAAATTCCTCAGCCTGTGGGAAACGCTCGGCATTTCCCGGGACGGCTGGGCCAGCACGACCGACCTCAGGCATATCCGGGCCGTCCAATCGATTCTGCAATCGCTTTACGACAAGGGCGAACTCTACAAGGCGCGGCACGAGGGATTTTACAGCGTCCGGCAGGAACAGTTTCTCACCGAAAAAGAGCGCGGCCCCGATGGCAACTTCGGCCCGGAATGGGGCGAGGTGGTGCGGATCGAGGAGGAGAACTGGTATTTCAAACTCGCCTCCCACCGGGACTGGTTGCTGGGTTTTCTCCAATCCCACGGGGACTTTGTCACACCCGCATTCCGTCGCAGCGAGCTGGTCAATGCCGTGGAAAAAATCGGCGGCGATCTCTGCATCTCGCGTCCGAAAGAGCGGCTCTCCTGGGGGATCGAGATCCCGTTTGATCCCGGTTTTGTGACGTATGTGTGGTTCGATGCCCTCATCAACTACATCTCCTTCGCGGGGTATCCGGCCTGTGGAGACGGGTCCCTGCCGGACTTCGCCACGCTGTGGCCGTGCGACGCGCACGTGATCGGCAAGGATATTCTGGTGCCGGCCCATGGGATTTACTGGCCCATCATGCTCCATGCCATGGGGTTTGCCGACGATCAAATGCCCAGGTTGCTGGTGCACGGATGGTGGAACATCGGTGGCGCCAAGATGAGCAAGAGCCTGGGAAACAGCGTCGATCCCGCCGTGCTGGCGGATAAATACGGCCCGGACGCACTCCGGTATTATCTGCTGCGCGATATCGCCACCGGCCAGGACGCCGATTTCTCAGAGGAACGCCTGCGGATCCGCTACAATTCGGAGTTGGCCAACGACACAGGCAATCTGCTCAACCGCACCCTCAACATGGCCGCCCGCTATCGGGGCGGAAAGTTGCGCCGCCTTCCTGCGTCCGATCCGGCGGGAGCCACTCTGGACGAGTCGGCCTGTCGGGTGGCGGGCGAATATGTCGCGGCGATGGATGCTTTCCAGCCCCAGGCGGCATTGGAATCCGTGGCGCATCTGGTTTCCGAGGCAAACGGCTATGTCGAGACCTCCGCTCCCTGGAAACTGGCCAAGGACCCCGCAGCCTCCGACCGTCTCGACGCGGTGCTTTACCGGCTTGCCGAAACCCTGCGGCTGGTGGGCGTGCTGCTCCTGCCCGCGTTGCCGCGTGCCGCAGAGGGACTCTTCGGCCAGTTGTGCTGGACGCCTCCGGCGGACATGGTGCTCCACGATCTCGTGAAATCGGTGCTGCCCGACGGACACACCCTCGGCGCGCCCGTGCCGCTGTTTCCAAGGATCGAGATGCAGGAAATCATCCCGTAGCCCTGCGCGGGAGCGCAGGGACCGGAGTGCTGAGGCGCCCCCAATCGTTGGCAAGATCCCTGCGCTCCCGCGCAGAGCTACGAAGCAGCCTGTAGCCCGCTCCGGGAGGAGCGGGATGCCCGCCGCCTTCCCCGGTCAGGACAGG
>DYRR01000001.1 GCA_020718605.1 Chthoniobacter flavus | reverse complement strand
GCCTGCTTTTGGAGGCGTTCCATGGCGAGTTCGTATGCGGATTTCATGAGTATGGCGGATTGTTTACAATTTGGCGGTTGCCGCCCCGCGATCAATCTCTAAATTGACCCACTCATGGATTCCATTCGACTGCTCAGCACCGATTTTGACGGCACCCTGGTGGGAATTGAACACGGGGCGCGCGTTCCTGCCGGGCTTGCGGACGCCCTTTTGCGTTTGCGGGAGGCGGGAGTGCTCTGGGCCGTCAATACGGGCCGCACGCTGCCGCTCCTGCTCGACGGCCTGAAGGAAAGGGGGTTTCCGCTTCAGCCCGACTTCGCGCTCACCTGCGAGCGGGAGGTTTTTCACCGGACCGCGCAAGGCGGCTGGGAGGACTTTGGTGACTGGAACCACCGGTGTCGCGAGGTCCACCGGGGTTTGTTCGAACGGATCGCCCCATTTTTCAAACGTCTCGGTGAACGCCTGCGCGGGATGCCCGGCGTCACCATGGTGGTGGATAAAAGCGGCCCCTCAGGACTGATCGCGCAGACTGTGGACGATCTCGATCATGCCGTGAAATTGCTGGAGGAACACCGGGAGGTCTGCCCGGATTTTCATTACCAGCGCAACTTTGTGTATCTACGGTTTTGCCATGCCGACTATCACAAGGGCCGGGCTCTGGCGGAACTGGGCCGGCTTCTGGAGATTCCCCGGGAGCGGATCTTCGCGGCGGGCGATAACCTCAACGATCTCTCCATGCTCGACGGATCTGTGGCGGCGCATGTGGCCTGCCCGTCCAACTCCCATCCCGACGTGATCCGCATGGTCCGGTCCGCCGGTGGGTATGTGGCGTCGGCTCCGGCGGGCTTGGGCACGCTGGAAGCCTTGGAGCAGGAAAAAATTGCCCGGCTGCTCGCAAAGGCGGATCCCCTGCTTTCCGGCTGTTGAAGGCCGATCCTGTGGTGTGGCTCACCGCACTTCCAGCGCGACGCTTCCCGAGTGGCTGTTGAACTCGGGGGCATACATGCACTGCACTTCCGCAATACCGGTTTGGTATTTTCCCCGGTGCTGGATGAACACCGGATATTCGAAGACATACGTGCCGGCGGGCAGGTTTTCGATGAAGAAATGGCTGGCGGTGTCCCGTGTGGATTCATAATAGCGAAGGCCGTCCTGAAATTTGTGCTGCGAGAGCACGTTCACGGGTTCCGTGCCACTGCCGCGCTGGTCCTTGAGATGCACAAACTCCATGGCGCGGTCCACCCGCAGTTCCACCCGCACCACGAGTTCGTCTCCCACGGAGAGATCGCCGGTGACGGGCTGAAGTTCGCGCCCCTTTTCGGTGTTCGCGCACTTGAAGACCTGCTTTTTCAACTGGAGCGGCGTTTCTTCGTGCGGCGTGATTTTTGCCACGTCCTCCAGATATTGCCAATGCACGCCACCCCAGGCCACGCCCTCGTCGCGCTTGCGCATCGTCACGGTTCCCATTTCCGGTTTGATCTCCGACGCCGCGTAGCGTTTCTCATACGCTCCGGTGCCGGCCTCGACGGCTTCCGGGCGGATGGGTTCCCCCCCGACGATCACCTCCACCAACGCGTCGCGGGAAAGAATATCATTGCCCCGCAGCAGCAGTGCGTACACGGCGTCGGCGGTGGATTTGGTGGTGGGCCATCTCTGTGTTTGTTTCTGCTTGAGCAGCCACACCCGGCAATCCTCGACCGCCGTCCGGTCGTCCATGACCTCATCGAACGCCTCGATCAGGAGCGCCTGGGTTTCGATGGGGGCGCGATACCACCACCAACTCTGGTTTTCCTGTTTCCAGTGCATGCCCATTTCCCCGGTGTTTGAGGCGCGTTCCTTGATCGATCTCATGAGGCCGTGCGCGGTCTCCTTGTCGCCGAACCGGTGCGCGGCCAGCGCGAGATGGGCCTGGGTTTGCATCCCGGACACTTCGAGACCGAATTTTTTTGTTTGTCCGAGAAAGAAATCCACCGCCTCGCGGCTTGCATCGGGGATGGGACGGTCCTTGAGAAAAAAGCTCCGCGTATAAAGATACAACGCTTCGATGGCGTCGGGATGATGGGATTGCCAGTGGTCGCGTTCCCGGATTTTCTCGTAGCGTTTTGCGATCCAAGGATCGAGGCGGTCGAGTGCCCGCAGTGCCAGGTCGAATCCGCCCACCGGATTTCCCAGATGCCGCAGCCGGGCGAATCCCGCCGTGATGTAGAGCGTGATGAAATCGCTGCTGTCCCCGCCGGGGAACCATGCCCAGGAACCGTCGGAGAGCTGGTTCTCGCGCAGACCGCGCAGCGCCCGCGCGGACTCGGCGTTCAGGCGTTTCTGATCAAAGAGAATGCCGACATTGCGGCGGGCCTGACTTTCGGATTTCGCCTCGCGCAGCCAGGGAGTCTCTTCGATCAGGAGCGATTTGAGGTCCTGATTTTTTTCCAGCGGACTGTCCAGCGCGGGGGTGTCGCGCCATTGGTCGAACACTTTGCGGATGCCGGGATCGCTCTGCGCGATCTGCATGGCCAGCGCGTTGGCATAGAATCGGTTGAACCGCTGCTCGTTGCATTCATGCGGATATTCCATCAGGTAAGGCAGGGCCATGATCGCATACCACGCGGGGTTGGAGACCATCTGGACCACCAGTGCTTGGTGGCGGAGCGTGTCGGATGCGCCCGAGTCGAGCAGTTTTTGAAATTGAAACACGCGTTCTCCCGGGCCCCGGATGGGAAGGGGCATCGATTCGGTGACAAGAATCCGGCGGGGCAGCACCGGCAGCCAGCCTTCTTCGCCGTCGGAGAGCGTGTCCGTGGCCGCGACGGCTTTGTAGGTGAGAAATCCTGTGCCATCGGGCACGGTGATGCGCCAGGAGAGGGTGCGGGATTCGCCGCCGGGGATTGTGAAAGCCTGGTCCGGCGCGGTGTTGCCCAGAGCGGTGTCGGCACTCTGGTCGGCATCGGTGAAATGCAGGCGGGCGGTGCCCTGCTGCGGCGAGTCGGACCGATTCGTGACGCGCACAGTGAACTCCAGCGCATCGCCTTCGCGCAGAAACCGCGGCGGATTGGGCTGCACCATCAGATCCTTTGCGGTGACCGTTTCGCCCGTGAGAACGCCAGCGCGCAGCGAGGTGTCGTGCGCAAATCCCAGAAAGCGCCAGGTCGTGAGCGCCTCGGGCATCGTGAATTCCATGCGGACCGTGCCGTCCGCGTCGGAGGTGAGATGCGGCAGGAAAAACGCCGTTTCCTGGAGGTTTCTGCGGGGGCTTGTGGTGTCAAGGGACGGTGCGGGGGCGTTCTTATCCTCATCGCGGGAGAGGGAGGCCAGGCCGGCGGAGGATTCAAATAGGCGACCTTCGAGTTCCATCGCGGGTGCTGCGCCGGCAACAGGTGCCGACATGGGCATTGCAACGGATCCGCGGTCGCCCCGGAAGCTTGCGTTCCCGCCCTTGGCCCAGCCGACGGAGAATCCTGCCATCATCCTATTGTAGTGCGCAAAGTGGCGGAACTCGCTTCGGAATTGCCACTGGCTGTATTCAAACCGGTCACTGAAACCGAAGCCCGTGAAGCCCCGGCTGATGCGTTGCGGGTTTTTGATTTGATTCTGCAAATCCCACCGGGGTTGGAATCGTTCGCTGCGGAACGTTGGGAAGTTCGTCATCCAGTTATGGGAAAGAAACTGATCCAGCGACGCATCGTAGAGCGTCGCCACCATTTCCGCTGTGGCGGTTTCGGCATTGGGGCCTTTCACGACCGCCGTCCATGTTTCCCGAATGCCCGGTTCTAGTTTGGAGCGGAACCGCTCCCATTGGAGCGAGAGTTTTTTGTCGGACCACGGGACGACCACCTGTCGGGAGACAAGATAGGCGCGGTTCTCACGCATCTGCGTGACCTGCAGGGTGAATCCTCCCCGCATGGCTTCCGTGACGGGCACACGGATTTCCTGCTGGGTGCGTCCGGGTTCCGTCCAGAAACGGCGGAGCCGCTTCGAACCCTGTCGGATTTCCACGAGGGCGCGTCCGGTGTCATAGCCCGTTCCCCAGAGCGCCACAAAATCTGTTCCGGGTTCCGTCTGCCACTGGGAAGCGGTCAGCATGGTGGGGACCCGGATGCCGAGATTCTTCGCGCCGGGATCAAGCACCCGGATCAGCTCTTCAGAGACGACTTTTTTTCCGAACCGATCCTTTGTCTCCAGCACGATCAGATACGCCCCCCGTTGCAGGGAGGCCTCCAGCGAAGCCGCGCCGTCCTTGGTCTGGAACGGGAGCGTCGAAACCACCTCGCCCGGTTCCCAGTTGCGCGGGTCGGAAAGATCCTCCGCCGGTTTGTTCATGGGCGAATTCTCCAGCGGCGCACGGTGCACCCGGTCGGGCGGAACGAGGCGATGAATTTTCACAGTGCCCGCAGAGTCCGCCACCGTGATGCCGTCCAGGGCGGTCGAACTGATCTGCAGAAGCACCGGCTTGCCGGTTGTCTGCCATTCCTCCGAGGTGATCCGGGTGCGCAGGGCCGTGAATCCGATCTCCACATTCTCCGAGGCCGACCGGGTTTCTCCGGCACCATCCGTAACGTCCGCATGAACCGCATAGGTGAAGACCGGGTTGAGTGCTTCCAGAGCTTTCGGGTCGGGCAATGCCTGGAATGAAATTTCAAATGTGCCGTCCGCCGCCGTGGTTGCGGTGCCGTGCGCGACAGCGGCGGATTCCAGCGCCGCAGGCGGAACAATCCGGCAGAAACCCCAGGCGGGCCAACGGACCAGTCGGGTCACCCGCCACGCGACCTTGCCGCCATCGACAGGTGCGCCGGTGTAATTTTCCGCCATCCCCTTCAGCTTGACCTGCTCGTTCAAACGCGGTGCCTCCGTGGGCTTGTCGAGTGTCACCTGAAACTTGGGCCGCTTGTATTCTTCGACCCGCACCCGCACCATGCCGAAGGCGGTGCGGAGCGTCATGGGACCGGTATTCGCGCCGGTCGGAGCGGTGAACGACCCGCTGAACGATCCGAAGGCATTGGTCTTGAGGCGGGCGGATTCCACTAGCCGTCCATTCGCGTCCAGCAGTTCCATGTTCACCGTGCGCGCGTCCACCGCACGACCCTCCGTGCGGTCCGTGCTCATTTCGGTGAAGATTCCCTTGAAGTGGATCATTTGTCCGGGCCGATACAGGGCGCGGTCTGTGAACAGAACCACGTTTTCCTTTCTTTCAGGCTGTGGTTTGCCCCCCACATGAACCTGGTTCATCGCGGCGACCGACTGCGCGACGCCGCGAATGGTTGCGGAGGCTTTGAGCAGCAGGCTGCGGTTGCCATCCTCCGGAGTGATGGTGAACGAACCATGCTCATCCGTCCGTGCTTCGGTTCCGCGCAGGCGTTTGCCGGTGTCGGTGAAATACCACATCTCCACCCGCGCGTTCCCGACCGGTTCGCCGGACTCCGCTTCCAGCACCAATCCCTCGACGCGATTTTCCACGGTCCGAAGCAACAGCGCCAGGTCGCTCACCCACACCGGAGTGATGGAGACGTCGTTGTTCTCATTCCCAAAATCTTCGCGCGCACTGGCGATGAGATAGTAAAATCCCGGGGCGATTTTTTCAGGACCGGCGACATTCTGAGTCCGCTCGCGAAAATCCCCCGTTGGTTCGAGATCCGCGCTCCACGCGATACCGTCGCCACTTTTCCACGCACCAAGCATCCGTTTGTGGGAAGGTTGATCGGGGTTGGAAAAGCGGTCTTCGCCCTGTGCGTCGTCCCAATCCCGGCGGACCAGGCGGAAATGAACACGGCTCAGGTTGCGATAATTGACCGTGACCCCGCGATCCGAGGCGCTCCAGACGCGCCCGGTGTGGATTTGCATCGTGGGCGCCTCAATCGATTTGACGAGACTGCGGCTTTGATCCGCAAAGAGACTTTTCGGAAAAGCCTCCACCGCCTTCAGCATCAGTGCCCGGGCTTCCGCCGGTGCGTCTTCCCGCAGAGACATGGCCAGATGCCATTGGGATAACAGTGAGATCTCGTCGGATTTCCACTCATCCGAAAATCGCCGGAGCGCGGCCCGGTAGCACTCGCCCGCGACCTCCCCCACCATGGACTGTCCTCCCCAAATAATCCGGTCCAGATCCGCCGCTGCAAAGGCGGAACGATCCTCATCTTTCTCATGGAATCGCAGCAGATCCTGATACAGCCGCGCGGCGCGCGCCATTGCCGAGTCCTCCGGCATGGGTTGCCAGGCCAGAAAAGCCTCATCGAAGACGGGATCCGAAGCCGACAGAGCCTCGCCGGGCAGCGCTCCGTTCTGTTCCGGCGAGGAATAGAATGCGAGCGCCTCGTGCGCGATCACGTCGAATAGGGTCGGACGGAATCGTGCATTCACTTCGGATTTCATTTCGAAAAACGGAACAAACTGCACCGGAGCGGTCTTTTGCAGAAATTTACGGTCCGCCAGGGCCTCCTGAAACGATTCATGGATCCGGGCAAGAATCCGCGGCAGATCCCAGGTGGTGAAGTCATCGCCCGGGGGCCGCTCGGTGCGGGTGCGGCCCAGAAACCGGTGTCGGTTCATTTGATAAAAATGCCAATAGTAAAACGCGCGAAGGGTGTGCAGCAGCGGCTTGATTTCCGGGGAGGCGCCGGAGAGTTCCGCTTCGACCAAACGAACGGATTCCGCGGGCGGATCGGATTCCAGTTCCGCCCGGGTCTCGATCCTGCGGGCGATGGCCAGCAGCGCATGGCCCCAATCCCGGGAGTCGAGGGCGGATTTCTCGATGGTTGCGAGTATCTCCAACGCCGTCTTGGGGAGGTTGTCCCGCTTCGCCTTTTCATAGGCGGCCAACTCCGCATCGAAGGGTTGAGCGGCCAGTGCGGACATCGCGAGTCCGCACAGAAGGAAAAGAAAACCCGGAATTTTCATGCGCATATCCTATTCAACGGACACGCGGATGAAATATTAATCCGCCAGCCGTTATTCCTTTGCAAACTGCGCGTCGAAGACCAACCGCGACGGCGGAAATTCCATGTCGGCCCCCCGGGATCAAGACCGACAAGCAGCTAGGAGGAAGAAGCGGTGGCGTGACCGCTCTCGGCGTGATGGGCTGCGTATTCCGCCGCGTAGCGTTCGCGGACTTGGCGGAGGTATTCGAGGCGCTTCTCGCGGCTCATTGCGTTGAGTTTGCGGCTGGTGGCCTCCCGCCATTTTCGGGATTCGGCCACGGCATCAAAGGTTTTCGTCTTGGTTTCCATAGATCAACTCCATTGGGCTTATTATACGGATGGTTTGGTATCCCTGCAATAGGTTCACGGCATTGAAGCCGGTTTCCCGCTGCACGCTGACGAGGTGCCGGAAGTTTCAACTCACCAAGAGATTGATGGCCGAGACCGTGCAGGCTGCGACATGGCGGGCATCGTCCTCGTATTTCGCGGTGACGACGCCTTGGGCGACGTAGGCCGCCGCCAGGGACTGCATTTCATCAGTGGTTTCGATCAGTGTTTCAGGCGGGAACGTGGCGAGGAAGAGGTTTCGGACCCTCCCAGGAGCACCTTCGATTTCGCCAGTCGTCACGTCGGAGCAGATGAACCGCCACAACCCGGCTTTCATCTGCCGCCAAAGCTCCTGGGTGGGCTGCTTCCACTCGTCGTCGAAGTAGCCGCCCAGAACCGAGGTGTCCAGATAGAGGGTCGGTATGCGCATTGTTCGCAACATTACCGGCCTTATATGCCGTTGGCGAGGCGGCTTTTCAACGATTCCAAGGCTGCTGATAGAGTCGCGCTTTGTTCTTTCTGTCGCGGAACCCGTGACACTCGAACTCGGGAACGTCGAGCTTCTTGCGGCATTCGCTGGGCGCGGTGGCGGCAAAAAAAAGGGGTCCAGCCGGTCTGTGCCAGCAGGCAATCCAACTCGGTGGTCTTTAAGCGAAACTGTCGAGTGAGTGGAAAATCGACCAGGTAGGGCCGTGGCACAATTGACAACGCGCGCACCTCTCCGGTGCAAAAGGTCATGATTCGATCATCGCTGGTTTCGACGGCTGTGCTGTCGGGGACGATCAGGGAAGGACAATGCCATCGCTGATCCAAGCAGAAGACGTGAGTGCTCACACGAGCTCCGGCATCCTCAAGCGTCTGCTTCGCTTTCGCCAAGCTGGTGCCCAGTATCAGTGTGTCATCGACAAGTGCCACGTGCTTGTCACGAAAGGGTTCAAGCTGCATGTCAAGAACCCGGTCGCTAACTACACAGCACTGAATTGGGGGTGTTCCGAGTTTGAGTAGAACATCATAGAGGCACAATGACTTGCGTGCTAGAAATACGAAGATCACCTGCGACGGCGGAAAATCCATGTCGCGCACACAGGCGCAACTTTCCTCCGCGCCATGCTCGCGGTCCATGCCGCCATCCTCCCACTCGACGCTGAGCGGCCCGGCATAGCCGATGTCATTGAGTGCCCGGATGATTTTTTCGAAGTCAATGTCCCCGCGTCCGACGCTCTTGAAATCCCAGAAGCACTCGGGCCGGTGAAAATCCACATGACCTCCGAACACGCCGGCCTCGGAGCCCAGATTCCATGCGGCATCCTTCATGTGGACATGGAAAATACGGTCGGCGAACCGCCGGATGAAAGCGACATAATCCACGCCCCGAGACGAGTCTTTTTCGATGTTACTCGCGCGTGATGAGGGTTTCGATCGTGCCAAGGCCGAACCGTTCCGGGCGGTACATTTCCTCGGCCTTCGATGCGGGTGCGGAGGCACTGCCAGCCGTGCGGACACGGGCGAGATAGCGGAAGACATGCGCGCCCGGCGGCAGGTGATCGCAGAAAAACAGCACCCGGTCGGCCCGCATCTCGCGGTGGTCGGCGACCCCATCGCGGCCCGGAGAGGAGTCGCCTCCGCGGCTCTTGAAGGCCGGGTTGACGGCCTCGAAAAGCGATGGCAGAGGATCGTTGATTGCAACGAAATGGGAGGTGCGCGGTGTTTCCACGCGCACGGTCACCAGCACTCGGTCGCCGACCCGGAACGGCTCGCCGGGTGCCCGCAGCGATCCGTCGGATTCGAGCGCCTGATAGGAGCGCGAGACGGCGAACCCGCGGTTTTGGGCGGGTTGTTGAGTGGCCGGTGGTACGATTTCAAAGGCCGCCTCTCCAAAGAGCGGCAGCTTCCGGGGATTGCGCACCAGCAATTCTGCGGGGCCGTCCGCCGGATCGAGGGCGAACGGCATTTCAAAGGACCGAACCTTGGCGTCGAGCAGAAAGGCGGTGGGCTTGTCTTTCACCACCACTTCGCCGGACACGGGTTTTGCGGGGCCGGAGTCGCGCACGAGCTGGGCAAATGCGAGCAGTGCCCACGCATCTTGCTGGGTCGTGCCCCAGTGGCCATTGGCCCGGGCACGGTTCAGCTCCGCCGCGAGTCGCGCGGTCTCTTTGTTGCGGGGTTGGAATGCCTGCCAGGCCAGCAGTCGAGCCGCAAGTTCCCTGGCCGCACCCCCGAAATGTGGTCCGGCTTCGGGTGCGGATTTTTTTGTGTCCAACAAATCCGCGACACGTTCATCGGAAGGTCCGCCCGCGCAAATGGCGAGAGCGAGCAGGGCGCGAGACTCCATGGGGAGCGACGCCCGGCGGCGGAAGAGTTCTTCCAGATAGGATTCCTGGGTGCGTCCGTTCCAGGCAAGAGCCAGCGCGGCGAGCACTTTGTCTTCCAAGGCCGCCTCGGACTTGCTTTTGTCGAGTCCGCGCAGTTCTTCGGCCAGATAATCCAGCAATTTGTCCCAGCCGGGCGGCAGAGAGATTTCCTGTGCGGAAGCACGGGAAAGAACCGCGGCGGCATAGGCGCTGGCAAAGAGCGAAGGGCGTGACGCGCCGGGCCAGAACCCGAGTCCTCCCGAAGGTGTTTGCATGGAGAACAGCGTGCGGATTCCCTCCCTGATGTTGCGCTCGCTGTCGGCAAGTTTCTTTTCCAGATCCGATCCCGCGATGGCGGGCCGCAGATCCGGCAACACCAGCCAAGGGACAAGCCGGGACGTGGTCTGCTCCGCGCAGCCGTAGGGATAGTCCAGCAGGCGGGTCACAGCCTCGCGCACCGTGCCCAGGCGATGGTTGGTGAGCGAGACGGTTCCTGTTCCCGAACCTTCGAGGATCTGGGGGTTCACTCCTTCGAGGAGATTGTTGGAGGCGTCCTGCAACTCGCTCACATACACTTCGCGCAGGATTAGCGCGGGGGATTGAACGTTCAGTGTTGTCTCCACCCGGTCTTCAAGGGCGGGCGGGCCTCCGCCCGATCCGGCGACCGTTGCCGACCACACCCAACGGGCCGCGCCGGTTTTCACCAGTTGCACTGGAAACATCAACGGAAGGCTCTGGCCTGCGGGCACGGTGATTGCCTGGGATGGCGGACCCTGATGTTTTGCGGTGGCGTCCAGTTCCAGCGCAACCGCGACCTGGGCGTCGTGCCCGGTGTCATTGCGGACAATGGCCCGCGCCTGCCATTCGTCGCCTTCATTGGCAAACATCGGGACGGATGGAAGAATGAGCAGGGGCTTGGAAATGCGGACCGCAGATTCTGCCGATCCGAACGAAGCGATTCCGGTGTGGGCGACAGCCAGCAGCCGGTATCGGGTGAGCGCGTCCGGCGCCCGGAAGGTGACCCGCAACACGCCCGCAGAGTCGGTGCGCAGCGATGGCATCCAACACGCCGTGCCGGGAAAATCGGTGCGAATTTTTGCGCCCGGTCCCTCTCTGCCGCCGCCGCCAATAAGATAGCCTTTATTGGAAAACCGCCGGTCTTCCACCGCCTCCGGCAGCAAATCCATGAGCGTGAGGCCCAGGCGGGTCCGCAGGGGGATCGGGGCTGAAAAATCGTCCCATGGCATCGGACGTTCGTATCCGGTGATGGACAGCACGCCGTCGTCCGCCGCCCAGAAGGTGACTTCGGCGTCCGGCGTGGGCTTGCCATTTCCGTCGCGCACGAGGATCTCCGCCGCGACCGTGTCGCCGGGGCGCACATCGTCACTTGTGGGCCGGATCGTGACTTCAAGCTTGGTGGCGGAATCCACCACGCGCAGCGAGCACATGCCGTAGCGATAATCCGGCTGCGGCACCGCGCGGGTGCTTTGTTGGGCACCGCGCAGCAGCACCATGGAGACCACCAAGTTCGGCGCATCGGTGCCTTGCACCGGGATTTCTATCACGGGCGCATTGCCTTCCAGAGGCTGATGCCAGGAGCGAAGGATGGCGTCCCCGCGTTCGATGGTGAACCATGCGTCGCCGGCCATCGGAGATTTCACCAGCACCCGGGCCGTCTCGCCCGGGGCGTAGCTGGATTTGTCCGGAACAAGATCCACTTGGGAGGGAGTGCGGTAATCCCAGGCGGTTTCATCGCGGCCGGAGACGAAAATGGATGTCTCGGTCATGATGCGGGGTCCGCCTTTCGGACCGGGCATGCTTGCCCGCAGGACATAGGGACCGGCGCGGGGTGGCACCACCGATGCGGTCTCTCCACCGGAAGCCACCCACTGCTCTCCGTCACGCCGAAGCGGGAGTGTGCCGCCTTTGGCGCGGGCGACGGGTTCCTCGGTGGATTCGTTGCGGAATCCAATGGCATTTCCCGCCCCCTTCACACGCACCGCGCGATGCACGATGCGAACCAGTTCGACATCCACATCCATGATTTCCGACACGGGCTGGCCCGAGGCGGATACCGCGATTGTCTGCACGGACAAAGATTCTCCCGCAGTCCGCACCACCCGCTCCGGTGAGGCAATCCCGAGATAAACAGGCGAACTGTCCCGCAGGAATTCATGGGATTGGGTGACTGTTTGGCCGTTGGGATCGGTGACGTCCACGGTGAGCGTTCCCGCCTGGGGCCCGCTTTCGGGATCCGGGATTTCCGGGGTCACTTCGAAAGGATTTTTTCCTTCAAGCTCACCGCGCCCGGAGAGGGTGAAGGGTTTGCGGTCCTCTTCATCGGTCGAGCCGAAAACAAACCCGGGATACCCCTCCGGTGCGAACGGAACGGATCGCATTTGCAGGGTCCAGGCGACCTGGGCATCGGCGACCGGCCCGCCAAAGTAATAGGAACCCGTGACCGAGGCGGTGAGGGCCTGTGCTGGCACCAGTCTGGATGCCGCCGCGATCTTTATCTCGAACGGGTCCGGCTGATATTGCGCAATTTCAAACGCACAGGAAAAACCCGCGCCCCAGGTGTCGCCCTGATATCCGGGAAACTCCAGCCGCAGGTTGAAGCGGCCCATTTTCGGGGAGTCGGGGGTCAGTTGGGTGTCGAACGATCCTCCGGCCCCAAGGGTTACGGGCTGTTTGTGGATTTCCATTCCACGCGGATCGGAGAGCACCAGCACGGCATTCAATTCGCCGGGAAGCGAAAGCCCGGCGCTTCCCGCACGACGGACGATGCCTTTCACATGAACCGATTCGTTCGGACGATAGAGCGGGCGGTCGGAAAAAATCAGGCATCGCAGCGGCTCCGAGGACGCGGGAGATGCGCCCCATTCGTGGTAGCGTGTCGGGATGCCGAATGCGGCGGTCGGCAGGGATGGCGCCTGCGGACCCATGCGGAGCGCGTGGGTGTCCATGCCGAGCGTGGCGACGAGCCATTGCGGCTCGAAATCGGCTTTCAAGGTGGCCTGGCCTTCGTCGTCCGTCCGGGCTTCCCGCACGGTGGATCCGTCCCCGCCCGTGAGCCGCAGCGACACGCCGGCAAGCGGTTTGCCTGTGGACATGGAGAACGCCCGGACAATCAAATCCTGTCCCGCAGCTTTCCAGAGCACTCCCAGATCGGTGAGTTGGACGAATGCCTGTGCTCCCGGCGTCCTGCCTCCGATTTCCGGAAGGGGCGTGCCTTCGACGGTGAGAAAAACGGCACCCGCAGTATCGGGCGGAACAAATTCATTCCACTTCAATACGGTATCCTGGCGGACATCCAACGGTGCGGGCGAGAGGTTTACGCGGCACTCCGCAAGCACCTCTCCACCGATTGTTTCCGTCGGGACGGGCTGGTACGGTTCGATGTCTTCCGTGGTGTAGTCGGGCTCCCTGGCGTAGCTTTTTTCAAACGCGGCGAGTGTTGCGGAAAGGTTCGCGGGATCGGCGCGGCGCGCCGTGATTTTGAGAGAGGAGAGATTCGCCGAGAGAACCTGGAACTCACGGCGGCCGCCCCGGAGTTGATGCGCCGTGATGGCGGGAAGATAGACGCGCGGCTTTGCGGGTGCAAAAGTGATCGGGCGGGTGCGGTCGCCCTCCAACGGCAGGCCGTTTGCGGAGACGACTTCATCGGAGAGGGTTACCCGATATTCTTTGCCCAACTCAAACGCACCGCGAACGGTGAACGAACTCCATCCTCCTTCAAAGGCAAGCCCTTCGACGGGCGGGGTGATCCGGATGAATCGTCCGGCATTATCCTCCGTGATGTCGGGGGCCAGGGCTTTGGAAAAGGTCATCGTGAGACTCCGCCCCGATTGGATGTAGGAGGATGCGGTGAGCTTCTCCAGTTGGAATGGGCGCACCCGGCCCAGCGCAAGCGTGAGCGGGGCGGCAACTGTCACCGGCAGATCGCGCGCACGGATTCCCGGTTTCATTTCCAATCGCCACAGCGACCCCGTGGTGAGAGGACGGACCGGTGTCACGACGAGGCGGTTCGGACGAGGCTGGGTCCGTTCGTTGGTGTCGTCGTCCATTTCCTCTTCGTCCGAATCGGGGCCGGATGCAGCCGCGGGATTGTGGGCGGAATTCCATCGTTCCAGCCAGTCCTCGGCCTCGATGGGCATTTGAAAATAATCCTCAAAGGTTGCGTGCCGCACGGCCGCCGGAATCCCGACGCCCGCGTCGTTGCGGTAGACAAAAAAATCCGGGGCATTTTCCAGGGACACCGCAAGATTGAACCCGATCTTCGACTCGGGAATGGCGGGCGCGTTGTCGGCTTCATACACACCGCTCACGCTGGCGCTCACCCCGAATTCCGGTGTCCGGACGATTTCGCGGAAGCCTTTGCCGACCGGCTTTTCCCCGGCATCCCGGAGGCCGGGACGTGTGGTGAGGAGATATTCCGTGCCGAGTGCCGGCGGGGCGGAAGGGACAAACACACCGCTGCGCCGGCTCAGCCAGGTGAAACTGCCGGATAATGGCGGAGTGATCACCAACGGGGATTCGGGAACAACGGCACCGATCTCCTCCGCACCCACCATGGGGCGGGCGAATCGAAGCTCAAAAGTCGAGGAAGGCTGCAATGTCCCGAAGTCGCGGATGAACTCGACGTCCGTTCCCGCGTGCAGAGTGGCTGCCATAAAAAGGGGCAACAGGAGTGCCTTTGCCAGGGGACCTCCACGCGGCGAGATGCGGGAACGGGTCGGGTGAAGAAGCGGAACAGAATGTGGATTCATGGAAGGAACTCCCGGGTTGACGCTCGAAAGTATCTCAGATAGGCGCCCGCACGCAACCACGCGATGGCTGTCGTCTCGACATGGATGATATTTCCGATACAGTGCGGCCGATATCCGATGAAAAAAGTGCTTGTGTTGCAGAATGGTGAGACCGAAGGCCCGGCCCGGCTTGGGGAAGTGCTTGGCGGGCATGGCTTTGAACTTCACACGATCTATTGTCCGGACGATCCTCCGCTGCCCGAATCTCCCGGCGGATATAGTGCTGTGGTGGTGATGGGTGGCCCGCAGGCGGTGTATGAAGCCGCACCGGGATCGTATTTGGATCGCGAGATCCGTTTGACGGCGGAGACCGTGCGCCGGGGGGTTCCATTTTTCGGGATTTGTCTGGGTGGCCAAATTCTGGCTGCGGCGTTGGGTGCGCGGGTGGAAAAGGGAGAACGTGAGGCCGCCTGGCACGAGATCGAACTCACGCCGGCGGCGGCTGCGGATCCGTTGTTCGAGGGGCAACCCGTTCGTGCTCAGGCATTGCATTTTCACGGGGACAGATTCGCCGTTCCCGAGGGGGCTGTTTCGCTGTGCTCCAGTGCGCACACACCCTGCCAGGCATTCCGGGCCGAGGAGGGGATCTATGGATTTCAATTTCACCCCGAAGTGGACCGCGCATTGCTGGAGACATGGGCCCGCACCGATGCGCGGTATCTGATCGAGTCGGGGGAGTCTCCGGAAAAAATGATGGCCGACACAGACGTGTATCTCGCCGATTACGAGCACCGGATGCGGGGGATCTTCGAGCGCTGGGCGGCCATGCTCGCCTGATCCCGTCCGCGCCCATTCCCCCCCCAATCGTTAGGATTGGCGGATCCCTGCGCTCCCGCGCAGAGCTACGAAGCAGCCTGTAGCCCGCTCCGGGAGGAGCGGGATCGCGCACCGCACAATCCCCCCATTTTTTCCATTTCCTCCAGAGGATCGTAATGATTCGGGAGTTGATGAATCTGCCGGAGCAGCCCGTTGCGATAGGCCCAGCCCTCAAAGGATTGGTTCAAGCTCTTCCATGACGGGTTCATGGAGGCGCCGACGGCCCAGCCCGGTTGATAGAGCAGTAATGCCTTCATCGGCCTTCATCGGGATGGGAGGACGCGGCGTTCACCGGTCCGCCTGCGTGTGGATGGCCACTGGTCCTGGAGCGCGCAGCGAGCGGACTCTGGTCACAGCCGCTGCGACAATATCGGCGGCGAGACGGACTTCCTCGGGCGTATTGGAGGGGCCGAAGGAAAATCGCAGTGTGGACCGCGCCTGATCCGTTGTGAGGCCCATGGCGGTAAGCACGTGCGAGGGGTTGAGCGAGCCGGTCGTGCAGGCGGATCCCGCCGAGGCGCACACGCCTTCCTTGTCCAGCAACACAAGCACCGCTTCGGCGTCCGCACCTTCGAATCGCAGACTGGAGGTGTTGGGCAGGCGCGAGGAGGGGTCGCCATTGACCGCTCCATCCGGGAGCGCGGAGAGGAGCGTCTGCTCGAAAGTGTCCCGAAGAGCCTGGACATGCGCGGCGTGGGCTTCGAGATGGGCGAGGGCGATTTCGGCGGCCTTGCCGAAAGCGACAATGCCGGCGACATTTTCCGTCCCCCCGCGGCGTCCGCCTTCCTGTCCGCCCCCGATGAAGTAGGGGTGGAATCGGGCGCGGGCACTCACAAACAAAGCGCCAATCCCTTTGGGACACTGCAATTTATGACCCGACAGGGAAAGGAACCGCACTGGCAGGTCCGAGACGCGGAGTGGAATTTTCCCGGCCGCCTGCACGGCGTCGGTGTGAAAAGGAACGCCTTTCTCTGCGGCGATCTCCGCGAGTTCTTTCACGGGAAAGATGGTGCCGGTCTCGTTGTTGGCCCACATCACGGAAAGCAGAGCCGTTTCCTCCGAGAGAGCCGCACGCACGGCGTCCAGGTCCAGCTGGCCCGGGGAATTCACGGGCAGGAGGGTGACAGGATGACCCCTGCGGGCGAGAGTGTCGGCGTGCTTCACGATGGCGCTGTGCTCGACCGATGTGGTGACGATTTGCTGCCGGTCCCGATCGGCAAGCAGTGCGGAGGCCAGAGTCGCGTTGTTGGATTCGGTGCCGCACCCGGTGAACAAAATCTCCCGGGGTTCGCATCCGATCAGGGCGGCCACTTGTTGCCGGGCGTTGTCAATGGCCCTGCGGATCTGGGAGCCGAAACGATAGGCGGATGAGGGATTGCCGTAATACTCCCTCAAATACGGGAGCATCGCCTCCAGCACGTCGGGATGAACCGGGGTGGTGGCGTTGTGATCGAGATAAATCACCTTATCGGGATGGACGGCAAAGTTCATGGAGAGGAAAACCTGCTGTGGCGGCGCGGCAGCGTCAAGCGTCCTGTGTCCGCCTCAGCCGAGTTGGAAATCCGGGCTGCTCAGGATGAGATGGACCAGCCCCTTCACCCTTTCGTCGAACGAGCGGTCGGAGGAGCGGCGCCCAGTCGGGAGATTTCGGACGGATCGAGGCGGCGGATGGTTCCCGGAGGCAGATGCTCGACGGTGAGTCCTCCGATGCGGACGCGGACGAGCCGTTCCACTTCGTAGCCGAGTTCATAGAACATGAGCCGGATCTGGCGTTTGATTCCCTGGCGCAGGATGACCCGTGCCCGGCGGGCGCCGGTGATGCGGACGGCTTCCATCTTGGCGCGGCCGCCTTCGATTTGAAATCCGCGCAGCAATTTCTCCGTGTCCAGCAGATCGATCGAGCGGTTCAGGATCACTTCGTATTCCTTTTCCACCTTGTATCTCGGGTGGGTGAGGTTCTGGGCGAGTGCTCCGTCGTTGGTGAGGATGAGCAGGCCCTCGCTCTCCTTGTCGAGGCGCCCCACGTGGACGAGCCGTGGAAGTCCGTGCGGGAGCAGATCAAAAATGGTGCGGCGCCCCGCCTCGTCGGAGGCGGTGCACAGGTAGCCGCGGGGTTTGTTGAGCGCGATCGTGACTGTCTCCTCCCCCGAGATGCGGCGGCCATCGACCTTCACGTGATCGCCGGGAGCGACGCGGCACGCCAGCGATTCGCAGACGTGTCCGTTGACAGTGACCCGTCCGGTGAGGACGAGATCTTCGCAGGCACGACGGGAGCCGAGTCCGGCGGACGCCAGGAAACGGTTGATCCGCACCGGGAGCGACGCGGAAGAGGAAGTGGGCACCTCTGTGGGGGACCGGTGCGCGATCAGGCGTCGGGTTTTGTTTTCGGGAGGCTGAGGACCTTCTGGCCGTCCTTGAACTGGCCGCGTTTTTTGAGGAGTTCCACGCGCTCGAAGCGCTTGAGAACGTTGCGTTTCGCCGTGATGGTGCTGGCACCTTTGAGACTGCGGTGTTGGGACATGGGATGAAAAGGGATCGGGTTTTGTGAGGGGCGGAAGTTAAGCGGGGCGGTATTCCTTCGCAAGCGAAATGTTGGGATTTGAAAAAGAAAAAACTTGCCGGGGGAGACCGCGCCCGATAGCTTTTCCGCTCTTCCATCCCCGCTCGGGTGGTGAAATGGCAGACACGTACGTTTGAGGGGCGTATGCCGCAAGGCATGGGGGTTCGAGTCCCCCCCCGAGCACTTTTTTCTTCTCATGACGGGAGTGCTTCAAATCCCATGGACGCGGCGAAGTCTCGGTCGCATAAAATCCTCATCCATTTTTGGGAGCCAAGTGATCCCGAGCAACTCGCCTCTGCACCTTGATCGGTATTTTTTCGTAAAAACTTCGCTTGAGGCCCAGACAAAAGCCGACCTCAAAGCAATTAATTCGATTGAAACGAGGGTCGAATTGTCGAAGGCGGAAGGAAAGCCGAAGGATTACCTGGTTTCATTGACAGT
Organism: Chthoniobacter flavus; assembly: GCA_020718605.1. Classification (GTDB taxonomy): domain Bacteria; phylum Verrucomicrobiota; class Verrucomicrobiia; order Chthoniobacterales; family CAKUMP01; genus DYRR01. Next base: position 35,808 of record DYRR01000001.1, on the reverse strand, counting down.
GCGGTTGCTGCCGCACGAAGAAAGCCAACCTCAGTGGAGAACGGGGCCGGACTTTCTTGACAAAGGGGGCGCTCAGACTGGACTTTATCCGCTCCTTTTCCATGATTCGCATTCTATCCGGTATTCAACCCTCTGGCGCACTCCATCTCGGCAATTATTTCGGGATGATGCGTCCCGCCATCGAACTGCAGGAGCGCGGGGAGGCGTTTTATTTCATCGCCGACTATCACGCGCTCACCTCGGTGCGCGATCCCGCCGCGCTGCGCGCCCATTCGCGGCAGATTGCGGTGGATTTTCTTTCGTGCGGGTTGGACCCGGCCCGGACCTGCCTGTTCCGCCAGTCCGATGTGCCCGAGGTCGCCGAGCTGGCCTGGATCCTGAGCACGGTGACTCCCATGGGGTTGCTGGAGCGGTGCCATTCTTTCAAGGACAAGACGGCCCATGGCATCAGCCCCACGCATGGCCTTTTTGCCTACCCGGTGCTGATGGCCGCCGACATTCTGCTTTACGACAGTGATCTGGTGCCCGTGGGCAGGGATCAGAAACAGCATCTGGAAGTTACGCGCGATATTGCGGTGAAAATGAATGAGACTTACGGCACACTCTTCAAACTTCCCGAGCCCCACATCCGGGAAGAGGTCGCGACAGTGAAAGGGCTCGACGGACAGAAAATGAGCAAGAGCTACCACAATACCATCGATCTGTTCCTTCCGGAAAAAGTGCTGCGCAAAACAATCATGGGCATCGTGACCGATTCCACCCCTGTGGAGGCACCGAAGGATCCCGGACAATCCACTATCGTGGATCTCTATCGTCTCTTTGCGTCCCCGGGGGAAATCGCGGACATGGAAGCCCGGTTCCGCGCCGGCGGCACGGGGTATGGCGACTTCAAGAAGCAGCTTTTCGAGCGGATCCTGGATTATTTCCGTCTGATGCAGGCCCGCCGCGACCATTTGCTGGCCCATCCGGAGGAAGTGGACGTGGTGCTGCGTGCCGGCGCGGAGAAAGCGCGTTCTGTGGCGGCATCAGTGCTCGACCGGGTGCGCGCCGGGGTGGGATTGCGATAGGGGAACCCGTCACATGAGGTGCGCGCCAATCTCGGCGAGATGGCTGCGCTCGCCCTTGTTCAGGCAGACATGGGCCGTGATGGACTGGTCCTTGAGCCGGTTGCGGGTATAAACCAGGCCGTTGGAACGGCTGTCCACGTAGGGATTATCGATCTGGGCCGGGTCTCCGACCATAATGAGTTTGGAGCCCTTGGACATGCGGGTGATGACTGTCTTGGCCTCCAAAGGGGTGAGTTGCTGCGCTTCATCCAGCACGAAGAAGCGCCGGGGGATGGAGCGTCCGCGGATATAGCACAGGGCCTCAATCTCCACGATCCCCTGTTCCAGAAGGGTTTCGTAGGGCTTCTTCGCGGGGCCGTGTGAGTGTGTCACGGGTTCGAAATCGTGCCCCTGATGCGTTTGCGGCCCCTTGTGTTTGCGGGGCGTTGTTTTGTGCTTTGCGGGAGGGTCATGATGGACGCCTCCGGCGGGCATCAGCAGATCGAACGCATCGTAAATGGGCTGCAGCCAGGGGCGCATTTTTTCGTCCAGAGTTCCCGGCAGGAAACCCAGAGTGTCCCCCATGGCCACGACGGGACGACTCACGGTCATGCCGTTGTACGTGCGTCCGAATACCATGTGAAGCCCGGCCGCCACCGCCAGAAGCGTTTTGCCCGTGCCCGCTTGTCCGTAGCAGGTGACCAGGGAAATCTCCGGATCGAGCAGCGCGTCCAGAAAACATTGCTGCCCCAGGTTCATGGGCTTGAGGCTCGTGCCCTTGGGGACGTGGATGGCCTCGGGCAGACGCAGATGCCGGAATTCCCCGTTTCCCATGTGGCGTGCGGGAATGGTCTGCCGGTCCCCCGTCGCAAGGAGCACATATTCATTCACCGCAAGACCGTGGATCCGCGAGCCGTCGAGGGCGATTTCCCCGGTGCTGGCATAGCGCTGCAATTCGTGGGGATGCACTTCGATCCGGTGGGGGTCGTAGTTTTCCACATCTTTGACCTCGACCTTGTCGTTGAGATAATCCTCGCACTGCAACCCCACCGCCATGGCTTTGAGCTGCATGTTCAGATCTTTGCTCACCAGAATGGCCGGGCCGGACTGCTTTTCCTGGATTTGCAGAATGCAGGCCAGGATTCGGTGGTCCACGCGGTCCCGGTCGGGCAGTACCCGGTGAAATCTCCGCACTGCGGCGGAGCGTTTGTCACTTTCTTCGGGATCGAAAATCACGAGCCGCAGGGAGCCGCCTCCCTCCGTGGGAATCCCGGTTGTGACCGCATTGCCCTTGTCGGCAAACACTTTTGCAAGGCTGCGATGAACGGACCGGGCATTCGCGCCGCGCTCGGATTGCTCATTCTTGAACCGGTCCAACTCCGCAAGCACATCCACCGGAATCCATACATGATTGTCGGCAAAGCGTCCGATACAATGCGGATCGTGGAGCAGGACGTTTGTGTCCAGAATGTAGTTTTTCCCGGCCGTCACCGAAACACTTCGCTTTGACCGGCGGCGCGAGCCGACAGGGGGAGCCTCCCCTTCGTCCAGCGCTCCAAACAAGTTGGGTTGCAGGGTGGCGGAAGGTGCTTCCGTGGTGAGTGAAAAGTCGGCCAACGGATCATATTGATTCATATCGAAATCCTTTCAAGTGACACCGAAAGTTCAGGCCCGGGGGACGAAGCACCCTCGCCTCTGCCAGAGGACACCATTTGCGCTTCAAATTGGCCTGTCGCAATCAACCTGACGACAGGCTAACATGTCATCTCTTGCGGTAGCAATGGTTATTTTGCCTCATTTTGTGACTTTTTCGTCACACTGTTGCCGACGAGGGTGTCCCTGTCTTCCCTATCCACCCGCCTTTGCCGCAGACCGTCTTTCCGTCGCGGCGAGCCGGGGCGGGCCGATGTGCGATGGTGCGCGATTCCGCTCCTCCCGGAGCGGGCTACAGGCTGCTTCGTAGCTCTGCGCGGGAGCGCAGGGATCCGCCAATCCTAACGATTGGGGACGGGCCACAAAAAAACCCCTCCCGGCCGAAGCCGGGAGGGGTTTTTGAGATTGGATTCAGTTCGGATTAGAACGAGAGTCCGACTTTGCCGCCGAACACCCACTCGTCATCCTGGCTGTCATCGAGGGCGTCGAGCACCCAGATATACTTGGCATATCCGGAGATCGTCATGTTTTCGGTGACATTCCAGGGGATAGAAACGCCCACGGTGAGGTCGTTCCAGTCGTTTCCGGCGGTGTTGTATTCGAGATCGTAGGCAGCAGAGACGAAGGGGTCGATGCTGAGGACGTCCTTGATGACCGGGATGGAGCTGGCCACTTTGGCTTCGATGAACCAGCCTTCAAACAGATCCCAGTCGTAGAACGCCGTCAGGGACGGGGTCACGAAGGGGATCACCGAGGTGCTCACCGTGGCGAACACTTCCCAGGTTTCATCACCGAGACTGTTGAAGTCGTAGTAGGTGACGCCGCCGGTGAGATCCACCGGTCCGAACGAATGCGTGTAGGAAACGAACGCATCAAGCTCGGTGTAGTCTTCGTCGTCAGCCGCTCCCAGCCAGACTCCGGCGGTGAAGCCGCAGGTGGTCGTGAGGGTGAAATCGGCCGTCACAAGGCCGCTGTTGTTGCCTCTGCCGAACACGTTGACTCCGCGGAAGATGTAGAGGCTGTCGTAACCGATGTTCATGCTGGCACCCCACCATGACTCTTCGGCTTCGACGGGAACCACTTCTTTGGACGCAGCGGCGGTGCCGGCCTGAACGGTGCTGATGGCGGCGAGTGCCACAGCCCCGAGGGCAAACACGGATTTGGTCAGGTTACTGAGTTTCATTGTCGTTTTTGCTTTCTTGGTTTGTTTGGTTTTTGTTTGTTCGAACCCACAAGACGCAGCTGGTTGAGAGGAGAGGCAGACGGAGTCATTGTCACACCCGGAGGTGTTGCAAGGTAGCCGTTTTGCCCTGGCCTTGTTGGATTCCGCCCCCGGAAATTTCCTTCCGAAGCGCTGCGGCACGCTGTCGACGCCCCGCATTGAGGGCGGTTGATAATGGGAATGCCGAAACCCGTCAATAAATATTTAAAAATATTTTGAACGTTTCCAGGTGGCATATGTCCAGTCCGTCGGACTGGAGGAGAAAAACAGTGGGCCCGGTGGGGTTCGAACCCACGACCAAGCGATTATGAGTCGCCTGCTCTAACCGCTGAGCTACAGGCCCGTTGTCCCGTATGGGAGCAGAGAGGGCATCCGTGCGCAACCTTTCTCTTGTGTCCGTGCGCGTTCCGCGTTTCATTTCCGGAGATATGGACCTTGCCACGCAAATATTGGATCTTGGCGCCAGCGCCCGTGCGGCTGCCCGGGAACTGGTGAAACTCAGCACTGAATCGAAAAATGCCATCCTGCTTTCCATGGCCGATGCCTTGGAATCCGACACTTCCGCGATCCTGGAAGCCAACGCCTTGGACATGAAAGCGGGCGCGGAGCGGGGCCTCTCCGCCGCGATGCTCGACCGGCTCCGGCTGGACCCCAAACGCCTTGCGGCGATGGCCGATGGCATCCGGCAGGTCGCCGGTCTTTCCGATCCCTCGGGTGAAGTCATCAAAAACTGGACCACGCACCACGGGCTCCAAATTTCCAAGGTGCGGGTCCCCATCGGAGTCATCGGGATCATCTATGAGTCGCGTCCCAACGTGACCAGCGACGCGGCGGTGTTGTGTCTCAAGACCGGCAATGCCACCATTCTGCGGGGCGGGTCGGAGTCGATCCACTCCAATCTCGCCATCGCCCGCGCACTCCAGCAGGGGGGTGCTGCGGCGGGTTTGCCGCCCGACAGCATCCAGCTTGTGCCCAGCACCGATCGGGAGGCGGTGCGGTTCATGGCGGAGATGGATAAATATATCGACGTGATCGTGCCCCGGGGCGGCCATTCGCTCATCGAAGCCGTGATGCGCCATGCCCGGATGCCCGTGATCAAGCATTACCATGGGGTGTGTCATGTCTATGTGGACAAAGATGCCGATCTGGAAATGGCCGCCGCCATTGTGTTGAATTCCAAATGTCAGCGTCCCGGCACTTGCAACGCCTTGGAGACATTGCTTGTGCATCGGGCCGTTGCGGACATTTTTCTGAAATCCGCCGGCGCACTTCTCATGGAGGAAAGCGTCCAACTCCGGGGCGACGAGGCCACCCGGGCGATTCTCGGTGATACGGTGTTGCTCGCCACGGAGGCCGACTGGAGCACGGAATATCTGGATCTCATCCTGTCCATCCGTGTGGTGGACAATCTTGAGGAAGCGGTGGATCACATCGAAAAATACGGATCCCGTCACAGCGACAGCATTGTGACGCGCGATGCGGGGGCGGCGGAGCGGTTTCTGCGCGATGTGGACAGTGCGGCGGTGTATTGGAACGCCTCGACCCGGTTCACGGATGGCGGGGAGTTCGGCATGGGAGCCGAGATCGGGATCAGCACCGACAAACTGCATGCGCGCGGCCCGATGGCGCTTGAGGAACTCACGACCTACAAATATCAAATCCGGGGCACCGGTCAGGTGCGGGGGTGATCCCGGCCTTCGCCGTGTCCCCCCAAGCATTAGGATTGGCAGATCCCTGCGCTCCCGCGCAGAGCTACGAAGCAGCCTGTAGCCCGCTCCGGGAGGAGCGGGATCGCGTACCGCACAATCCCCCCATTTTTTCGATATTCTCCAGAGGAGCGCAATGATTCGGGCGTGTCCAGGAGCCGTGACGCTTCGGACACGTCCCGATGCGCCACGGAAAAAAACGGGCGGACCCCCGTGAAGGGATCCGCCCGCAGATTGTGGGTGCTGAAAGGCGCACCCGGACAGGAGATGGATTACATCATGCCGTCCATGCCGCCCATGCCGCCGCCCGGAGGCATGGCGGGGCCTTTATCCTTTTCCGGAACCTCGGTGATGATGGCTTCGGTGGTGAGGAGGAGGCCCGAGATGGACGCAGCGTTCTGGAGCGCGGTGCGGGTGACCTTGGTCGGGTCCACCACGCCGGCTTTCACGAGGTCCACGTATTCGCCGGTGGCGACATTGTAGCCTTCGTTGCCTTTGCGCTTCTTGACTTCCTGCACGATGAGTGCGCCTTCCTGGTCGGCATTGTCGGCCAGGGTGCGGAGCGGGGCTTCGACCGCGCGGCGCACGATCTGGAGGCCGATCGCTTCGTCACCGGCAAGGGTGAGCGCGTCGAGGGCTTTCTGGGCGCGGATGAGGGCGATGCCGCCACCGGGGACGATGCCTTCTTCGACGGCCGCACGGGTCGCATGGAGGGCGTCTTCGACGCGGGCTTTTTTCTCCTTCATCTCGGTCTCGGTGGAGGCGCCGACATTGATCACGGCAACCCCGCCGGCGAGTTTGGCCAGGCGTTCCTGGAGTTTCTCGCGGTCGTAGTCGGAGGTGGTCTCCTCGATCTGGCGGCGGATCTGGTTGACCCGGCCCTGGATGTCGGCGTTCTTGCCTTCGCCTTCGACGATGGTGGTGTTCTCCTTGTCCACGGTAATGCGCTTGGCGCGTCCGAGGTCATCGAGGGTGATGTTTTCGAGCTTGATGCCGAGATCTTCGGTGAGGCAACGGCCGCCGGTGAGGACAGCGATGTCTTCGAGCATGGCCTTGCGGCGGTCGCCGAAGCCGGGGGCTTTCACCGCGCAAATTTGCAGTGTGCCGCGCAGCTTGTTCACCACGAGGGTCGCGAGGGCTTCGCCTTCGACGTCTTCCGCGATGATCAAGAGAGGCTTGCCGCTCTTGGCAACCTTCTCGAGGATGGGCAGCATGTCCTTGAGACTGCTGATTTTCTTTTCGTGGATGAGGATGTAGGCGTTGTCCAGGGAGGCTTCCATGGATTCGGCGCTGGTCACGAAGTAGGGCGAGAGATAGCCCTTGTCGAACTGCATGCCCTCGACGACGTCGAGGGAGGTTTCGATGGATTTGGCTTCCTCGACCGTGATCGTGCCGTCCTTGCCGACCTTGTCCATCGCATCCGCGATGATCTGGCCGATGGTGGTGTCCCAGTTGGCGGACACGGTGGCGACCTGGGCGATCTCGCTGGTTTCCTTGACCTTCTTGGAGATCTTGCCGAGTTCGGCCACAATGGCTTCCACGGCTTTGTTGATGCCGCGTTGGAGCGAGGTGGGGTTGGCACCCGCCGTCACGTTTTTGAGACCTTCGCGATAAATCGCCTCGGCCAGGACCGTGGCGGTGGTGGTGCCGTCGCCCGCGATGTCGCTCGTCTTGGAGGCGACTTCACGCACGAGCTGGGCGCCCATGTTTTCAAACGGATCCTCAAGCTCGATTTCCTTCGCGACGGTGACACCGTCCTTGGTGATCGTCGGGGAACCGAATTTCTTGTCGAGAATGACGTTGCGACCCGAGGGTCCGAGGGTGGCCTTCACGGCCTTGGCGAGTTTTTCCACACCGCGCAGGAGGGCCTGGCGTGCGGTCTCGTCGAATTTCAATTGTTTGGCTGCCATAGTTCTATGTGTTCAGTTGGTTTGGTTTGGATGAGGCGATCAACCGAGGATGCCGAGGATGTCGTCCTCGCGCATGATCAGATAGTTGACGCTGTCGATTTTGATTTCGGTTCCGCCGTATTTGGAGATCAGGACCTTGTCGCCCTGTTTCACCGTGAATTCGATTTTCTTGCCGTCCTCGTCCCGTTTGCCGGTGCCGAGAGCGATGACTTCGCCTTCCTGGGGTTTCTCTTTTGCGGTGTCCGGGATGATGATCCCGCCTTTTTTGACTTCTTTCTCTTCGAGCGGCTTTACGAGCACGCGATCTCCGAGAGGTTTCACTTTGATTGCCATGTGTGTGTTGTTGTTGGGTTGCCGACCTTGGAACGTCCGAAACAGCGGACGCCTTCGGGCGGCGGGTTGGGTTGAGATTGGGACTGGTGTCAGGACTTTTTCTTGTCGTCATCGACGACCTCGAACTCCGCATCGACGACGTCATCCGCCTTGGGCTTGGTGTCTTCGGCGGGCCCGCCCGCAGCGGCGGCCTCGGGACTGGTGGCGGCGGCCTGTTTGTAGAGGTCGGCGCTGATTTCCTGAAACTTTGCCTGGAGATCGTCCTGGGATTTTTTGATGGCGTCGGTGTCGTCGCCTTCGAGCGTCTTGCGCAGGGAGGCGATGGCGTCTTCGACGGATTTTTTCTTGGTCGGATCGATCTTTTCGCCGAGATCCTTCAGTTGTTTCTCGCACTGGTAGGCGAGACTGTCGGCGCTGTTGCGGGTTTCGATGCGTTCCTTGGCCTTGCGGTCATCCTCGGCGTGAAGTTCCGCCTCCTTCTGCATGCGGTCCACCTCCTCCTTGCTGAGTCCGCCGGAACCGGTGATGGAGATTTTCTGTTCCTTCGAAGTCCCGAGATCCTTGGCGGAGACATGCAGGATGCCGTTGGCGTCGATGTCGAACGTGACCTCGATCTGCGGCACTCCGCGCGGGGCCGGCGGGATGCCGTCGAGATGGAAATTGCCGAGCTGCTTGTTGTCGCGGGAGAGCGGACGCTCGCCCTGGATGATCTTGATCTCCACGCCCGGCTGATTGTCGCTGTAGGTGGAGAAAGTGTTCGTCTTCTTGGTCGGGATGGTGGTGTTGCGTCCGATCATGGGGGTGGCCACGCCGCCCGCCGTCTCGATGGCGAGAGTGAGCGGGGTGACATCCAGAAGGAGAACATCCTTCACGTCGCCGCGAAGCACGCCGCCCTGGATCGCCGCGCCGACCGCGACGACTTCGTCGGGGTTCACGCCCTTGTGGGGCTCCTTGCCGATGAGTGCGCGGGCGGTATCGACCACCTTCGGCATGCGGGTCATGCCGCCGACCAGAACGAGCTCGTCCACCTCGGACGTCTTCAGTCCCGCGTCGGAGAGACAGGCGGTGACGGGTTTCCTGGTGCGCTCAAAAAGATCGTCGGTGAGCTGCTCCAATTTGGCCCGGGTGAGTTTCTTCTGAATGTGTTTCGGACCGGTTTGATCCGCTGTGATGAACGGCAGGTTCAACTCGTATTCCTGCGAGGAGGAAAGCGCGATCTTGGCCTTCTCTGCCTCTTCTTTGATGCGCTGGACGGCGTCCGGTTGCTTCGAGAGATCGATGCCGCTGTCGGACTTGAAATCGTTCAGAATCCAGTCCATGAGGCGGTTGTCCCAGTCGTCGCCGCCGAGATGGGTATCGCCGTTGGTGGCCTTCACCTCAAACAGACCTTCCCCGATTTCGAGCACCGAGATGTCGAATGTGCCGCCGCCGAGATCATAGACCGCGATCTTTTCGTCCTTCTTGCGGTCTAGTCCGTAGGCCAACGAGGCGGCTGTGGGTTCGTTGATGATGCGAAGCACTTCCAGTCCGGCAATCTGGCCGGCATCCTTGGTGGCCTTGCGCTGGTCATCGTTGAAATAGGCGGGGACCGTGATGACGGCTTTGGTGATCTTCTCGCCGAGCTTGGATTCCGCGTCGGCTTTGAGTTTTGCGAGAATCATCGCCGAGATTTCCTGCGGCGTAAAAACTTTCTTCTCCCCATTCACATCGACTTCCACCGCAGCGTCGCCGTTTGGGGCTTTGACCACATGATAAGGCACGCGTTTCTCCTCTTCCTTTACTTCGTTGTATTTGCGGCCCACAAAGCGTTTGATGGAAAAAACCGTATTGGAGGGGTTGGTGATGGCCTGGCGTTTGGCGGCCTGGCCCACGAGGCGCTCGCCGTTTTTGGCAAAAGCCACGATGGACGGTGTGGTGCGGGCACCCTCAGAGTTTTCGAGCACCATGGGTTCCCCGCCTTCCATGACAGCCATGCAGGAGTTGGTGGTGCCGAGATCGATTCCTAAAATTTTGGACATGATAATGAGATTCCTTTCGAGGGCCGCTTCTTAAGCAAGTTGTATTCCATGGTCTTGAAAAATTCATAAACAACTGCAGTCGTTCTATTTATGACATTCGAATCTTCCAATAGCTGATTTGACAATGGGGAAAAGTGACGCAGGGTGACACACTGTGCGTCAGTGGTTGCGCCACGCAGTGTGACAGCAGGTCATCTCTTTTCCCCAGAAGTCAGGATATGATGCGTCAAGAAAACCCAGAAAATCCAGAAAGTGACGACAAGTTCTTCACGGTCTGCGCGTCGGGGACGACTTTATTTTTGCGAGAATCTTTTTGCGTATTACGGCGGGGATTGATTTCCCTTTGACCTTGTCTTTGAGTTTCGGTGTTTTGCGCAGTGCCTTTTTTGCTTTGGCTTTTGTCGAAGCGGGTTTGACTGCGGCCTCCTCTTGAACCCGGATGGGTAAGTCTTCGATTTCGACTCCAAAAATATCCGAGAGATCCGCCGCCGCAATCGCCGGTCCGGAATCGGCAGCCAAAGGCACCGCTGCACTTTTACCAGCGGCAGAGAGCAGATCCTCCATCTTCACTCCGCGCAGCGTGAAGAAGAGTTCTGGATGAGAATCGAGGCGGGCCCCCACTCCGTAGAGCACGGCGGCGACGTGCTTGCACAGGACGGCCCAGTCGGGACAGCTACAGGAAAGTTTTATTTCCTTTGGAGTGGGAAAAAGTCCGTCCTCATTGCGCGTGATGTCTGTCAGCAAATCCTTGGACAACCGGCCTTGGAGGAGATCGAAGAGGTTTGCAATTTTTCCCGCAGCGGATTTTACAAATGTCTTCCATCGCTTGGGAGCAAGAGGTGCGATGACAACCGCGACTTTGTAAAGGGAAGATCCCTGCACGAGCGCGTCGATCTGGCCGGAGGCAATTTGCAGGTCGATCACCGAGCCGTTGCGAACATACGTGCGCCCACGCGGCAGGCGATTTTCATAATCGCTGTAGGATTCCAAATTATTGCACCAGGCTTTGCCCCAGAAGGTCGAGGCGATGGTGCGGCCATCGATGAGGATCGGGCTGAGTATTTTGCCTTCCCTTGCAAGCTTTGCGGCTTTTTTGAGAGCCTGCGCACGTCGTTGGGCGACTGGGACGTAGGGACGAAAGAAGAATCTGGACATGCGCGGATCATTCGCCGGTTGCCGATCGGATGTCGAGTGCAACAAAATCCAAGAGTTCTTTATTATTCATTTCGGTGAGCAGTTTCTCGGCGCCGCCATCCGCACCGAGCACGGAATCTGCCAGTGCTTTTTTTCGACTAATGAGTTCGTCGATGCGCTCTTCGATCGTTCCGCGACAGACAAATTTATGAACGAGAACATTGCGTTTTTGTCCGATCCGAAAGGCGCGGTCCGTGGCTTGATTTTCGACTGCGGGATTCCACCAACGATCGAAGTGAACGACATGATTGGCGGACGTGAGGTTGAGTCCCGTGCCGCCCGCTTTGAGCGAGAGAACGAAAAAGGGTGGGCCGTTCTCTTTCTCGAAATCGGACACAAGCCGGGAACGTTGTTTCACCGGAGTTCCTCCATGCAGGATGAGTCCGGGTTGTCCGAAAAGTGTTTTCATCCAGTCGGCCAGCGGTTCGGTCATTTCGCGGAACTGCGTGAAGACGAGCACTTTTTCCTGCCGGGATGCAATTTCTTCGATGAGTGCTGCGAGTCGCTCAAACTTGCCGCTTTCCTCGGGCGCGAAGGCTCCGTTTCCGAGCCAGTGCGCGGGATGGTTGCAGATTTGTTTGAACCGCATCAGATAGGCGAGCACCAGGCCGCGGCGTTGAATGCCATCGGTAAGGGTATCGAGTTTCTCGGCGAGATCCTCGACGGTGCGTTGATAGAGTGCCGCCTGTTTTTTTGCGAGAGGGCACCAGGCCGTGACTTCGGATTTATCGGGCAGATCGGGAATGAGATCCCGGTCCGTCTTGAGGCGACGCAGGAGATAGGGGTGGACCAACTTCCGCAAGGGCGAAAAATCGGGCGGTTCTCCAGCTTGGATGGTCTTGATGGCGCGCGTGAATTCCACGGCATTTCCCAGCAGTCCGGGATTGAGAAAATCGTAAAGAGACCAGAGATCGCCCAAACGATTTTCGACCGGTGTTCCGCTGAGCGCGATCCGGGCCTGGGCAGAGATTTGTTTGATGGACCGGGTCTGCTTGCTGCCGGGATTTTTGATGGCCTGAGCTTCGTCGAGAATGAGGATGCGCCATGGATAGGCCGCGATCCAGTCGAGGCGTCCGGCCTGTCCGTAGGTGGTGATCGCGAGATCGCACCCATCAAGGAGGGTGCGGGCGGCTTTGGCGTCACGCCATTGTTCCGGAGCCGTGGTGGAGGAATGGAGACAGATGGCCCTTAGATGGGGCGCAAACCGGGAGAGTTCGGCCATCCAGTTTGCCAGCAATGAGGCGGGGGCGATCAGAAGCGATGTTGGTGGATTTTTCTTTGAATGTGGGGGAGGGGATTCGTGTTTGAGACGATTCAGGAGCGCGAGAACTTGGATGGTTTTTCCAAGACCCATGTCGTCGGCGAGACAGGCACCGAGACCAAGTTTTTGCAAGAGCCAGAGCCATTTTACTCCGAACTCCTGATAGGGGCGAAGTCGTGCGGTGAGATGTTCGTTCGGATCGAAATCGGCGGCCCGCGATGGATCCACAAGCGCCTCAAGCGTTTCGCGCAACATCCCCCCCGCCATCACCTCACTCCAGTCTGGGGTATCGGCCCCTGCAGTATCCGCTTGAGTGCTCGTGCGAAATCCCGCCAGCAGCCGCATGGCTTCCAGAAATGAAACGCCGTTCTCGGACGCCCCGCGCCCGGCTTTTTCCCAGTGCGCCAACACTTCCTGAAGTTTTTCTCGATCCACCTCTATCCATTGTCCGCGCAAGGAAATCAACCCATCGCCGGATGCCATCATCTCTTTCCACTCTTTGCGCGTAAGGGGATGGCCATTGAGAGTGGTTTCGATAGAAAAATCCAGCATGCTTCCGATACCGACGATACCGCCCTCGTCTCCCCCTACGCGCACGCGCACTTTCGGGCGGGGTCCCCTTCCATTTTTCCACCAGTTCGGGATGCGGGTGATGATGCCCGAGGATTCCAGGGCGGGCACTTCGCGCAAAAAGGAGTGCGCTTGTCCGGCAGTCCATGCCTGGGGTTGGAATACCCTGCGGCTTTCAAGCAATTCACGCACCCATGCGCTGGTCTCCGCCGCTTTCTGCACCGGATCGAGCAGCGATTTTAAGGCCGTTCGATTCTGAGTACCCGCGAACTCCTGCAAGGCACGTGCCAGAGGCAAATGCACCGGTTTATCCCCAGAAGCCAACCGGTGGGTAAAGGTTGCCATGAACGCAAACGGCGTTTCGGGCGAGCGTTTGTTTTCAGCCAAATGAAATGTGACCTTGCCCAGCAAATGCAACGCGGCATTGATCGCAGTCAGCCACGGACGCGGTCCGTCGTGTGCCGGTGCTTCCTGGCGGGCAACTTCGACCAGGTCATTCCATAGCTTGACGAAGATTTCCGGATCTGCGTACTCGGCACCCCGCATGGCAGGAATGCGAAGTGTCCACTCAAATCCAGCTTCCGGCGGCATCGGGACCGACTCGGGAAAGACACTGTCGGTCGTGCCGGTCGCATGAGCGAGTGCGGCAAGGCATGTGTCGGAAAATTCCCGCCAATAGGCAAACTCCGACACACCGGGAAGTCTCACCTCTCGATAACGCGCAAGTGCGATGAGGCCATGCGCAGAGGATTGTGCAAAGGCTTCCTCTATCTTGTGCCAGACCTTTGCCTGCGAATCTGTAGATTCTGTCTCTGCCCCCGCGCCAAGGATCAATCGTCCGTGAGGCGTGAGGGCAAGCGTGGGATGCATCGGACGCGAAGCTAGCCATCTCGTCGGATAAATCAATAGTTCCCGCAACAACGCCACGCTCTCAAGCGAATCACTCCACCCATGCGTCTGGCACATTTCTGCGGCCAGATAATTGAAATATTACGACGTCTTCTGAGACGCCGTACGCTGCGACTGAGGTGGCTTCTTCCTCCCCGTTTCCTACTTTACGCGTGCATCGTCGGCCAGCAGCCGCGCATCGATGGTTGGTGGATGTTGACTCCCTCTCCACTCGCTCCTGCTCGCGGTTACGGGCAAAAAAATCGTGAAGAGGAGCCTTAAAGGATGCCATTGACCGCTGCGATGTTTTCACATAGCCTGCGCGGTCCAACCTGAAACCAACACAACTCGAACACCATTTTATTCTCATGGGTCAACAACTCAAAGCACGCATCAAACGCAAACGCCGCACCAATTATCTTGCCCGCAAGAAAGAGCGCACCCTGACCGCCAAGCTCACTGCGCCCAAGCACCGTCCGAGCGACGACAAGGCGGCCAAGCCGGCTCTGAAGAAAAAGGCACCCGCCAAGAAAGCCGCCCCCAAAGCGAAGGCGGCGGTGGCAGTGGTTGAGGAAGTGTCGGCCCAGAGCGTGCCGGATCCGGTGGTGGAGTTCGCCCCGATCGAGACAGCGTCTGTCACGGCACCCGGGCAGGCCTGATCGGACCGCAGTTCTTTTTCCAGCCCCGGCAGTGTTTTCCGGGTGGTTGGGGTGGTGTGTTTGACGGTGAGTCAGGCACTGGCCATGGCTTCTCCGAGGCGTTGCCGCAGGAGTTTGGCCGGGAATTGTCCGGGCACCTGGGGTGAGCCGAGGTGTCCATAGACAAGCGCCGAGCCGTGTTGCGCGAAGAGAAGCCGTGAGGCCCGCCCCGAGGGACCCATGCCCATGGCGGCCACGGGGATGTTGCCCGGGCGTTCCTCCAGCAACTGGAGAAGGGCGAAAAAATGGGCGGGGCGCGACGGAGTGGTTGCGATTTTGAAGATATCCGCCCCGGCGTCGGCAGCCCGGCGGGCGAGATCCCGCAGGCGGGCAATGGTGGGGGTGGAACGGAAATCGTGGCAGGACACAATGAGCCCTGTGCCGGCGGCTTGCGCATCAAGCAGAGTGGAGCGGAGAGAGCGGAGGGATCGCAGTTCGATGTCAAAGAACGATGCGTGTGAAAGAAATTGCTGGAAAAGTGCGCGTCTTGCCTGCACGTTGAGGGGATGAACAGCCCCTTCTGCAGGATGCCGTGCCGTGATGACAAGCGGCAGGGAAGCGTCTTGAATTTTTTTCAGAAGGCCGGGATCGCGCTCCGGGAAGGCGTCGAGTCTCAACTCCAGAAGATCCGCAGCCTGGCCGGGCTTCATTTTCAGTCCCTCGGCGAGACCCCTGCGGTCGTGCATGGTGGCGACGATCCAAGGCTGGGTGAATGTGGGTGGTCTGGCGGGCATGGGGGCGACTCCGGGTGTCGGTTGAATTGACCGGGCTACTGTCCTCGCCATGCTCCAGCGAAAACAAGCTTTAAATCTGCAGGTCAATCAGGTTTTTGACGGGCTGCTGCTTGCCGTGGCGCTTTGGGGGTCGCATGCGCTGCGATACTATGGAACGCTGTACCTGGATCTGCCATCGCGGATTCCGGCTTTTGATCAGTTTCTGTGGATGGTGGCGTTGATTGTTCCGTTTGGTCCGCTGTTGTTGGAGTTTCAGGGATTCTACGCGGTCACCCTGGACAAGCCGCTGTGGAGATCGTTCGGCCAGGTGCTGCGCGCGGGATTTTGGATGTTCCTGGTGTTGGCGGCCAGTGTGATATTTTTCCGTCTGCAGATTCCCAGCCGCAGCGTGCTGTTGATTTTTTCCGTGGCCGGTGTGCTGGTGTTGTTGGGGCGTGAGCGGCTCATGCTTTGGAGGTTCCGGCACAGAGCGCACAACGAGGATTTGCGGGAACCGGTCGTGATCGCGGGGTTGCCGGGAGAAATCGCGGCCCTTGAAAGCGGATTCACCAAGGATCAGATGTTGCTCATGAAAGTCGTGGATCGCATCGACATCGAGACACAGCCGGTGGAGTGCCTGGTGGAAAGCCTGCACCGGAACTCTGTGGGGCATGTGATCTTTGCCGGACGCCACGGGCAGATCGATAAAATCCAGGAGGGGATTGAGGCGTGCGAGACCGAGGGGGTCGAGGCCTGGCTGATGGCAGACTTCATCCACACCAGCATCGCGACACCCTTTTTTGATGTCATTGGGGGGCGGCCGGTCATTGCCTTTCGCTGCACGCCGGATGCGTCCCTTCAGCTCCTGCTCAAGGTCTTCATCGATCGGGCGGGGGCATTGTTTGCGATCCTTCTGCTTTCGCCACTTTTTCTGGTTGCCATGATCGGTATTCGGCTGTCCTCTCCGGGGCCTGTTTTCTTCAAGCAAATGCGGGGTGGACGGCATGGCAAGCCGTTCCGCATGTGGAAATTCCGGACCATGCACACCGACGCGGAAATGCGGCGGGCCGAGTTGGAGGTGTTCAACCAGATGAGCGGCCCGGTGTTCAAAGTGGAGAACGATCCCCGGATCACTCCATTCGGGGGGTGGCTGCGCCGGACGAGCATCGATGAACTGCCGCAGCTCTTCAATGTGCTGACGGGCGACATGAGTCTGGTGGGTCCGCGTCCGCTGCCGGTGTATGAGGTGGAGAAAATTGAAAAAAGAGCGCAGCGCCGCCGACTCAGTGTCAAGCCGGGGCTCACCTGTCTCTGGCAGATCGGCGGACGCAATGAGGTGCGGGATTTTGACGACTGGGTCCGGCTCGATCTGCGCTATATCGACAACTGGTCTCTATGGCTTGATATCAAGATCCTGCTGAAAACCATCCCGGTGGTGCTGTTGGGTTTTGGTGCAAAATAGCGATTTTCCCTCTCGTCATTTTTTGTGGGTCTGCTACAAAGCATCGCCATGCCCCATCAATACAAGCCTGTCTCACTCGTTACCGGCGGCGCCGGATTCCTTGGTTCCCACCTCACCGATCGTCTGCTTGCGGAGGGGCACAAAGTCATCGCCATCGACAATCTTGTCACCGGCAACATCATCAACATCGAGCATCTCTCCGGCAATCCCGACTATCAATTCATCCGGCAGGATGTGACCCATTATCTGTTCATTCCGGGCCGGGTGGATTTTGTGTTTCACTTCGCGTCTCCGGCGAGCCCCATCGATTATTTGGAGCTGCCCATTCCCACGCTCAAGGTGGGGGCGCTTGGAACGCATAATGCGCTCGGGCTTGCCAAGGACAAAAAAGCCCGCTTCCTGCTCGCCTCGACCTCGGAAGTCTATGGGGATCCGCTGGTTCATCCCCAGAAAGAAAGCTATTGGGGCAATGTGAATCCCATCGGCCCGCGCGGTGTGTACGATGAGGCCAAGCGCTTCGCGGAAGCCATCACCATGGCCTACCATCGTGCCCATGGCGTCGATACCAAGATTGTCCGCATCTTCAACACCTACGGGCCGCGCATGCGTCTGCGGGACGGGCGGGTGGTGCCGGCATTCATCGGGCAGGCACTCGACGGCAAGCCGCTCACGGTGTTTGGCGACGGGAGCCAGACGCGCAGTTTCTGTTTTGTTTCGGACCTCATCGACGGCATTTTCCGGCTTGCCATGAGCGATTGCCACGAGCCGGTCAACATCGGCAATCCTGCGGAGATGACCATCCGGCAGTTTGCCGATGAGATCCTGCGCCTCACGGGATCCAAGTCGCAGATTGATTTCCGCCCGTTGCCCGTGGACGATCCGCGGGTCCGCCAGCCCGACATCACGCAGGCCCGGGCCAAGCTGGGCTGGGAGCCAAAGGTGGATCTGCAGGAAGGAATGCGCAAGACCATCGATTATTTTGCGGGTCGGATAAAAGAATGAGATTCGCAAAGTTTTATTTACAACAAAATCAGAACCGTTTACAGTGCAGCCCTTCTTGAACAGCATCCCCCAATGTGGGGCTGCCCGGATGTCCCCCCTCCTGAAACCCTAATCATGCCATGAAACCCGCCCGACTCCTCGCACCGCTCGCATTGCTTGTTTTCCTCGCGCCTGGATTGGCACCGTCGGTGCTTGCCCAGAAAGGCGTCGAAATTGTCAGCATCTCCGCCAACTCGATCAAAACGGCCGACGTCAACTACTCGGGGGACAAGCGGCGCACACCGCCCTCGCAGAACTGGATGGAGTTCGAGGTGGAGTTCGGCTACCGCCCCTCTGCGGCCGACCCCAAGATTCTGGAGGATTTGAATTTCAAGTATTTTGTGTACATCAAATCCCTCGACAAAGTGTTCTCCGGCGAAGTGGCTCACATGCACGTGGCGGAAGGCAAGCCGCGCTACTCGGTGATGTATATTGCGCCCCAGACGCTCTCATTTCTGGCCGATGGAAAAACCGTCCAGCCTTCCGATGTGGATCCGGTGGCGGTGCAGGCTTTTTACAAGGGGCAACTCGTGGCCGAGACAAGTTCCCGCGGGGCGCCCAAAGGGCAGTGGTGGAGCAGCAAGCCCAACGTGCCCGGAGTGCTGCTGAACAAGAATCAGACTCCGTTTTCCGCCCTTTATTGGGACCGCTACGAACTCATCAAACCGGAGGCCCGTTAACGCCCGTCGAAAAATCCGGACAGCCCCACCGATTCACGCTTCACGACCTTTCCCGCGCATGGCATCGCCCGCTCGCATCATTACACTCAACATCGGTTCCCAGACGGTTGGCTTGGCTGATTTCAGAGCGGCTTCCAGCGGGGGGGTGTCTCTCAACGGCTACAAGTTGGTGGATCTCGGTCCCGATATCGGCGCGGAAAGTTTGCGGGGCGCCCATGTGCAGGCTGCGGTCGCCGAGGCCATGCAGGCACTCGGGGTCAAGGGAGGTGCCGCGAATTATTCCGTGTCGGCACAGTCTGTTTTCACCCGCTTTGTCAAGCTGCCCGTGGTTGCCGAGGATAAAGTCGATCAGATCATCCAGTTTGAGGCGCAGCAAAATGTCCCCTTTCCCATTCACGAAGTGGTGTGGGACTACCAGCTTGTGGGTGTGGGGGCGGAGGACAAGATGGAAGTGGTGCTTGTGGCGATCAAGGCCGATCTGCTGGATGGGATGAATTCCGCCGTCGAGGCCAATCATCTCAAAACCGGAGTGGTGGATGTTGCGCCCATGGCGCTTTACAACGCGTTCCGCTACAACTACAGCGACCTGTCGGGCTGCACGCTGCTCATCGATATCGGCGCTCGCACAACCAACCTTATTTTTATCGAGTCCGGAAAGGTGTTCAGCCGCAGCATTCCCATCGGGGGCGGCACGATTACGGCGGCGGTGGTCAAGGAATTCAGTGTGGCTGCGGTGTTGGCCGAGGAAAAGAAAAAGGCGGATGCTTTCGTCGGGCTCGGGGGTGCCTATGCCGAGCCAAGCGATCCCGAAGTGGCCCGGTTGTCCAAGATTACCCGCAATACCATGATCCGGCTCCATGCCGAGATTACGCGATCCATCAGTTTTTATCGCGCGCAGCAACAGGGGGCCCAGCCGGTCCGGATATTGCTTTGTGGCGGCACGGCCAGTCTGCCGTATATGCGGGAGTTTTTTTCCGAGAAACTGCAAATCCCCATCGAGTTTTTCAATCCGCTCCGCAACGTGCCGCTCACGAGCAGCGTGGTGCCCGAGCAGGCGATGAAGGAGGCTCATCTGCTTGGAGAACTTGTCGGGCTGAGTTTGCGGAATGTTCACGATTGCCCCATGGAACTCAATCTGCGTCCCGCCTCGGTCTCGCAGGCGCGCAAGATCGAGTCCAAGAGGCCTTACCTGATTCTATCCGGGTTGTGCATTCTGCTTTCGATTGCGGGGTGGTGGGTGTAT
This sequence comes from Chthoniobacter flavus, assembly GCA_020718605.1. GTDB lineage: Bacteria > Verrucomicrobiota > Verrucomicrobiia > Chthoniobacterales > CAKUMP01 > DYRR01. The sequence continues at coordinate 16,170 of DYRR01000001.1, read as the reverse complement.
TTCAAGCATGCCGCTGAAATCAAGAGGGAGGTTGTGCAGCAGCTTCAGGAAAGGGTGACCGGTCTGCAGGGGTTTGAGAACCGGTTCAAGAAAGTGCGAGGCGAAATCAAGGATCTTGAGCAGACTTCGCAGCCCTTCATCCAGGCGACCGAAGAACGCCAGTATTGGGCCGCCCTTCTGGAGGATCTGCACTCCCGTCTTCCGGAACTCTACATCTGGATAACCCAGGGGGAGCCCGTCTGGATTGTGGGAGACAAAGTCCATCCGGTGACTCCCGAAGCGGTGCTCAAGGGGGTCGCCGCTCCGGTTGGCGCACAAAAACCGGGATCTCCCGCCGCACCCCCATCCAAGCCGGTTATCAACGGAATTCGAATCCGGGGTCTGTATCTGGACAATCCCCGTCAGGCGCAGGTTGTGGACACTTTTGTGGCCAATCTGTCCCAATCCACTCTGTTTGAGAAGCCCGAGGTCACCCGCCGGTCCCAGCCGACCGGCACGGAGTGGGCCTACGAATATGAAATCCTTGTGCGCCTGAAAAAACCTCTCGATCTCCCATGAGTGCGGCCCGCGACAATAAATTCCTCATCATCTTCTGGTCGGTCATTGCCGTTGGCTCGCTGGCTCTTGGTGTTTTGCTGTTTTTTGCCTATCAAAATTATTCCGAAGTGTCGGTGACTTACGACAAGCAGGCCACGGAACTCGCGCGGCTTCAGGCTCTGAAACCCTTTCCCGATACCGGGAATCTCAAGGCACTGGAGGCCGAGAAGTCCAGGTTTGCCGGGCGGATCGGCGAGTTGCGTTCGGAATTGTCCGGCTATGAGATCCCGTTGGAGGACGTGACACCCAATGCGTTCCAGGATCGCCTCCGGGAGATGGTGTCTTCCGTGGTCAAAGATGCCGCAGCCGCCGGGGTTGCCCTGCCTGAGAAGTTTTATCTTGGATTCAATCCCTACGAGAATGAACTCCCGTCTGCTGCGGCGGCGCCGGCTTTGTTGAGGCAGCTCAAGTCGATGGATTTTCTGGTTCGGGCTCTCATCAATGGCCGCGCCACTTCCATCAAAGTCCTGGAGCGCCGCATGCTTGCCGTCGAGAGCGGAAGTGCACCTTCCGCCGCCGGGGTCAAGAAGTCAACAACTCCTCTGGTGACCTCGGATATCGTGCGCGTGGCCTTCCAGGGTGAGGCGGGGTCGGTGCGCACCGTTCTCAACAATATTGTTTCCGCAAAAAGCTTTTTTATCGTCCGCTCGCTCTCGGTCACCAACGGGCAAACCAAGGGGCCGCAGCGTGGTGCCGGTGCGTCCGCCGCCGCCTCGGGATCTTCCGGTGGTACCTCAATCTTCGGTGGTGCGGCCGGGGATGCCGGAGCCAAGGCTGCCGGGAAAGAGGGGCGGCTTCAATTTATTCTCGGCAAGGAAAAAATCGATACCGATCTGTTGATCGAGATTCCCGATTTTGCCGAGCCCGATGCCGCCCCTGCGGCAAAAACCGCAGGAGATCCCCAAGCCCGTTAAGCAGCCATGGACTTTATCCGCAATTTTTACGAACGCGTTCTCCTGGTGGTGGTGTCCCTGGCTCTGCTCGCGTTTTCCGCTCTAATTATCCGCAACGTGGCCGGATTCGGCAAGACGTTCGAAAGCGTTCGGGGCGAGGTGGTCGGAAGCAAGGAGATCGATACGATCGATACCTCCGCGTTGGACCATGCGGTGGAGCTTATGAAAGCACCCGCCACGTGGGTTCGAAAAGGGCCCCTGCTGGTTTCCCGGCCTCATATTGAGCAGGAGGGCCGTCTCATCAATCCCGAGGATCAGGGTTATGACCTGCATCCACCCATTCCCAATAAGTGGATTATTGATAATGAGTTGGACCTGCTGGATCCAAATATTCTGAATGAAGACGGGGATGGCGATGGATTCACTGTATTGGAGGAGTGGAAAGCCGGGACCAATCCGCAGGACGCCGCTTCCGCCCCTCCGTACCACAACAAACTGCGCTTGGCCGAGTACATCAGCCGCCCGTTCCGGTTGCTTTTTGCCGCGTACACCGGGGACCGGTTCCAGATCAATACGATCGATGTGAGCCAGCCCAGTCAGTTTCTGCGGGTGGGGGAACCGATTGCCGGGACCAAGTTCAAGGTCGCCTCGTTTGAGCAGAAGACCCGGCCCAATCCGCGCACCGGAGCGACGGATGACATCTCCGAACTTACGCTTGAAAGCACGGATACGGGGGAGAAGATTGTGCTGGTCGTCGAGGTTACCGGCAACTCGCCCGATTCGTTCGGAAAATTCCGCTATCTCAAGGACGGAAGCGAATTCAGCGTGAAGCGGGGAGCAAATTTCAAACTCCCCCCCGACAACATCGAATATAATCTCGTTGACATTTCACGGGAAAAAGCGGTAATCAAGAACTTGAAGTCAGGAGAGGAAGTCACCGTTCCCCGTATGGAAAGCCCTTGAGCAGTTCGGGGTGCTTCCGTGGTCTGCTGGTGCAGGCCGGTTATTTTCTCTTCGCGAATTCAAGCAGCACCAATGTCCTTCCCTTAACCGACCTGTCATTTCATCCGCCAAACCCGATTCGATTTATGATCCAACCAACCTCCCGCCCTCTCTGCACTCTTGTGGCCGCAGCCCTCTTCTTTGCGCCGTTTGTGCAGGCGCAAACCGTCGATTTTAACGTAACCTCGGTCGCAGACCGCGAGGTGGCACGCCGCCAGGCGGCGGACAGCAACGCCGCCACCATGATGGCGGTCGGCGATCAATACATGGCGGACAAGGATTACGAGGCCGCCATCGCCCAATACAAGAGCGCCTACGACCAGGTGCCCGATTCGGTCGCCACGCAGGGAAGCCGGAGCGCCGCGCTCGCCAAATTTTCCAAAGCGACTGTCGCATTGGCGGACCAGCGGATCGCCGAGGGGCGCTATGAGGACGCGAAACTGCTTTGCGAGATGGTGATTGCTCCGGGATATAATCCGGGCTACCGCCCGGCGGTGTTGTTGCTGGCCCGTCTTGAAGATCCGGCCTACTACAACCAGACCATGGGCCCCCGGTTCATCGCTTCGGTCGAGGAGGTCAAAAAAATGCTGGCGGAAGCCCAGGGATTCTATGATTCCGGACGCTATGACATGGCGATGAAACGCACGGATCAGGTGCTCAACATCGACAAATATAATGGCGCGGCCCGCCGTTTGCAGGAGCAGATCAACAACGCCAAAAGCACCTATGCGGTGGATGCCTACAATGAAGCCCGGTCCCGCAGCATCTGGGAAGTGGATCGTGCATGGGAAAGTCCCGTGAAAAATTATGGCTTGGACAAGTCGCGGGTGATCGAGCAGGGGCCCTCCAAAGAGGCGGGAACGGCTTATATCAACAACAAACTTGCCAGAATTACGGTTCCCAGACTTGAGTTCAAGGATGCCACCATCCGCGAGGCGATCGATTTCCTGAAAGAAAAAAGCCGGGAGTTGGACGCCACCGAGCCCGATCCGACCCGCCGCGGGGTGAACATCGTTCTGAAGATCGATTCCGCTTCCTCCGCATCGGCCGCTCCTGCGGCAATTCCCGGACTTGAGGCCGATCCGCTGGCCGCTCCGGCCGGTGCCGCGCCGTCTGCGGAATCCCGCATCACGCTTTCCCTCACCAACATTCCGCTGGGCGAGGCGCTCAAATATGTGGCCAATCTGGCCAATCTCAAGGTGAAGGTGGAGCAGTATGCGGTGGCCATCGTTCCGCAATCGGAGCCCACGGATGTTCTTCTCACGAAAACTTGGCGCGTGCCGCCGGGCTTTATTCAGGCGGTTCCCGGAGGAGCGGGAGCTGCCACTGGTGGCGGGCTCGGAACCGGTGGAACGTTGGGTGGTGGGGACGCCACGGGTGCCGGATCCAATCTCGCCAGCAAAGCCGGCGCGAAAGAGTTTCTGGAATCCCAGGGTGTCCAGTTTCCTCCGGGATCGAGTGCCTACTTTCTGGCATCCAGCAGCCAGCTCATTGTCCGCAACACCCAGGAACAGATTGAGTTGATCGACATCATCGTGGATTCATCCAATGTGGACGTGCCCACCCAGGTGGAGATCGAGGCCAAGTTTGTCGAAATCACCCAGAACAACCTCAAGGAACTCGGGTTTGACTGGCTGGTGAGCGCCTTCAACATCGGTGGGGAGCGCGTGTTCGGTGCCGGTGGAACGACTGGATCCGGAACGGCGCTCAACAATGACAATTACACTTTTATCGACCCTGCAACGGACACGGCGGTCGGAACCAATCCGGTGACTTCGGGCAATCGCAGTGGCACGAACGGAATTTCGAACAACGCCATCGATTCCCTGCTCTTCGGCAGTGCCGCAAATACCGTTGCCCCCGGCATCTTCAGTCTGGCCGGGGTGTTCACCGACCCCCAGTTCCAGGTCGTCGTTCGTGCGCTGGATCAGAAGAAAGGCGTGGATCTGCTTTCCTCGCCCAAAGTGACCACAAAGAGCGGGGAGCGCGCCACGATCGAAATCATCCGTGAGTTCCGCTACCCGATTGAGTTCGATCCGCCGCAGATTCCCCAGGATTTCGGCGGCAGCAGTAGCTCAGGTGTCGGCGGATCCACAACCATTTCCGTGTTTCCCGTCACGCCGACCACCCCGACCGCGTTTGAGACCCGCAACACGGGTGTCACACTCGAAGTCGAGCCGGTGGTGGGTTCGGACGGATACACCATCGATCTTCGCCTGGTCCCGCAGGTCGTCGAGTTTGAAGGCTTCATCAACTACGGCAGCCCGATTTATACGATCAACACCAGCACGGCCGGTCAGTTGATCAATGGCGGACGCACCGAGTTGACACCAAACGAGATCAAACAACCGATCTTCAGCACCCGCAAGGTGACCACTTCGGTGAGCATTTGGGACGGCCAGACAGTGTCCCTGGGCGGGTTGATGCGTGAAGACGTCCAGAAAGTGGATGACAAAACACCGATCCTCGGCGACATCCCGATTCTGGGGCGGCTCTTCCGCAGTTCCATCGACCAGCATCTCAAGCGCAATCTGATCATCTTCGTGACCGCCCGACTCATCAATCCCGCCGGAGAGCCCATCGCCAGGGACGACGAGGAGGAGGAACTGGTGGAATCCACGGTGGATCCCAACAATTTCAATGTTGCTCCGCCCCAGTTGCCTTACTTTCCAAAGTAAGCCGGCTCCGAATCCGAACAAACTTAACCCTGCGGGCCCATGCCTGTCCTTGGCATCACTGGTGGGGTTGGCACCGGAAAGTCCACTTTTACACGCATTTTTGCCGGCATCACCGGCTCGAATCGATTTGACGCCGATGCCTGCGCAAGGCGGTTGACGGATATGGAGCCCGGCGTGCGCGGAGAAATCGGCGCGGCTTTCGGATCTCACATATTTGCCGCGGACGGATCGCCGGACCGCGCCCTGCTGCGCCGGCTGATCCTCACGGATGCCGACGCAAGAAGAACGCTTGAAAACATATTGCACCCGCGAATCCGGCGCAGTTGGCTGGAGCAATCCATGCCCTACCGCACCGGCACCCGTCTGTTCCTCGTTGAAATTCCACTCCTGTTCGAAACAGGCGCGGAACGGGAGATGGACCGGGTCGTGGTGGTGGCCGCCGACCGCCGGTCTCAGATGCAGCGGCTCACCTCTCTGCGCGGGCTTTCCGTCGGGGAGGCGGAGAAACTTTGTTCGATCCAAATGTCATTGACAGAAAAAACACAAAAAGCCGATCATGTGATCTGGAACGACGGTTCTCTCGAATCGCTCGAAGCTCAGGCCGCACTTCTCGCGCGCACACTCGCCGAACCCATCCAAAATTAACGCATGTCAGACGATCCATCCCAGGAGATTCCCGAATCCGCCCCCGCCTCGGTGCATGAGGCGCTGCCCGAACGGGTGAATCTCGACGATCTGCATGCGCTCAGCCATGCGGAATTGATTGAGATTGCCCGCAACCGCAACCTGCGCAGCTCCCCCGACCGGTCCCGGCATCAGTTGATTCTCGACCTCACCCAGTACTATCTGGGCCATCGCATCCCGGTCTATGTGACGGGCATTCTCGAAATGACCGCGCCCTACCACGGGCTGCTCCGCTGGCCCCAGTATAATTTCGCGCCCTGCCCGGAGGACATCTACGTCTCTTCCTCGCTCATTCAAACACACTTCCTCCGGCCGGGCATGCAGGTGTCCGGCACCCTGCGTCCCGCACGTCCGGGCAAGGATAAATATATCGGTCTCGACACCGTGGTGGCCGTGGAGGGGCGTCCCATCGCGGACTTTACCGAACCGCCGGTGTTTGAACAACTGACGGCGTTGTTTCCCGACCGCCGCATTGCTTTGGAGAGCGCCAAATACAACTCCATCTCCGCGCGGGCCATGGACTTGGTCGCCCCGCTGGGCTGCGGTCAGCGCGGGCTCATCATTGCCCCTCCCCGGGTGGGCAAAACCATTCTGCTCAAGGAAATCGCGCGGGCCATGCGCGCCGGGTCGCCCAAAATCCGGGTGATCATGCTGTTGGTCGATGAGCGTCCCGAGGAGGTCACCGACCTCAAACAGGGCGTCGATGCGGAGATCTTCAGTTCCACTTTCGATGAGAATGTGATGCGTCACGTGCAGATTTCCGAACTCGTGAGCGAGCGGGCCAAGCGTCTGGTCGAGTTCGGGCAGGACGTGGTGATTCTCATCGACAGTCTCACCCGTCTCTCGCGCGGCTACAACAACGTCCAGCCCGGACGCGGCGGGCGGATCATGTCCGGCGGCGTGGACACCAAGGCGCTGGTGAAACCCAAAAAATTCTTCGGAGCCGCCCGCAATGTGGAGGAGGGAGGCAGCCTCACGATCCTGGCTTCCTGTCTCACCGAGACCGAGAGCCGCATGGATCAGGTGATTTTTGAGGAGTTCAAGGGCACCGGCAACATGGAGCTGCACCTCGACCGGACCATCGCCGAGCACCGGATTTTTCCGGCGATCCACATCCTCAACTCCGGCACGCGCCGCGATGAACTCCTCTACCATCCGCAGGAATGGCAGCGCCTGCAGGTGATCCGAAAGCAATTGGTCGCACTGCCGCCGATCGAGGCCATGCAGATCCTGGCCAAGAGCCTCCGTGTTACCAAGACCAACGCGGAACTTCTACTCACCGGATTGCGTTCGCTCTGAATCCAATCCGCCACCCCCAGCCATGCTCGACACTCCGGATCAAATCGCCGCCCTTCTACACGACCTCGCTCCGCACGATCCCATTGCGGTGGACACCGAGGCCGACAGTCTGCACAGTTATTTTGAGAAACTGTGTCTTATCCAGATCGGCATCCCGGACCGGGACGAACTGGTGGACCCGCTGGCCGGGGCCGATCTGGCACCGCTCCTGGGGCTGTTGGAGAAAAAAACACTGGTTTTCCACGGGGCGGATTTTGATGTGCGCATGCTGCGGCGGGCGGGGCCGTTCCGCCCGAAGCGGGTGTTCGACACGATGATCGCCGCCCGGCTCGTGGGCATTCACGAGTTCAGTCTTGCCGCGCTGGTGAAACAGTTTTTCGAAGTCGAGATGGTGAAAGGCTCGCAGAAAGCCGACTGGAGCATGCGCCCGCTCACCGCCAAAATGATGGAGTATGCCAGGAACGACACCCGGTATTTGCTGCCGCTGGCCGGGAAGCTTTCCGCAGAGCTGTTCCGCCTGGGCCGGATCGATTGGTTCGAGCAATCCTGCGCCCGGACACTCAACGGAGCCATGGTGGATAAGGATCGGGACATCGAAAATCTGTGGCGCATCAAGGGAAGTTTTGCTTTGAACCCCCGGGCAAATGCGATCTTGCGCGAGTTGTGGCGATGGAGAGACGCGGAGGCGCAGTCGCTGGATCGTCCGGCTTTCAAGGTGTTGCGCAATGAGGATCTCTTGAATGCCGCATCGGAATGTGAGCAGGGCCGACATTTCGAACTGCGGCACCTGCGCGGACGCCGTCGCGAGGGGTTTCAGGAGGCCATCCGGCTCGGGCTGGAGGTTCCCGAGAGTGAATGGCCGCAGCCGCCACCCAAAACGCCCCGTCCCAAACCGAATCCCGAGTTCGATTCCCGTCTCCAAAAGCTCAGAAATGCACGGGATCGCAACGCGAAGGATCTCAAGCTTGATCCGTCGGTCATCGCCTCCAAAGCCGCCATGGAATCCATCGCCGGCAACCCCGATCGCGCCGCAGAGCTTCTCCTGCCCTGGCAGATCGGGTTGCTGGGGATCAAAGGCTGAGTTGCCCGCAGTTGACGGGTCCGGCCAATCCCGCTACCACTTGCGGCCATGAGCCGGTTGGCGGAAATATTGAAGTCCAAAGAAGCCGAAGTGGAGGCGCTGCTTCCCCGTGCCCGGGAACTGCGCAGGACGGCTGCGGCCCGCACCGATTTCCGCAGATTCCAGGCCGCGCTCGACCGGGGTCCGGGCGCCCTTGGCCTCATTGCGGAAGTGAAAAAGGCCTCACCATCCGCCGGGGTTATCGCGCCGGATTTCGATCCGGTCGCCGTGGCCAGGGCCTACGAGAAAGCCGGCGCCCACGCGATCTCGGTGCTTACCGATCAGAACTTTTTTCAGGGGCATCTTGATTATCTGGGCGCGATTCGCGGGGAGGTGTGGCTGCCGCTCCTTCGCAAGGATTTCACCATCGACCCGGTTCAAATCTACGAGGCCGGTGCGTCCGGGGCGGATGCGGTGTTGCTGATCGCGGCGGCGTTGGATGACGACATGCTCCGGCGCTGTCTGGATGCGGCGGCGGATTTGGAGTTGGACGCATTGGTGGAGGTCCACGATCTGCGGGAACTGGACCGCGCGCTGGATGCGGACGCCGGATTCATCGGGATCAACAATCGTGACCTGAAATCTTTCACGGTGAACCTTGCGGTCACGGAACAGCTTGCCGAGGAGGTGCCCGACGGCGTGTTGCTCGTGAGCGAGAGCGGCATCAAAACCCGGGAGGACACCCAGCGCGTTTTCGAAGCCGGCGCCAATGCGATCCTGGTGGGTGAAGCCCTCATGCGGTCGGCGGATGTGGCGTCTGCCGTGGCGGATATGCTTGCGGTTTTTCCCTCGCGGGCGGGGATGTTTCCCGAAGCATGAGCCATTCCAAAAGCAGCGGAGGGGCCGGTCATCGTCAGAAGCTTTTTCTGATCGGTGTGCTTGGTATCGTCTATGGCGACATCGGCACCAGCCCGCTCTACGCATTGCGGGAATGTTTCGCCTCGGAACACGGGTTGCCGGTGGGCTACGCGAGCGTGATCGGCCTGCTCTCGCTGATCACCTGGTCGCTCATCGTGGTGGTCTCCGTGAACTACCTGCTTATTGTGATGCGCGCCGACAACAACGGCGAGGGCGGGATTCTATCCCTGGTCGCATTGCTCGGGAAGACGGATGCGCCCCGGGGCAAGGGCGGCATTCTGTTGGTCGGCGTTGCCGGGGCGGCCATGTTGTGCGCGGATGCGATCATCACGCCGGCCATTTCCATATTGAGCGCGGTGGAGGGCATCGAATTGCAGCACCGGGCGCTGGCTCCGTGGGTGATCCCGATCTCGCTGGGGATTGTGTTGGGGTTGTTCATTTTTCAAAGTCATGGCACGGGAAAGATCGCGCGCTGGTTCGGCCCGGTCATGCTGGTCTGGTTCGCGACACTCGGCGTGGTGGGGGTGTCCTGGATTGTGCGCGCACCCTCGGTGCTGTGGGCGCTCAGCCCGATGCACGCGCTCCACTTTTCCTTGGCGCATCCCGTGGGGACGTTTGCGGTGCTCGGCACGCTGTTTCTCGTGGTCACCGGCGCCGAGGCGCTCTACGCCGACATGGGGCATTTCAACCGGCGCAGCATCCGCTGGGGATGGTTCACTGTGGTCATGCCCTGTCTGCTGGCAAATTACTTCGGCCAGGGTGCGCGGCTCATCCAGACGGGGAATGTTGGCAAGAATCTCTTTTTTGACATGGTTCCGGATTGGGCTGTGATTCCGATGGTGGCGCTGGCCACCTTCGCCACCATTATCGCTTCCCAGGCGGTGATCACCGGCATGTTTTCACTCGTCAGCCAGGCCATTCAAATGGGGCTCTGTCCCCGCATGGTCGTTCATTCCACCTCGGATGAAACCCGCGGCCAGATCTATGTGCCCATGGCAAATTTTGCGCTCTGTGCGGGCTGCATCGTCCTGATTCTGGAATGGAAAACCTCGGGCGCCCTCGCGGCCGCCTATGGTTTGTCGGTGTCCATGACCATGCTGGCCACCGCGATTCTGCTCATGCTTGTGGCAAAGCATCTGTGGAAATGGTCGCGGAAAAAGCGCCTCCTGTTGGCACCCTTGTTTTTCATCCCGTTCCCGCTCTTTTTTCTGTCGAACCTTCTAAAAATCCCGGCGGGCGGCTGGCTCACCATCGGCATTGGATCGGTGATTTTCCTGCTGGCCGACATCTGGCGCTGGGGGCGCCTGCGCCTGCGCGACCGTCTTTCCGATGGGATGATTCCCTGTGTGGATTTCGCGCTCGACGCGGCCAAGGCCACCGTGCCGAGAGCGGCGGGCACGGCGGTGTATCTCACCAGCAGCCCCGAGATGGTGCCCCGGCCTTTGCTGCACAACTTCAAACACAACCAGATTCTCCACAAAACCAACGTGTTTGTGACGGTGTTGGTGGATTCCGCCCCCCTGGTCCCTCCCCGGCGTCGCGCGGAGTTGGATGATCTGGGCGGAGGATTCTTCCGGGTCCGGCTCCGCTACGGTTATCGCCAAACTCCGGATATCCCCCATGCGCTGACACTGGTTGCCAATGAAAAAGTTTCGTTCAAACCGATGAAAACCACGTATTTTCTGGGACGGATTTCGCTTGTGATTCCCACGGAGGGCCGGATCTGGACGCGTTGGCGGGCGCGGCTTTTTGAACTCATGTTCCGCAACTCCCTGGATCCCGCCCGTTTCTTCCAACTCCCGCCCAACCGCGTGGTCGAGCTCGGCGAGCAGGTCCGATTGTGACCTGTCAATACGCCAGCCAGGGGCGCAGCCAGCGTTCGGTTTCCTCGATGCTCATGCCTTTGCGGCGGGCGTAATCCTCGATCTGGTCGCGGCCAATGGTGCTGATGGCAAAATACCGGGAGTCGGGGTGTGCGAAGTAAAGCCCCGAAACGGCCGAGCCGGGATGCATGGCCATACTTTCCGTGAGCGTGACTCCGGTGTGCGCCGATGCCTGGAGCAGGTCGAAAAGGGTGCGCTTCTCGGTGTGATCGGGCTGGCTGGGATAGCCACCCGCCGGGCGGATTCCGCGGTAACGCTCCCGAATGAGATCCTCGCCGGCCCATTGCCCGGCCTGTTCGTAACCCCACAGCACGCGGGCCTGTTGATGCATCCACTCGGCAAAGGCTTCGGCCAGACGGTCGGCCAGCGCCTTCACCAGAATCGCGGAGTAGTCGTCATGGGCGGTCTTATAGGTTTCCGCCAGTTCATCCGCTCCATGGATGCCCGCCACAAATCCGCCGAGATAGTCCGCACGTCCCGAGGATTTCGGGGCGATGAGATCGGCGAGCGCGTAGTTCGGGGTGTCCTTCTTTTCCGCCTGCTGCCGCAGCGTGTGGAAAAGCGCCCGGAGATGGGTGCGGGTCTCGTCGGTGTAGAGTTCGATGTCGTCACCCACGGAGTTGGCCGGGAAAAATCCAAACACTCCGCGTGGATGAAAAAGATTTCCGGCAACGATGCGGTCGAGGAGCACCGCGCCGTCCGCATACAACTTGGCGGCTTCCGCTTCGGCCTCTGCGGGACGTTCGGTGTCCGCGCTGGCAAAGCGCCTTTCGCCGGCATGCCATCGCCCGCGCATCTCCCAGGTGTGAAAGAACGGCGACCAGTCGATGAAGGAACGCAGTTCCGCGAGGGAGACACGCAGTTCGTCGTCTCCGGCATCCTCCGAGACCGGGCGCAATCCGAGAAAGGAGGGCACGGCGATTTCCTGCGAAGCCCACTCGAATTTCCATCCGCGTTCGCGCGCCGTGGCGATGGGCATCAGCTTGCGCGCCAGAGTTTTCTTTGCATGTTCTTCGCGCTGGATTTCCTGTTCCGCCCGGTTGGCTTTGTCGAGCCCGGACCGGGTGTCGGGATTGAGCAGGGCACCGGCGACGGGCACCGAGCGGGACGCATCAAGGACATGAACCACTTCATGCGGATAGACCGGGGCGATTTTTACGGCGGTGTGGGCTTTGCTGGTGGTGGCGCCGCCGATGAGCAGCGGAACCGTGAACCCCAGGCGCGCCATCTCGGAGGCCACATGCACCATTTCATCCAGCGATGGGGTGATGAGCCCGCTCAGGCCGATGATGTCCGCATTTTGCGCCCTGGCTTCCGCAAGAATCCGCTCGGCGGAAACCATCACACCGAGGTCAATGACTTCGTAGTTGTTGCAGGCGAGCACCACTCCCACGATGTTTTTTCCGATGTCGTGGACATCGCCCTTCACGGTTGCCATCAGGACTTTGCCCTGAGCGCGCGCGTTGGGGTTGTTGCGCTTTTCCTCCTCAAGAAAGGGAGTGAGCCAGGCAACGGCTTTTTTCATCACACGCGCGCTTTTCACCACCTGGGGCAGAAACATTTTGCCCGCACCGAAGAGGTCGCCGACGACATTCATGCCGGACATGAGCGGACCTTCGATCACTGCGAGGGGTTTTCCGTATTTGAGCCGGGCTTCCTCGGTGTCGGCGTCGATGTGTTCGACGACACCCTTCACCAGCGCGTGCTGGAGACGTTCCTCAATGGTGCCCTGCCGCCAGGCATCGTCCTTTACAGTGACCCTGCCCTGGCCGCCGCGCACGGTGTCCGCCAATTCCACAAGCCGTTCGGTCGCGTCGGGCCGCCGGTCAAGCAGCACGTCCTCGACGCGTTCCAGCAGATCCTTCGGGATTTCCTCATACACATCGAGCTGGCCCGCATTCACGATGCCCATGTCGAGCCCGGCCTGAATGGCATGATAGAGAAATGCCGCATGCATTGCCTCACGCACCGGATTGTTGCCACGGAAGGAAAAGGAAATGTTGCTCACGCCGCCGCTGGTCCGCGCGTGGGGCAGGGTGGTCTTGATGGCGCGGATCGCCTCGATGAAGTCCAGCGCGTAGCGGGTGTGTTCCTCGATGCCAGTGGCGACCGTGAGGATGTTCGGATCGAAAATGATGTCCTCGGGGGGGAATCCGGCTTTGTCCACGAGCAGATGATAGGCGCGGGTGCAGATCTCCAGTTTCCGGGCAAAGCTGTCGGCCTGTCCCTGTTCGTCGAAGGCCATCACGACCACCGCCGCGCCGAAGCGCCGGATTTCCCGGGCCTGATCCAGAAATTTCTTTTCGCCTTCCTTGAGACTGATCGAGTTGACCACGCCTTTGCCCTGCAGACAGCGCAGGCCCGCCTGGAGCACCGACCATTTGCTGCTGTCCACCATCACCGGGACCCGCGCGATGTCGGGTTCCGCCGCCACGAGGCGCAGGAATCGCGTCATGGCCGCCTCGGAATCCAGCATGCCCTCGTCCATGTTCACATCGATGAGATTCGCCCCGCCCTCCACCTGCTGGCGCGCCACCGCGAGGGCCGCGTCATAATCGCCGGCGAGGATCAGTTTTGAAAATTTCGGGGATCCCGTGACATTGGCGCGTTCGCCGATGATGGTGAAATTGTTGATCGCGCCGACAGTGTAGGGTTCCAATCCGCTCAGACGCAGGGCGCGCGGAATTTCCGGCACGGCGCGCGGTGGCAGTCCGCGCATGGCCTCCGCGATGGCGCGGATGTGGTCCGGGGTCGATCCGCAGCAGCCGCCCACGATGTTCAGCCAGCCTGCGGCGGCAAACTCACGCAGCAACGACGCCATGTGTGCCGGGGTGTCGTCGTATTCGCCAAACGCATTGGGCAGACCGGCGTTCGGATAACAGCTCAGATGAACGTCCGCGATGCGCGACAGTTCTTCGATATAGGGCCGCATCTCGTCGGCGCCGAGCGCACAGTTGATGCCCACGCTCAACGGGCGGGCATGGGCGATGGAGTTCCAGAATGCCTCCACCGTCTGGCCCGAAAGCGTCCGGCCCGAAGCATCGGTGATCGTGACGGAGATCATCACCGGCAGACGTGGTGCGCCGGATTTTTCAAAAAACCGATCGATGGCGTAGAGGGCCGCCTTCAGGTTGAGCGTGTCGAAGGTGGTTTCGGGAAGCAGGAGATCCACGCCGCCGTCCACAAGGCCGCAGATTTGTTCCTCATAGGCATTCACAAGCTGGTCGAAGGTGACGGCCCGGAAGCCGGGGTCATTCACGTCGGGCGAGAGCGAGGCGGTGCGGTTGGTGGGACCGATGGCACCCGCCACAAAGGCCTGGCGACCGGGATTGAGGGATTGGCATTCCTCGACTGCGGCACGCGCAAGTCTGGCCGAGGCAAGATTCAACTCATAGACCATGTCTTCCATGCCGTAGTCAGCAAGTGAGATGGAGGTGGAATTAAAGGTGTTGGTCTCGATAATGTCCGCCCCTGCTGCGAGAAAAGCGGTATGAATGCCCTGGATGATGTGCGGCTGCGTGATCGAAAGAAGATCGTTATTTCCCTTGAGATCGCGCGGATAGTCGGCGAACCGGTCCCCGCGGTAATCCGCCTCGGAGAGTCTGTGCTCCTGGATCATGGTGCCCATGGCACCGTCGAGCAGAACTACACGGGTAGCCAACAGGGATCGGAGCACCTGTTCGGACGGAGTTTGAAGAGATGGAGAGGTGTTCACCCGTGGAATGTAATGCTGGATGCAGGTGGGATCAAGTAACAAATCTACATATCATGATGTCAAGATATGATTCTGTGCGGCGGGATGTCCATTGCACCCGGTGTGTTTTGAATGGACGTGAAGCGTCTTCCGCAGATAAACCATGGCCATGGCATTTGGATCCAAAAATAAAGCGGGCGTCATCGGTCTGGGCATCATTGGCAGCCGGGTGGCGGCGAGTCTTCGCAGAGCCGGGTATCGCACGTTTGTCTGGAACCGGTCGCCCCGGCCCGAACCCAATTTTCTGGGGTCCCCAGCCGAGGTGGCGGATGCGGCGAGGTATGTCCAGTTGTTCGTGTCCGATGAAAAAGCACTCTTTGAATGCATTGAGGCGATGGCACCGGCACTGACCCGGGATCACATCGTTCTCAATCACGCCAGCATTTCCCCGGAACATACGCTGCGCGCGGCCGAGATGGTTTGGGCGAGTGGGGCGAAGTTTCTGGACGCACCCTTCACCGGCAGTCGGAATTCTGCGGCGGAAGCCCGGCTGGTCTATTATGTGGGCGGCGACAAGGATGTCTTAGAGAAGCTCCGCCCGCAGTTGGAAGTCTCGGGAAGAAAGGTGATGCATCTGGGCCCGGTCGGTGCCGCTTCGGCGGTCAAGATCGCGACCAACATGATCAATGCCGTCTCCACACAGGTCCTCTCGGAGGCACTCGCCCTGACGGTGGGATGCGGGGTTCCGGCGGAGGATTTTGCGGCGGCGGTGGCCGAAAACGGATGCCGTTCGGGAGTGATCGACATGAAGTTGGCCAAGATGATGGCCGGGGATTACGAACCGCATTTTTCGCTCAAACACATGTTCAAGGATGTCCAGTTTGCATTGCAGATGGCCCAAAAGCAGAATTTGGAACTGCCTGCCACCAGCACCGTCGCCGCCATTTTGCTTGCGGGGTTGCATCAGGGCCGGGCTGACATGGATTTTAGTGCCGTGGCATTGAATTTCGGTTTTGTTCCCCGAGAACCCGAACCCGAGGTTGAACCTGCAGGAGATTCGGAGCCTGCCGAGGCTCTGGACGAAGAGACAAAGGGGCCCGATTCGATCGCTTCGGATGCCGCTCCGGTTGTTGCGAATGCACTACAGATCGGAGGACCGGCACCGTCGCCTGATCAGGCATCCCTTGGAGGGGCAGCGTCCTCGCCTGACCTTGTCTCCACGCGGTCAGGACAGGAGTCTGACCCTCCAACACACTTGGATCGTGCGGAGATGCACCCCCTTTCTTTGGATGTCGCCGATTCCGAAAAGAAGCCCTTGCCCGTCCTGTCCGTGGCCGATCTGGCGATGGATGAGGACGACGAGGAAAAATAGCCGGACAGTGAACACGCCCCGATCGTTAGCATTGGAAGATCCCTGCGCTCCCGCGCAGAGCTACGAAGCAGCCTGTAGCCCGCTCCGGGA
>DYRR01000013.1:11029-24119 GCA_020718605.1 Chthoniobacter flavus | reverse complement strand
AGCCGTCCGTAAAGCGTGAACGGCGAAGCGCGATCCACGTAAATGTCCAGCATTTCTCCGACAAGACGGTCGCCCCCCTCAAACACTACGATTTTATTGGTGCGCGTCCGACCGGCAAGGCGATCCGGGTTTGTCTTGCTCGATCCTTCACAGAGGATCTCCACCCGCTGCCCGACCAAAGCGGCGGTGCGGACTTCGGCGTGGCGGTTCACCACGGTCAGCAAATCCTGATTGCGCGCCTCTTTCACTTCCTCGGAAACCTGATCGGGCAGATCTGCCGCCGGAGTATTGCGGCGTTTGGAGTAGCGGAAAATAAAGGCGTTATCGAAGCCGATCTCATCCGTCAGCGCGCGGGTGATCTGATAATCCCCGTCGGTTTCTCCCGGAAACCCCACGATGATGTCCGTGGTGATGGCGATCCGGGGCTGGGCCTCGCGCAAACGGGCCACGAGCTGCCGGTATCGGTCGGCCGTGTAGGGGCGGTGCATGGCTTTGAGGATGCGGTCGGAGCCGCTCTGCATTGGCAAGTGGATGTGCTCTACAAGCTTGGGCAGTTCTCCAAAGGCACGCACCAGATCGTCGCGGAACCCCATGGGATGCGGCGAGGTGAACCGAATCCGCCGAATGCCTTCCACCCCATTGATGGCCTCAAGAAGCTGAACAAACGGGCTTTTTCCATCCCGGACCTCGAACTCATGTCGTCCGTAGAGATTGACAATCTGCCCCAGCAACGTGACTTCCCTCACCCCCCGCGCCGCGAGGGATTCCACTTCGGCCACGATATCAGGGATGGATCGTCCGCGCTCGGGGCCGCGGGTCTGCGGGACGATGCAGAAGGTGCAGTGCATGTTGCAGCCCTGCATGATCGAGACAAACGCCGATGCCTGCCGGTCCCGGAGGACATGATCGCGGATGGTGTCCTGCGAGCCCGGTTCGTCGTCCACATCCACAATGGATGCGCGCAGGTCATCCAGTCCGGGCTCCAGTTTGGTGCGGCGGATCTCGTCCACATATTCGGCGACCTTGTGAAACTTTTGCGTGCCCACCACGAGATCCGCATGGGGGACATCCCGCAGGAGTTCCTCCCCGCGGCTCTGCGCCATGCAGCCCAGGAATCCGAACACGAGTTGCGGATTCTCCTTCTTCAACTTCGAGAGCATCCCCATTTTGCCAAGAGCCTTCTGTTCCGCCATATCGCGCACGCTGCACGTGTTGAGCAGAATCACGTCGGCTGCGGTTTCATCCGTCGTCATCTCATAGCCGCGCTCGACCAGCATCCGAACGACCTGCTCGGAATCGCGCTCGTTCATCTGGCATCCGTATGTTTTGAGAAATGCTTTGGGCATGGCGGGTCGGGGAATCTACCTCCAAAATCGCGCTTGGCCAGCCCGGATCTTGCCTGCGGTCGGTTGCCGCCAACAAACCAGTGTAAATTCCCGCATTGTGCCGAAGCGTGAATTCGGATAAGCATGCCACCATGCGCTACAGGCATACGCAGACAGGCTGATTTTCATGCAAATCCTCCACAGCTCCCGGATGCGCGCCGTCGAGGCAGCGGCATTTGCGGCGGGTCACACCGCCGACCGACTCATGGCGGTGGCCGGTGCCGGAATTGCGGATGTGGTGATGCAGTTTCATCCCGCACCGGGATTGCTGCGCGTGTTTGCCGGGAAAGGCAACAACGGCGGCGATGCGTTGGTCGCAGCGAAACACCTTCACAACGCGGGTTGGCGCGTGGAACTGACGACATCCGCCCCTGCGGAGGCACTCGGCCCGCTCTGCATGCGGCATTTTTTCGAAGCCCGTGCCTTTTCCAAAATCGTAAGTCCGGACGAGGGAGATCGGCCCGGTGTGATCCTTGACGGACTGCTGGGACTGGGCTTCGGCGGTCCGCTCCGCCCCGCGATCGTTCCCTGTGTCTCGGCCATTCGCCGACTCCGTGAATGCACCCAGGCCTTGGTGGTGGCCATCGATATCCCGTCTGGGCTGGACCCCGATACCGGCGGCCCGGCGGACGGCGCGGTGCTGGCAGACATTACCGCCACGATTTTCCGGCCAAAATCCGCCCTGTTTTGCGATGATGCGACCGATGTCGTGGGCAGGATCGCGGTGGTTCCCCTCCCCGATCTGGAACCATTTTATTCCATCGAATCCGATCCAGAGATGTCCACCATGGCCATGGCGTCGGAGTTGAGCCCATTATTGCCACGCCGAAATCACAGTGCCCACAAGGGTTGCTTCGGACGGGTGGGTGTGGTCGGGGGCTCGGTCGGATTCGGAGGCGCCGCAGTGCTCGCCTCGATAGCCGCACTGCGCGGGGGTGCCGGGCTGGTCACGCTTTACTGTGCGGAAGACATCTATCCCATGCTCGCAATCGCAGCCCCGCCGGAAGTGATGGTGCGGCCCGTGTCTTCGGCGACACAATGTCTGGCGGACAAACTGGATGTGCTCGTGGTCGGCCCCGGATTGGGCAGGGCTCACGATACTGCGATATTGGATTTGTGGCGCGATTTTTCCGGGCCCGCAGTTTTTGATGCGGATGCCCTCAACGTTCTGGCGCAACATCCTGCGGAACTGAACACACCCGGAGGGCCGCGCCTGCTCACGCCGCATCCCGGAGAAATGGCCCGGCTCGCTCCCGTATCCGCCGGGCTTCCACGCATCGAACGGGCGATGAATTTTGTCCGAACCCACCCGGTCACGCTTCTTCTCAAGGGTGCCCGATCCATCGTGGTCTCCCCCGGACGCGACATATCCTTCAACACGACCGGCGGTCCTGCGATGGCCAAGGGTGGACAGGGGGATGTGCTTGCGGGACTGTGCGGCGCGTTGCTCGCGCAGGGATTGCCTCCGCATGATGCCGGACGGGTTGCCGCATGGTTGTGCGGACGTGCGGCGGAATATGCGCAGACCCAGGGCGGTCAGTCGCAGCTCTCGCTTCTGCCCAGTGATGTGATTGCACGGTTTGGGGACGCATGGAATGGTCTGCGCCGGGGGGATTTCTAAATGCCCCAATCCCCTGCACTCGCGCCGCGTCGTGCGGTTGGGCTTCTGATCCTGTTCTGGGCTCTGTGCTGGATCGCCGGATTGGGTGACATGGAAATCCGCGGGGAAGAAGGACGGCGATTGCTGCCCGCAGTGGAAATGCTCAAAACCGGCGACTGGCTCGTGCCCAGGATTGCGGGCGAGGCGTATCTGCGCAAACCCCCTCTGTTCAACTGGCTTGCGGCATTCTCCTTTGCCATCGGTGGGGAACACAACGAATGGTTGGGCCGTCTGCCTTCGGCGCTCGCCACGCTGGTGTTGGGTCTTGGAATCCTGGCGTGGTGTCGGAAGCCGCTCGGGATCCAGGGCGCGTTCCTTGCCGCCGTGTTCGCCATGTCCAACATCAGTCTGCTCCAAAAAGGACGGCTCGCGGAACTCGAGGCCCTGTACATTGTCCTCTCGGGTCTGGCCTGGGCGTGGTGGAGTGCCGCATGGCTGCGCGGGCGTTCGCCCTGGATCGTGTGGATACCGGCAGGACTGCTGCTCGGGTTGGGCGTGCTGGCCAAAGGGCCTGTGCATCTCCTGTTTTTTTATGTGCCCGCAGTATGGTCGCTTGTTATGTCCGTCCGGAAAAATCCCGACGGCGGCCTGCGGGCGTTGCTGCATCCGGCGCATATTGCGGGACTGCTGCTGTGCGCGGCGGTCTTTGCGGCCTGGGCGGTGCCGTTGCTGCAGGCGACGGCAGGCGACGGAACCAATGGGGTGTGGATGCGACAGTTCACGGGCCGCCTGGAATCGGGCGGAGATGGCACGGGCGGATTCGAGTTCGGGAAATGGCTGCTCCAATTTCCGCGCGCCATCCTTAATTTTTTTCCATGGGCATTGTTCCTGCCATTTCTGTGGAATCCCGGACCTCTCCCGCACTGGAGCACCCGGGTGCGCACCTGGTTTCTTGGTGCGCGGGCGGGCATGATCGTTGCCGCCGTCCTCATCCTCCTCGCGCCGGGGTCGTCCTCGCGTTTTGTGATGCCGCTGCTCACTGTGCCCGCGCTGCTGCTGGGGGCGGTGATGGGCGATCCCAAGTTTCAACTTCCTGTTCGCTTGGCGTCCGCGTGGCGGTTCACCCTGCTGATATGTGCCGCCGTGTGTCTGCCGGCGGGGGCGGCGACTCCAGTGCTCGGAAAATTTTCCGTGCTCTCGGTATTCGGAGGCATGGGCGCATTCGCCCTTTCTCTCGCGCTATGGAAGCACCGTGCAAGCCTTCGTGGCGTGATGCCGCTCCTCTTTGGATCGATGGCCGTGATCGCGGCGGTGATGCTGATTTATTCGGGCGCGGTCCTGCGGTTTGTGCGGGACAAAGAGGACGACAGGCCCATGGGCGACTTGGTGAACCGCGCGGTCCCGCCGGAGGTGCTGTTGGTGGCGTTCGATGTGGGTTTCCAGCCGTTCCTGTTTTATGTGCGCGAACCCCTGGCCTACGCGCCGGACCGGGACGACCTGCCATTGACCGGGCACTGGCTCTTTTGCGAACGGGAAAAACTTGGCCGTCTCAAGGCCACCGGACGGCTCGCAGCCGACACGCCTGTCACAGAGTTCAAAGACCGTGACGACACCCCGATGGTGATCGTGAAAATGAAAGCGCCATGACCACCGACCCCGATTTCATGCGGCTTGCGCTCGATGCGGCCAGGCGCGGGCTCGGGCAGACCAGTCCGAATCCGGCCGTGGGTGCGGTGATCGTGCGGGACAGTGCGGTACTGGCGACCGGATTTCATGCGAGTGCGGGAGGTCCGCATGCGGAGATCCAGGCGATCCGGGCCTTGGAAAATCCCGATACCGCCCGGGGGGCCACGTTGTATGTCACGCTCGAGCCCTGCTCGACCCATGGACGCACCCCGCCCTGCACCGAGGCAATCCAACGAGCGGGATTTGGCCGGGTTGTTGTGGGAGCGACGGATCCCAACCCCCGCCATGCCGGACGCGGTCTGGACATTTTGCGCACTGCGGGCATTGTGGTGGACGCCGGAGTGCTTGCCGACGAATGCACGGACATGAACCGCGCGTTCAACCGATGGATTACAACAGGCATGCCGTGGGTGATTGCCAAGACCGGAATGACCCTCGACGGACGCCTCACGCGCGGTCCCGGCCACAGCCCGTGGATCACATCGGAGGAATCCCGTCTTCATGCGCAGCGCACTTTTCGCGCGGCGGTGGATGCGATCCTGGTTGGAGGAGAAACGGTGCGGGCCGACAACCCGCGACTCACCGTGCGCGGCGTGCCCGACGCACGGCAGCCGTGGCGGGTGGTCTGGACAAAGTCCGGCGATTTGCCGACCGACGCCCATCTTTTCACCGACCCACATCGCGGGCGGACGCTGGTGTTCCGGGATGTGCCGATTGCGGATGTGCTGCGCGATCTTGGGCGGCGTGGTGTGCTCACGGTGCTGGCGGAGGGCGGGGGAGGATTGCACGGGGTGCTTTTCGATGCCGGACTGGTGGATGAGATCGCGTTCTACATTGCCCCGGTGCTGGGGGGTGGGCCCGTGCCCGCCATCGCGGGCGTGGGATGTTCCACTCCGCAGGAGGCGGTGCGTTTGACGGGTGTGGCGATGGAACGGATCGGGCCCGACATCCTGTTCCGG
The DNA here is from genome assembly GCA_020718605.1 of Chthoniobacter flavus. Classification (GTDB taxonomy): domain Bacteria; phylum Verrucomicrobiota; class Verrucomicrobiia; order Chthoniobacterales; family CAKUMP01; genus DYRR01. Next base: position 18,489 of record DYRR01000013.1, on the reverse strand, counting down.
GGCAGGGTGGAGTCATTAGTCCTTGAGAAGCCCCTGGCATCCCGATATTCTGCCAACAACTTATGAATCCGAGCCTGCTCCCCCATGATTTGCATTCGCTGCTTTCCGCCACGCATTCGGATCCCTTTGCGGTGCTTGGCATGCACGAGGTGGGTGGGCACTGTGTCGTCCGGACCCTGCTCCCCTGGGCCGATGCGGTCGAAGTCATTCACCGCGACGATGCGACACGATCGGTCCGGTCGGAAAAAATCCATGCCGAGGGGTTGTTCGAAGCGGATATGGGAGCCGACGCCGGCCGGTTTCCCTACCGGTTGCGCGTCACCGCACACGACGGGACACAGACAGAAATGTGGGACACCTATTCGTTTCCGCAGGTGTTGGGACCGATGGATGTCTATCTTTTTGGCGAAGGCAACCATTACGACATCTACGACAAACTCGGCGCGCATCTCCGTGAGATCGACGGGGTGTGGGGGGTCGCCTTCGCCGTGTGGGCACCCAACGCCCAGCGGGTGAGTGTGGTGGGAGATTTCAACCACTGGGATGGCCGCGTCCATTCCATGCGCAAATTGCTCGGGAGCGGCATCTGGGAGATTTTTATTCCCGGCATCGGCGAGGGCACGCATTACAAATTTGAAATCCGCGCCCATCACGGCGGGCTGCTCTTGAAGAGCGATCCGTTTGCCTATTATGGCCAGCACGGATTGCTGACCGCGTCCATGGTGTTCGACATCAAGCGCTACCACTGGACCGATGCGGAGTGGATGGAGAAGCGCCGCCATATCGAGTGGCAGCGTGCGCCGGTGAGCATTTACGAAGTGCATCTCGGGTCCTGGGCGCGGATTCCCGAGGAAGGCAATCGCTACCTGAGCTACCGCGAACTGGGTGACCGCCTCATTCCTTACGTGCGGGAAATGGGCTACACACACATGGAAATCATGCCCGTCGCCGAGCATCCCTTCGACGGATCGTGGGGCTATCAAATCACGGGATATTTCGCGCCGACAAGCCGGTTTGGAAATCCCGACGAATTCCGCGAGTTCGTGGACCGCTGTCATCAGGCCGGTATCGGGGTGATCATGGACTGGGTGCCCGGTCACTTTCCAAAGGACGCCGGCGGGCTCGCACAGTTCGACGGCACCCACCTTTACGAACACGCCGATCCGCGCCAGGGCGAACATATGGACTGGGGCACGCTCATCTTCAACTACGGACGCAACGAGGTTCGCAATTTCCTCATCGCCAACGCCCTTTTCTGGCTGGACGAATATCACATCGACGGTCTGCGCGTGGATGCCGTCGCTTCGATGCTCTACCTCGATTACTCCCGCAATCCCGGCGAATGGGTGCCCAACTGCCATGGCGGCCGCGAAAATCTCGACGCCATCTATTTCCTGCGCCGCATGAACGAGGTGTGCTACGAACGGTTCCCCGGCATCATGACCATCGCCGAGGAATCCACCGCATGGCCCGCCGTCTCCCGTCCGACCTATCTCGGCGGACTCGGGTTCGGGTTCAAATGGAACATGGGCTGGATGAACGATTCGCTCCGCTACATCTCCAAAGATCCCGTCCACCGCCGCTTTCATCAGGGCGACATCACCTTCTCCCTGCTCTACGCGTTCCACGAACACTTCATGCTGGTCATCAGCCATGACGAAGTGGTCCACGGCAAAGGATCCATGCTGGGCAAAATGCCCGGCGATTGGTGGCAGAAATTCGCCAATCTGCGCATGTATTACGCCTGGATGTGGGCGCACCCCGGCAAGAAACTGCTGTTCATGGGCGGTGAATTCGGCCAGGCGGCGGAGTGGGATCACAATCGCAGCCTGGACTGGCATCTCAATCAATTCCCCGAGCACGACGGACTGCGCCGGCTCGTGCAGCATCTCAATTTTCTCTACAAAAAGGAGGCGGCGTTCTACGATCTCGACGATTCCTACGAGGGGTTCGAGTGGATCGATTTCCAGGATGCCGACAACAGCGTGGTCGCCTTTCTGCGCAAGGCACAGGACGGATCCACGATCTTCTTTGCCGTCAACGCCACCCCGGTTGCCCGCACCCAATACCGTTTTGGTGCTCCGGGAGAGGGATGGTATGAGGAGATTCTCAATACCGACGCCGAGACCTATGGCGGAAGCAATGTGGGCAACTACGGGGGGGTTCATGCCGAGTCTGTCGGCTGGCAGGGGCGCGCCCATTCCATCTGCATCAACCTGCCCCCATTGGGATTGATCGGGCTCAAGTGGCATCCCTGGGGACAGCCCAAAACCGAGCCTGTCCTGGAAATTGCGGGCGGAGCGCGGGAATTGGGCGTTAGCCGTGGTGATCCAGTGTGATCTGTGAAGGGCGCGCCGGGGACCAGGGATTGACCGCAAACTCACTCTGCTCGATCGCCTCGATGTGTGCGCGGCACAGCAGGAGCACGCCCCCCACATCCAACCGGTGGTGCCTCGGAGCGAACGGCGCAAGATGTCGGTGCGCGAGCGCAAACAAACGCGCGGCGGGATGCAGACGGCGTCCGTCCTTGGGATGATCGGGGCGGGCGCACTGCTTTTTCAGATGCACAAACGCGCCGGCGACCTGGATGAGACCTTTGTAGAAAGCGTGGTCCGGTCCATTCGTGCGCAGCCAGAGGTGCTCGAGCACATCGTGGGCCTCAAAGTATTCCGCCCGGTTGAAGCACTTGAAAAAACCGGCGTACTCCGGCGGCACACCCTCCTCAGCAGAAGCGAATCCCGCGATCATTTCCTGCATGCGTTGGTGTTTGTTCATCGGTTGATCCTTGGATTGCGATCCTCACCCGCAAGGTAGCCCGTTCCGATCTGTCCACAAGCGAACTGGGTTCAGGAGGAGAATATTCTTTTCACTGCAATCCGGGCTTTAACATCGCGGGGGACGGGGTTAATCTCCCCCCACAATCCATGGCTGTTCAATTCCGCGACTATTACGAAACCTTGGGGGTGGACCGGGGCGCCACTCAGGATGAGATCCGCAAAAGCTTCCGGAAACTGGCGCGCAAACATCATCCCGATGTTGCCGCAGACAAGAAAAACGCCGAGGCGAAGTTCAAGGAAATCAACGAAGCCTACGAGGTGCTGGGAAATCCGGAGTCGCGGACGAAATACGACGAACTCGGCGCGGGTTGGCAGTCGGGCCAGGAGTTCCGTCCGCCACAGGGATGGGGTCATCCGGGTGCCGGACAAGCCGGCGAATTTCATTTCGGGGGCACCGGGTTCAGCGATTTCTTCGAGCAGTTCTTCGGATCGGGCGGCGCGGAAGGCTTTGGCGTCCCGCGCGGCGGAACGGGCCGACGCCAGCCGCGGGCGCGTCCCGGTCGGGATGTGGAAGCCGATCTGCTGGTCGGCTTGGAGGAAATCGTCAATGGATCCACCCGCACCATCACGCTCTCCGACAATGCCGGTGGCCCGCCTTCGCGCATCCATGTCAAAATTCCCGCAGGAATCCCCGACGGCGGACGCATCCGTCTCGCGGGCAAGGGAGGTGTGGGATCGGGTGGGGCTGCTGCGGGCGATTTGTTTCTGCGTGTCCGCTACGCCCGGCACCCCGATTTCCGGGTGGAAGGCACCAATCTCATCTGCGAACTCACGCTTCCGGCATGGGATGCCGTTCTCGGGGCCAAAGTTTCCGTGCCCACCCTGGGCGGTCATGTGTCGCTCAAGATTCCGCCGGGCACACAGTCCGGCACCCGGATGCGCCTGCGGGGTCAGGGGCTCGCCCTCCGGGAGCAGGCCCCGGGAGATTTGATCGTGGAAATCCAGATCTCGGCGCCCTCCGCAGCCGACGAAAAGGAGCGGGCGATGTGGGAGAAACTTCGCGACCTGCACGGGGCGCGTTGAGTTTGGCGAGGTGTGAGGCGCTCCAAACAGGATGTCGGAATTCAAATGATATTGGAAAGGCTCCCTGCCAACAATGCGGGACGATTCTCCAAAAGCGGATGTTGGGGAAGGAGATCGGCGTGGCGCGGTATTTCAACGGCTTCGACTGGGTTGGCCCCATCGAGCTGAATATCGAACACAAGCGTCTCTTCCCCGGTTCCCTCGGGCCGAATACTGCGGAAATGGGAACGGCGATGCACTACACGGAAGCACATCCGCTCTTTGACGCCACCCTTGCCAGGCTCAAACCGTGGCTGGTCGAGGCGGGATTCCGGGGAAATATCGACATCAATTGCCTCACCAACGACGAGGGGATCTGGCCACTGGAAGCGACCGCGCGTTTCGGCTACCCGGCCACCCAGTTGCAGATGGCATTTCATCTTTCGCCGTGGACGGATTTTCTTTCCGCCATCGCCGATGGAAAGTCCTTTGATCTGGAATGGCGTCCGGGCTATGGCGTTGTCATTCTCATCGCGGCGCCCCCATTCCCATTCGGCCACAGTGCCGACAGGCGCGGCTCGGGCGTGCGTGGCATCCCGGTCAGGTTTCGCCGCGAACTTGAGTCGGCAGAACTTCGTCATGTGCATTTTGAAGGCGTAACATTCCAGAACCATTCCGTTCCCGCCCGTTATGTGATCTGCGACGATACCGGCTACGTGTTGCATGTGACCGGTCATGGTCCCGATCCTGCCACGGCCCGAGAAAAGGCCCTCGCCCTTGCGAAGGAAATCGTCATCCCCGGCATGTTCTATCGCCACGATATCGGCGAAAATGCGGACTTTACCTTTGAATGGGGCGATGTGGCTCCGCCCGAACCCATTATCGTCGGCTCCCTCACTCCTCCCCTGCAAGCATGATCACCCGGCTCTTTAGCTCCTGCGACATCCGAAACCCCGCCATGGATTCCAATTCCGCCAACAGTTGTTTCATCGGGCAGCCGAGGATGCCAGCCTGTTTGGCCCGAAGTGCGACACCGAGCAATCCGATGACCTGCAATCCCTCAAGCGCAGCAACTTCACGGCCCGCTTTCTCGTCCATCAACAAGAAATCCGCACCGAGTTCCACCGCCAACACAAGCGCCTCACTTTCGCCTCTGTCGAGCACATCGGAAAATCGCTCGACCTTGGTGATGTCTCGCACATCCACAACTTTTGCCCACGTAGGAATGGCATCATGGAAAGCGGACAACTCGTCAAATACGGCAGACGGAATCACCACTTCGCCAAAAAGTTCTGCCAGCAGCCCGGCGCGGCCGACCGTGATCAATGCCGAAATCGGAGAGGTGTCACAGACGACCAGCACGGCTAGGGCAAAGAGGAGAGAGTGGCAATGTCTTGTTCGAGATCCGCGATGTCGTAATTCACGGTTACTCCCCGGCGTCCGACTTGGCGAAGGAACTCTGGGGATGGAAGTCCGGCCAACTTGGCACCCCGTCCAAGGGATACCTTTCGGTCGCGATACAATGCCACGGCAAGCTCCAGCTTCGCCAGACTGCTCGTCATACCGGTTCCCTGAATTTCGGCTTCTGTAAGCTCAACGATCATGTCCAAAGGCTACCATGGAAATTCAAAACAGCAACCCCTTGGAGCGAATGACAACGCTTCCCTATTCAATAGCCTGCCGTTGCGGATCTTCGAACTGTCAGGGCACTATTACCCACCGCGACTGGCAACATCAAGCCCTCCAACGCAGGTATGCCGGATATTTTCAATGGTATTTAGAAAACCAGATACAACTGGGAGGGTAACCAAATGACCTCTATCAAATCCAGATGACTACACCGATCCGATACTTTTCCCTGGATGAGGCGCGGGAGGAAATCCGGCGACGCCGGGCGGATGGGGCGTTGCGCCAGGCGGTGGAAGAATGGCTGGGGGAACGGATGCTGCCTGAGTTCCGAGACCGACCGCGTGCCGTGCTCTTCCGACAACTTACCTCGCCGGACAACGGCTTCGTGTTTTTTCACCAGTGTGCAAACTATTTGGGATTGCGTCCGTTCCTGCTCGAATACCACGAGGATCAATGGGCGAGGAAAAACACGGAGAAGGAAGCACTCATCCGCCCCATGATGAGAGAGGTGTCGGGCGAATGTCGAATGGCCGGGATTGCGAGCCGAAAAGCTGCACATGGCAAATCCATCGCGGAAGTCCGCACATGGGACGGGCGCAGCCTGCCGGAGTTTCATCGAGAACTGATGCGACTCGCCGGATACGGAGAAGTCGAATGGTGTGACCACAGCAGGTGGTATCGCGGAATCGGCAAGCCACGCGAGTATTACCACTATGTTTATGTTCATGCGATGACTCACGGGGTTTGGTTCGAGACCTTTGCGGAGCCGGAGGAATCGGAAAGCGAGTCTTGCTTTGTAGAGCAGGTAGTCCTTCCTGCCCGCGATGAAATCCGTGCCCGTTTCCGCCTCGATCCGCTGATTGTGCGCCTCTATCCGGAGGATCAGAGCGACGAAGAGGATTTGCACTGGTGGCTCTATCCCGAACCCGTGAACAGCCATCTGCTCAATCTCGCGAAGCAACACAGGCTCCCCACGTTTCCCTATGTGCGCAAGGGATGAACACAATGCCGCGAGGGCGAGGCTGCGTCCGAACCCATTATCTGGGCTCACGCAGAGGTTCGCCCTCCCATCATGAAACTTCCGCGCATCGCCGAACTGGCATTGGGACACACGGTGAATTGGCTGACGGTTTACGGGTTCGATTACGGACTCTACCCGTTCGTCATCTGGCAACTCGGTCCTTTGGTTGGCGGCGGAATCATGGCACTTGCTTCGCTGGTCATCTGCCTGTTGACGCTTTGGTTTTACGATTGGAGCAAACGGGACTGGCTCGGGATCGAGGCGATCAAGGATCTGCGGGAGCCTGGCGAGACGAAAGGACTGCGCAAGCTCTTCGCCCGCGCACTTCAAGCGGGCGACATTCCCGCGTTCTTGGCTCTTTCAATTTACACCGATCCTTTCATCACAACCGCCTACATGCGGCGAGGGGCTTTCACCAGCATGACTCGCCGCGACTGGGGCATCTTCCTCGGAAGCTGGCTCATCGGCAACGGCGAGTGGATACTCGTGCTGAGCGGCGGCATCTGGATGGTCCGGGCGGCGATCAGTTGGCTGGGCGTGGGGCAGTAGCGTGGAGGCTCATTTTTCAGGCGATTTCCCCCGCAATTCGCAGCGTGTGGTCCTCGACTTCAGAGGAGACAAAGAACCCGGCTTCGTTTCTCAACCGGAAAATCTCAGCCTTGGCTGACGGGATGCTGGCATTTCTGTAGGCGGCGGCAAGAATCCCCAGAGCACCTGTGACCGTGATGCCGAGCCTACCTGCTGCGAGCCTACCTTTTCTCTCGTCCATCAAGAGCAGTGAGGAGGACTGTTCGTGGGCAAGAGCAATCGCTTCGGACTCACCCGCATCCAAACCGATAAGACGGAAACTTGCAGGAAGAGCGGTGTCGGAAACAAATACGACACGCAACCAGCCAGCTTCTCTCGCAGCCGTCAAAGCCCGGCGTCCACCCTCATGGGGAAGTGCCGACATTTCGATCCAAACGGCGTTT
>DYRR01000013.1:0-10929 GCA_020718605.1 Chthoniobacter flavus | reverse complement strand
ACGCAACTGCTCTCTCACCAGATCAAGCCGGCCAATGACGGCAAGGTTTGTGAGCGGAGAGGTGTTACTGACGACCGGCGACATACGCGGCGTCCTCGGCCATTTCGGAGCGTCCGTAGATGCGGGGGATCCCGCGTCTGGCCAACTCATGACCGAAAGCAAACGGATGCATCTCCGCCACTTCGGCGGCGTTCCCGAAGGAAGCCAGTTCGCGCTGATAGAGCGCACAAGCCAGCTCGATGCGCAGGCATTCCTCGACATCACCTCCCCGACTCTGAAGGGATGTCATTACCGTCTCGGGAATATCAAACGTTACACCCATGTGCGACAGGCTACGCCCGGGGAGACTCCGCTTCAAGGCGCAATCGCAGCAATTCTCATTTTGTTTTCGCATTCGATGGGTTTCATGGTTCTCGCCTCACTCGTGATCTGTCTCATCACCATTCTCGGGAGCTGGGTCATCGGCAACGGCGAGTGGATACTCGTCCTCAGCGGTGGCATCTGGGTGGTCCGGGCACTGCCCGGACGACTGGGATGATGAGATTCTCGCGGGTGTGGCGGGGGCTTGCCTTGTTGTCGGGATTACTGCCCGAAAGCCGGGGTGATTTCGCGCAGTTGTTCCGCATGCCCTGAGGCAACGCGCAGATCGGCGATGGTGCGTTTTCCGGCCCAGCCGCGCTGGTGCGGTTTGCATAGGCCACACGCGGATTTTCTGGCCGGGCGGAATCGCTGCTGGGTGAGGCGTGCTTTCATTTGTGGCGGCATCAAGTAAATAATTCTCCAGTACTTGGACTACATCTCGCGTGAGGCTTTTGGAGGCAGTTCACGAATGAAGGCCCACGACACCTCGGCTACCTGTCCGTTGTCGTAATGCACGAAAAAACCATGCCGCAATTCCGCATCCAGTTCCACGGAGGTGGGAGCCGCCTTTGCGGCGATTTTGTTTGCCTTGCGAATGGTGGCATGGGGCTCAAGGTAGCAAAAACCGTCGTCAAACTCCACATCAAAGGCATCCTCCCATTGAAGATAGCGCACATGGCGAACGCGGCTGAACTTGGCAGTGCCAAATGGGACTTTGAGCGGGTTTTGGGTTTTCATATGCGGTTTTCCTTTTGCAGTTCCTTGATTAGAGATAGCACCTTTTTGGGCGGCGTCCAAGAGTCCAGAGAAATTACCGTACCCAGGGTGACGCGACCGAGCAGGTTGCCCTTGCTGTCGAAAACATGGACATGGCGGGGCTCATGGTCGCCAATCCACCACGGCGAACCCGGCCCATCAGCATTGTCCCCCCACACGACCGACACCCTTCCCTTTGCAAACGGCGTGAATTGCACCGCGGATCCCATCCAGCGTCGGCGGTGCTATGGGTGTCGGAGTCATGCCGTATCTCTAGTCCCATATGCGGGACAGGGCAAGCCAGAGAAACAGGACAAGCGAAAGCGTTTCGCGGGATTCCAAGTTGTCACCCTGGCCGGAGCCCGAGGATCGTGAACCGGGTGAAACTTTTGCCTTCCCTCCTGTTTGTCAACTCGCGCATAGTGGGAGCTTATGAGCAATAATTCATTGGCGGGCAAAACCGCCCTGGTTTTCGGTGTGGCAAACAAACGCAGTATCGCATGGGCCATCGCGCAGGCATGGCATGATGCGGGGGCAAAGCTTCTGTTCAACTACCAGGGGGAACGCATGAAGGACAACGTTGCCGAACTGGCGGCCCAGTTTGGCGACGATGTGTTTCTCGAACCCTGCGATGTGACCAGCGACGAGCAGATCGGCGGCTTCTTTGGCAAGGTCCGGGAGGTCACTCCCCGCGTGGATCTCCTGCTCCATTCTGTGGCCTACGCACCGCGCGAAGCGTTGGAGGGAAGATTCATCGATACCTCCCGGGAAGCCTACAAAACTGCCCACGACATCAGCGCCTATTCCCTCCTCGGTCTCGCCCGCGAAGCGGCGCCGCTGATGACCGGAGGCGGCAGCATTATTGCCATGACCTATTACGGTGCGAAAAAAGTGATCCCCCACTACAACGTGATGGGCGTCGCCAAAGCCAGCCTCGAGGCCACCACCCGCTATCTCGCCGCAGACCTCGGCAAACAGAATATCCGGGTCAACTGCATCAGCGCCGGCCCGGTGAACACACTCGCCGCGCGCGGGATCGGCGGATTCAGCCAGATTCTCAAGCAGTATCAGGACCACGCGCCGCTGGGCCGCACCTGCGAACCCTCGGAAATCGGTGCTCTCGGTGCTTTCCTCGCCTCCGAAGGCGCGGGCAGCATCACCGGCCAGGTGATCTACGCCGACGGTGGGTATGAGATCATAGGCATGTGATCCGCCCCATGTCCCGGACCGCCTCCCCGTCGTCCCCCATCGGCCGCGCCCTGCGCCCCCTCGCCCGCAGACTGTCTCCGGACGTTCTGTCGTTCGATCCCGCCGTGTGCATGGCCCATGCAGGCGACAAATGGTTCGCCGCGCACCTGCCGGATGCCGTGGCGTTTCCCCGATCGACAGACGATGTGAGCCGGATCCTCGCGTTCTGCAATTCCCGCCGGATTCCCGTCACACCCCGCGGCGCGGGCGTGGGTTATGTGGGTGGATGCGTGCCCTCGTGTGGGGGCGTCGCGCTCTCGCTCGCCCGTATGAACCGGATCTTGGAAATCAACACCGCCGATGCCGTTGCCGTCGTCCAACCGGGAGTCATCACCGGAGTGTTGCAGGCGGCGGTCCGGAAGCGCGGATTTTTTTATCCGCCCGACCCGGCCAGCCTAAAGGAATGCAGTCTCGGCGGCAACATCGCCACCAACGCGGGCGGCCCCCGCTGCCTCAAATACGGCGTGACCCGGCACTATGTGCTCGGGTTGGAGGCTGTTCTGCCCGATGGCATGGTGGTGCGCGCCGGGGGGCGCACGCACAAAAACAAGACGGGCTTCGATCTGGTGGGTCTCTTCACCGGCTCGGAGGGGCTGCTCGGCATCGTGACCGAAGCCACTCTGCGCCTGCTTCCCCATCCGCCCGCACGCGCCGCATTTTCCGCAGGATTCCCCACCATGGCCAAGGCCGCCGCCGCAGTGCAGGCGGTGTTTGAACACGGGTTTCTGCCGTGCGCGCTGGAGATTGCCGACGACTTCACGCTGGAGGCCGCCCGCAAACATCTCGGCGCCCGCATGGTGCCCGAGGGCAGGGCCCATCTGCTGCTGGAACTGGACGGTCAGGCCGCCTCAGTGCGAGGTGAACTGCGCGCCGTCTCCGCTTTGATGAAAAAATGCGGGGCTCTGAGTCCACGCACGGCTTTTGGCGACGAAGGGTGCGAGGATCTCTGGGAACTGCGCCGCGGCTTTTCCGAATCGCTCAAAGCCACGGGCCTCACCAAGCTCAATGAGGACATCGCGGTCCCCAGGGGGCGGCTTGTCGATCTCATCCGTTTCGCGCGTGCGCTCCAGCGCAAACACGGCTTCCCTGTCGCGTGTTTCGGCCATGCCGGCGACGGAAACATCCATGTGAACCTCATGGCCGCAGATTATAAAAACCCGGAAGTCTCCGCCCGGGTTGGGGTGGCGCTGGACGAATTATTCGCCCAGGTCCTCGCATGGGGGGGCGTGATCACCGGCGAACACGGGGTGGGACTGGCAAAAAAACGCTGGTGGCCGCAGGCGGTCACCCCCGGCACGCTGCGGTTGCATGAGATCCTGCGCGCGGCGCTGGATCCCAACGGCATCCTCAATCCCGGCAAGTTTGTGTGACACCGCCCCGTGAAGTCTTTGTCTGCGAATGTTCCCGGGACTCCAGCGCTTCCGCTTTCATCCAGAGTTCCCGGCCCGACATCGCGCCTTCTTCAAAGCGGACCCGGATCATGTCCGCATCCTCCCGCAACACCCGAAGCCGCACGCCCGGAGTCACGCGAAGGATCGTTCCATCCTCGATCGGTTGCGTCTGTCTGATGCCGTTTTCCAGCGCAAACAGGAATGTCCGCAGGGCGCGGTCGTTCTCGGAAGCATACCCGGCAAACTCCCTGTCGGACGGCACTGCCGCGCTTCCGGGCGAAAATGCGCTCCCGGGTGGCGGGAACCGGGGCAGCACCCGGATCCGGGCCGCCGCGACCCCGGCCCACGCGGCGAGGGGCAACAAACAGACAGCCACGATCGCCGACCATCGGGATTGCCGGACATTCATCGCAGCACGCCGGATTCACGGCTCCGGGTCCGCTGCTCGATCCGCTCCCGGCCCCGGTCCAGTGTCCGCCGCTCCTGGCGTGTGAGACTGTGCATGCCATGACGGGATATTTTTTCCAGGATGGGATCAATCTCTTCGCTGATAAATTCCTCGGGCGAGAGATCCCCCTTTCTCTGTTCCCTGGCCCGTCGCTCGGCGAGCATTCTTTCCGGGCGCAGCGGCCTGCCAAAACCCAGGCGTCTCGCAAACAAATATCCGGTGAGACATCCCGCCAGATGCGCGGCATGTCCGATGCCGTCCCCGGAGGGCAGGATGGTGAAAAGCAGGGAAATCCCAATGGCTCCGTAGGCAAGATATTTCGCCCGCATCCGCACCGGGATCACAAAGAACAGAAGCAGCGTGATTTCCATCTCCGGAAGGATGGTTGTGAAAGCAAGCAAGGTCGCGAAGCCGGCGGCCGACGCGCCCACAATCCCCCCGTCGCTGGCGATCACCTGCGCCACCCCCCCCGCCAACCCTCCCGCGAAATAGAGTGCCAGGAAGGCGCGCATCCCGAGAATCTGTTCCACCTGGCGTCCGGCAAAATAGATCACAAGCATGTTGGCCACGATGTGGAGCAGGCTGCCATGCAGGAACATGTAGGTGACCAACTGCCAGACAAATCCCGACGCCAATCCCCCGCGGCTCAGGGCAAGCCAGCGGTCCACAAATCCCGGCACCATCTGCTCCAGCAACAGTTGCAGGACAAAACACACCACATTGGCAATCACGAGCGCACGGGTCGCCGAAAACGATGCCCCGGACCACAGGCCGCGGGACTGATTTTGCCATGTCCACAAACTACGCATGGCGGGAAAGTAGTTCCGTCCCATGAAGATGTCGAACCGCATTTATTGCCGCTCCCTCCGAATCATCGCGCGTCGGCCCGCCATCCCCGGGTAGCCCCAATCATTAGGATTGGCAGATCCCTGGGCTACGAAGCAGCCTGTAGCCCGCTCCGGGAGGAGCGGGATCGCGCACACTCCCATCCGACACCGTCCGTCAGTGACGGCGGAACCCGCCCTCGGTCGCCGATGTCCGGGTCAGCGTCCCCGCTCCGGTCAGGGGACCTCGGTCGGAGCGACCCGGTGTTGTTCGAGTTGGTAGAGTGCCTGGGTTTCCAGTTCCTTGAATTCTTCAGCGAGCCCTTTGTCCGCAGCGTTCAACTTTTTGAAAAGCCCGGTGTAATATTGCTTCAACGCCTCACGCTTCTCGTAGTCTGTCTTCGCGGTCCGGGCCCGTTCGAGACATTCCCGCAGTGCCGGATCGCTGTCGATCCTGGTGCGCAGTTTGCGGAATTTGATCTGTTCGGCCATCCCGAATTTTGGCTTGGGCGGAGCCTGGATCATGTTTTCCAACGGCATCTCCCCGGGTATGGAGGGCAGCGGGGCGCTGTCCATCAAAAGAGAACTGTCGGGGGAAAGCGTGTCACCGGAAGGGAGGGGTTCCGAAAGAATGCTGTCCACGGTCGTTTCAGACTCCATCGGCGCGGAGGAATCGGCTGCCGGTGCCTCCGTGGAGGCCACCGGTTCCGTGGTTGCCTCGACGGGAACGGAGGGTGTCGCAGAAGGTGTGGTCTCGACAACCTGCGCAAACAATGTGGGCTCGGCCACTGCGGGCTGCGATGACACTGCGGTGCCCGCATTGGGAAGAACCGGCGATGTGGCGGAGGCGATGATGGCAATAAGAGAGATAAGCATAGGGCGTGGATGGAAGTTGCCGGGACGCTAACAGGCTATTTTCAATTTGAAAAGAGATGAAATCGGGCGTCTTCTGCTGGCGACATGACCGTTCCGCCCGCCCCACCCCCCTCACCGTGCGATGCGGGGGGGCAAGCCTCGGCCTGCACCCTCCCGCCATGGGAAGTCGCCTGCCGCGCCAGTTCACAGGGCGGTCTTGTTTTCCTGGACAGCGCGCTGGCCCTGCCCGGAGCCCGTTCGCTGGTCACCGGCGCTCCGTGGCGGGTTCTGTCGGGCACCGACTGGGATGCCTTGGACATGGCTCTGGATCAATGGGTCTTCTCACCCGACCCGGAAGATCCCGCGCGATCCCTGGCCGCCGGGGCATTCTCCTACGAAGGCGCTTTTCATGTCGGGTTCTATCGCGCCGCCGCCTGCTATGACCACGACTCCTCCCGATGGCAGCATCGGGGCGCTTTTCTTGATAATCTTTCCGCGCACCCTCCCGTCGGCCCCGGATGCGCTCCGGTTTTTCTCCCGAAGATCACAGCGCAAGAGTATTGTGAAAGGGTCCGGCGCGCCCGGGAGTATATCGCGGCGGGCGACATCTATCAGGTAAATCTCGCCCAGTGCTTCCAATGCGCGGCTCCGGTCGATGCGCTCGACTTTTACGGGAAACTGCGGACCCGCTCGCCCAAACCGTATGCCGCATGGATCGACGCGGGGCCCGACACCCTGCTGTGCGCGTCCCCCGAGTTGTTTCTGGATATCAGGGGACGGGACATTCTCACCCGCCCCATCAAGGGCACCCGCCCCCGGCACCCGGATTCGGCACGGGACAGCGAGTTGGCCGGTGAACTCCGTGCCTCGGAGAAGGATGCCGCAGAGTTGCTCATGATCACCGACCTGGAACGCAACGATCTTGGGCAGGTGTGCGAGACAGGATCCGTGCGGGTCCGGGAATTGTCCCGCTTGGAATCCTACCAACAGGTGCATCATCTTGTCTCCACCGTGACCGGACGACTGCGTCCGGAAGTCAGTGCCTGTGCGGCATTGCGGGCCTGTTTTCCCGGCGGCTCGATCACGGGCGCGCCAAAAAAACGGGCCATGGAAATCATCGCGGAGTTGGAACCCTGTCCGCGCGGTTGGTACACCGGGGCCGCCGGATGCTTCGGCTGGGGGGATCGATCGGTCTTCAATATCCTGATCCGCACTGCGGTGGTCGGAAAAGAGAGCACCACCTTTCATGTGGGAGCCGGCATCGTGGCCGACTCAATTCCGGAGAACGAATACCGGGAAACACTGGACAAAGCCGCCGGCCTGCTCGCGGCCGCATCCCGCTGAACCGCCGGAAAAAATCGGGGCGACTGGATTCGAACCAGCGGCCTCCTGGTCCCAAACCAGGCGCTCTACCAAGCTAAGCTACGCCCCGATGTGTTTTATTCCAAGCTGAACAGGGCTACTATGCGCCGACAAATCACAGTGGCAAACAAAATCGCTGACAAAGCCATTGACCCCTGCGGCGGCATGGGATAATTTTCCGCCCATGGGCCTTATCCGAAAAATCTTCTGGGTCGCGGTATTTCTGGCGGCCACATTCGCCTGGGTTGTGCTCTTTGGCTACGGCCCGGGCAATTTCGAGGAAGGCGCGAAGGTGGAGTGGGAAAATGTCAAAAACTTCACCACTCCCGTGCAGCAGAAAAAGGATCAAAGCGACAAACTGCCGTAAGCAGTGACGGATTCTCCCCGCCGTCTCGCCTATCTTTTCAGCCGGTATCCGGTCCGGTCGCAGACTTTCACGGATAATGAGATGCTCGGGCTCGAAGCCCGTGGGTGGGAATTGACCGCCGCCTCGATCCATCCTCCTGTCGAATCTTTTCGCCAGCCGAATCTTGCCTCGTTGAAGGCGCCGGTGCTTTACTCCCCACCCTCCGCCGTGCTGGACAGGTTGCGCGAAGGCGCGGTTCGGGAAGGGTGGTGGCCCGCCACCATGATCGCCCGACACGAGGCGGCCTATGGACCCTCTTTCAAAAGCTCCGAGCGCGCCCGGAATGCCCTCTGGTTTGCCGGGGAGTTGCGCCGGCGTGAGATCACCCATGTCCATGTCCCCTTTGCCAATCGTGCGCTGCATACCGCGCTTTTTCTCAGGGAAATAACCGGCATCACGCTGTCCTTCACGACCCACGGTCAGGATTTTATGGTGGATCTTGGCAGCGATGCGCTCCTGGCTGAAATGGCCCGCGCGTCGGAGTTTGTCGTCGCGGTGTGCGACTACTCACGGGAACTGCTCCGCCGGGCCTGCCCGGATTCCGCGGACCGGATCGTGCGGATTTACAACGGACTCGATCCCGCAGCCTTTCCATTCTCCCCGCTGCCCGAAAGGTCCGGTCCCCTGCGAATCCTGAGCGTGGGAAGGCTGATTGAGTTCAAGGGATTCCACCGTCTCATCGAAGCGGTGGCCATTGCCCGGGATCGCGGCACGGTGTTCCATCTCGACATCGTGGGGGAAGGCCCCTGGCGCGAACATCTCGATGCGCTCATCCGCTCGCTGGCACTTGTCGAACACGTGCGCCTGCGCGGCCCGCTCTCCAGCGGGGAGGTTCGCGGGTTGCTGGCCGACTGCGATTTGTTCGCACTCGGGTCGCTGGTGGATGGCCGGGGGGCCAGCGATTTGCTCCCCACCGTGATCACCGAAGCCATGCTCCGGGGACGTGCGGTGCTGGGCACCCGCGTGGCCGGGTTGCCGGAAATGATCGAGGATGGAAAGACCGGGCGTCTCGTCGGGAGCGATGATGCCCGGGCATTGGCCGAAGCCCTGCTTGCGATGAATCGCCCGACACTCCGCGCATGGGGGGAAGCCGGCAGACAGAGGGCGGAAACGCATTTTGTCCGCGACGGGACGCTGCCTCAGTTGGAAAACCGGTTTTACGGCGCACTGCAATCCGGCACCGGATCCCGGAAAATATCCCAGCCCGTTCTCCGGTCCGTGGCCTCCCCATCGCCGGGGGTGGCATTTTTTGATCTCGCATTGCCGGGCCGGGCGGAATGGCTCGCCGGGGAGTGGCCGGGGTTGGTGGAAAAGGGATGCGCTGTGGTGGCCTCGGCTGCGGGAAGTTCCAAAGACAACCTCGTGCGGGCAGCGACGGTGCTGTCCGATTGTGTCTGGATTCCCGATGGCACAGTTCTGGAGGCCGAATGGTGCCAGCGCACCGCTTGGCGCGGACGATTGGAAGTGCTGCGGGCGGAGTGGTCCACCGCGATCGAGGGCGAATCCTTTTTCCCTGCCGCCCGCCGGGCGGTCTGGCTCGCGGCATGGTGCGGAAAGCAGGATGTCCGATACCTGTACGCCCCCGGCGGGGCGGAGGCGTTGGTGGCCCATCTTGTGTCCCTGTTGCTGGGTCTGCCGATGGCGGTGGCCTTGGAATCCAACCCCCCATTTTCCGGGGATCTTCTGCGGAAACTCGCCGCCGGTGCCGCGCGGATCAGCGATGCAGGCGGACGCATCGCCGGTACATCCGACACAATCCTGCACGGATCGGAGCCCGAAGTGTGCCGGGTGGGATTTGTCCGCTGGAAACGTCCGGCCAAACCCGTGGCTCCCGACGAGAGAGCGCGGCGTTTGGGTGTTTTTCTCGATGATCCGCCGCAGTGGTCCCGGACAAGCCCTGCGTAGCCCTGTCCCACGCGGGATCCAGCGCAAGAGTGCCGTTGCGCAGATTGGAGTGACCGGGAAGCCGCCGGGTGACGTGGGACTCATTGATCATCTCCGTGTCTGCACGGGGGGCCGGAGCTGGTTCGAAACAGATTTTCCCAATTGGATGAAAGAAGAGCCTCCAATAATCGGGCCAACAAAACGCGGAGAGGAGCACGGATCCTGGATTATTGAGGCTTTGGAAACCGGCAGGACCTATCGCGGTCATTTCAACGTGGTCAATCGGGGTCACATCACCAACCTGCCGGATGGATGCATTGTGGAGATTCCCGGATATGTGGATGGCCATGGGATCAACATGCCGGTGGTGGGTGATTTGCCTTTGGCCTGCGCGGCCACGTGTTCCGCCTCGGTCCGCGTTCAGCAGATGGGGGTGGAAGCGGCCGTGCATGGCGATGTGACGCTGCTCAAGCAGGCCATGCTTCATGATCCGCTCACTGGAGCGGGGTGCTCGCGATGCCAGGGGGTGCTTTGCTCGTAGGCGTGGGCGATGCGCAGCAGGGCGGATTCCCCGAAGGATGGGCCCAGCAACTGCAGGCCGACCGGAAGCCTGCTTTCCCCTTCCATGGCGAATCCGCACGGGATGCTGATCCCGCAGATCCCGGCCAGATTGGCCGCGATGGTGAAGATGTCGGCAAGATACATTTGCAGCGGGTCGTCCGCGCGTTCCCCGAGGCGAAATGCCGGCACGGGCGATGTGGGGCAGACCAGCGCATCCACGCGGGCGAATGCCTTTTCAAAATCCCGCCGGATGAGCGTGCGCACTTTCTGGGCCCGGAGATAATAGGCGTCCTGATACCCCGAGCTGAGCACGTAGGTGCCGAGGATGATGCGCCGTTTCACTTCGGGGCCGAATCCCTCGTCGCGGGTGCGTCCGTATTGATCCAGCAAATCGGCGGCCTGCGCGGTGCGGTGTCCGTAGCGGATCCCGTCGAAGCGGGCAAGGTTGGCGGAGGCCTCCGCCGTGGCCACGATGTAATAGACCGCCACGGCGAAATCGGTGTGCGGGAGGGAGACCTCGACGATCTCGGCGCCGAGGGATTGCAATTGGGCCACGGCGTCGCGCACCGCCCGGTCCACGCGGGGATCGATGCCTTCGCGGAAATATTCTTTCGGCATGCCGATGCGCATCCCCCGGATGCCGTCCTCCAGGCCTGCGGTGAAATCCGGCACCGGTTCATCGAGCGAGGTGGAATCCATCGGATCGCGCCCCGAAATCGCGTTGAGCAGAAGGGCGCTGTCGCGGACGGATTTTGTCATGGGCCCGATCTGGTCGAGGGAGGAGGCGAACGCGGTGAGGCCGTAGCGGGAGACGCGTCCGTAGCTGGGCTTGAG
>DYRR01000129.1 GCA_020718605.1 Chthoniobacter flavus | reverse complement strand
AATAACAAACCCGACAAGCAACTGCCCTCTCTTCATTCGATCTCCCGGATTCCTTGCGGAACTGCGCCAAGGAGTTGCTTCATCTGTGTGCGAATGCCCGTCATGCTATGATGCGTGAGTGCTTACGCCCGCATCGCGAGTCAACCAGTCTCGCGGCACCGTCTGGTTCCTGCGGAAATACAGTCAGATCAGGCCCCGGCTCCGGAAATCGCCCAGGTTGTCGCCTGCGGAGCGTCCGATCAGGTCGATGGTGAACTTGAGAAGGCAGACCTCCCAGCCTTCGTCCACGCCATGGATGATGGCGCGTCCGGAGTCCCCCGTTTCCATGGCCTCTTCGCGCACCCTCGCAATCACATCCTCGACGGGATCATGCACGAGGTGTTCCACCACATCGGTTTTTCGGATGCGGAATCCGTACTTGAGAATGGCAAGCTGCCCGAGACGTTCGCCCGCCCGCTGGGCGAACTCGTCCGCGCGGTCCCCAAATCCTTCCAGCAGGAGTTTGGAAAACATATCCGGAGTCACAATCTCGGGGCGTTCCGCATGGATGTTGCCGTCGCGGATGCGGACCTCCCCCACCGAGTCCATGAGTTCCGAGATGAGATGAAACCGGAACACGGTGTGCCCGAACGTGGCAATGGTCTGCTTTGGAGCAAGCACCACGCGGGTGTTTTCCACGGCGTATTCGATATCATCCGGCTTGAGCATGGTGCGCACTCTAGTCCACGTCCGGGACGAGCGCGAGAGATTCCTTTGCCCGCGAGTTTTCTGTTGACGTTATTGTGGCATCCTGGAATCTGGAGGGCATGGTGAGACAGGAAGCAGATCGAGCCCGACAAACAGGTTGCTCCGCCCGCATCATGCCGTGGCGATGGATCCTGGGGCTGCTTGTCCTCATCGGGCTTGTCTCCCTGTGGGTTCTCATTGATCTGCCGGAGCCCTGGAACCTGTTTTCTTGCCTTCTTCTGGCAGACCGGAAGCAAATGGCGCGCCCAGGCGCGTCCCGGCTCAAATCTCGTGGAGACGGATCTGCTGCGGGGAAAAAATGTCTATACGATCTACCCGCAGGGCTACGTGGTTCGCCGCATCCGGGCGGTGCCCTCCAATCCGTGATGCCGGAGGCTCAACGGGAAATGTCGAAATACAAGGGGCCGGTGTACTCGAAGTCCTTGATCTCCGAGCGGAACAGGCTCTCGACCTGTGGATTTTGCCCGAACGGCTCGAGGGAAAGGGAGGTTTCCTGGCCGGGCGACAATCGGGCAATGCCGGTGTCGCGTCCGTTGAGGATCGAATACCGCGCCACCTGGATTTTTCCGCGATCCGCCCCGAGCCCGGGAGTGGCGGGGACTTGAAATTCCTGCACGACCAGCGCGTCGCGGTAGGGGCGGATTTCTTCCAGCGTGGGAAAAATCGCCGACCGGAGCAACTTCGCCCGCACCGCATGGCGCGGGACCGTCGCTCGGGATGAAAGAAGATTCCTGATACGCATATAATTCTGGCGGGCCTCTCGCGCTCCGACGGTGCGGGACCGCAGAGCCACGTTCTGGATGGTCCCGGGCCACGGGGCAAATCCAGCCAACGCTTCGCCTCCGAATCGCAGCGGCCCGGGTTGCCAGTTTGTAAAGCCCCCCTTGAGGCGCGAGCGGATCCAAATCAGATCCCCGTTGCGGTGGCACGCAAATCCCTCGTCCTTGGAGTAATTCACAATAATGTGATTCGCTTCCCCCGCGACGAGACAATTTGGGACGCGAGTCTCGCGCAGCTTGGAGTCTTTTTCGGACTCCGGCGTGCGGATGCGGATCAGCAATTCGGATCCGCGACGGCCCACAAGAAGATTGAATCCGTCCGGATTTCCGAACGACAGGATCGGCCCTTCCGCCTCCGTCCCGGTTTCGGGTGTGAGTGTGAACTCAATGGAAAATGCGCCGCTTGCCATGCACGCCTCCAGAATTCGCCGCGCGGTATTGGCGTCGGACTCGAAGAATCCTCCATCGGGACGCATCGCATGGTCGTGGTCGGGCCTGGCCGCTCCATGGGCGGTGAGGCGCTCCGCGGATTTTCCATTGGACCAGAGAAACACAAGGCCGGAAGAATCGACCGGCCATTGGGTCTCGGTAAAGCTGAGCACCTGATCCGGCATTGCATTGGGCGGTTCGGCCAGATCCCGCACCCCGGAGACCGTGACCTGCGGCACGGAGGCACTCTCCGCACCGGTTTCCAGAACGGCTCCATGACCGGCGGCAAAGGGTGTCGCGAAAAAAGTGCGGTCTCCGGTCGAGAATTTTGCCCCGCCCAAGTCCACCGGTTCATCAAAGAGGATGCGGATCCGGCCCCCGGGTTCGCGCTCGAAATCCACCACGACGGGAGGAGCGGCGGCCCGGACCATCACCGTGCCGCGAAGTTCGGTTCCGCCCGCGCGGGCCAGGACACGATAGTCGCCCGGCTTGGAAAACACGTGCGACACCGCTTTTCCCCGAACCGGCCCGCCACCGTCGCCAAAGTCCCATTTCGCCTCCCCGGGGGTGGTGAAATTCACTGTGAACGGAGCTTCCCCGGCATGGCGTCCCAGTGGGGCCTTCGCAAGATGGACGTCGGGAAATCGGTCGCAGCTCTCGGAAAAGGTGAATCGGACAGGCTTGCCCACAATCCCGAGCGTGGCCGGATCAATACGCGCCACGAACAGGTCGTAATTCGCCCGGAAATGATCGTGGCCGTTGTTTGACGCCGAAAACACCAGCAGATTGCCGCACGCGGACAGCATCGGGAAATAGACATAGCCCCGTCCCGGCGGCATGCGGGGATCGCTTTTTTCCAGGATGTTTCCCACTTCCCGCGTGTGAAGCCGGATGCGTTTCACCGGCCCTCCGCCTCCGCCGATCCAGAACCCCCAGCGGCCATCCCTGGAAAAATACGGCTGACATCCGCCGAGAATGCGATCATGCCGGATGGCGCGTGTTTCCGCGTCGAAGGGCGAAAACTCCGGATCGCCCGCTGTGGCGAAGGAGAGGGTCGGATCCACCAGCCACCCGTTGTAGGGATGCGGCTCGTCCACCAAAGGCGTGGTCGCGCCCGAGTCGGTGTCGAGTATCGCTGTGGTGCCATCGGCCCGGATGAAACACAACCGCACGGGGTCGATCCACACGACCGCGCGATCCTCCTTGTAGCTGCGCACCTCGTCCACAAGCAGACGCGTTTTGCCAGTCTGGAGATCCAGCAACTCAAGGCGGGCGGTCGCCCTGCCATCATACGGGGTGACTCCCTTTTTGTAGTTGAGGAAAGCAACCCGCGCACCGTCGGGAGAAATGTGCGGACAGAAGTGCCACCGCTCCGGTTCGTCGGCGATCAACTGGCGCAATCCGGCGCCATCGAGACGCTGGGTCCAAAGCCGCCAGTCGCCGGTGCGATTGGATTCCCAGACCAGGAAACCCTCTCCCACGGAGGCCAACTCACGCCGGGCCTCCCGCCAGAATTCCGGATCATCCGGAGAGGACGGTTTCGCGCCGCATCCCCCCGCCAAAAGCGCAACCAAGGCCAGCAGGGCGATCCCACGACGCGGAGTGGCGGGTGCATCCGGCATCAGAACCCGAAATATTTCACCCCGATCCGGGGAGCCCACTTGCATGCGATCACTGCGGCGGTCGCCGCGAAAAGAAACACCGACAAGATCGTCCATCCGTGAGTTTCCACGCCGTCCCGGGGTGTCGTTCCGGTGGCGCCGGGCCCGATCACCTCACGCGCCACGCAGGAAGCCCAGAACAGGGCGGGCAGGGCGAGGGTCAGAAAGAACCGCGGTTGCGGCCACATGGCACTGAAAAATGAGAGCACACAAATGTATCCGGCCAAAAAGCAGAGTGCGAAGAAATGCGCGGGTGACATCAGCCGGAGCAGCGTCTGGCGTCGGTCCGCGCCGCTTCGGGCAAGCCAAAGGCCCGGGGCACACCCGAAGAGAAGCACCGCTCCGTAGCCCACCCAATAGTGGCCGAACAACGATTTGACGCAAAGTGCCAGTCCGCGGCCGAATTGGGCGGCCATTTCCGCCGGGGTATGATCGCGCAGGAAAGTCTCCAAAGAAGCTTCCTGCCCCTGCCTGGTCCACTCCTTGAGTTGCGCCACCGAATCATACCACAGGTGATAGTGCGTGTTGACGTTGTAGAAATAATGGCCGTAGCGCTCTTTGGATGTGAAAAAATACGGCGAGCCGACCGCAAAAAAAACGGCAAATGCCACAAACACTTTGAGCAAATCCAGCGCGGCGGTGCGGATTCTCTCCCTTCGATCTCCGCCCGAGCGCAACGAGGTGGCGGTGCGCCATGCGAATATGAGACCACCCGATGCCAGGAAAATGTACATCCCAAGCAGCATTGATGCCTTGGTGAGATACGCGGTGATTCCCAGCAGGCCGGTCAGGACAGATGTTGCCCAGGTGGGTTTGGTGAAAAATGCGAACGCGGACGCAAAGAACAGCAGGGACAGCCCGTAGAACAACACTTCACACTGGAAATAGCCGGCCTTGAATCCGATCATTGCAAACGCCGCCCATGCGGCCATGGCGGCGCCGAACCACGGATGAAACGTACGCCAGAACACGATGCCAACCCCCGCGACCACACCAAGCGCGAGAAGCACATTCAGCATTTTTCCGAGCAGGAACACCTCCTCTTTATCCACGCCCTCCGGCAACGCCCATGCCTGCAGGACCGGGTAGAGCGGCATCTGGTTGCGTAGAAACACAAACGCCCGTCCCTCTCGTTCGAACGCCAGCGTCACATTGATGTACTGTCCCTGGTCGGTCTTTCCCATATCCGTATTGACCCGCAGCGCGTGCCGGATGGCACCGTGCAGGAACAGAAAGATCAGCAAAACTCCGGCGAGGAGTGCCACGATCGATTTCCACGCGCGAAGGCGGGTGAAAATACTTTCGTTAAGGGGATAATTCACAGTGCTTGAAGAAGCGGAATTTTGAATGCGTGGCAAGCTTTTGCTTTGAGGATTCTTGGCTGCCCGTCCCCTTTTCGCGGAGCCGCAGAGATCCGCCGCCCAGTCCGAGAAACCTGGGACATGCCGTGGAATGGAGTCGGCCCAATCCAATTATAAACCCTGCCGCCATGCGCCGGGAAGGCTTGCGGGGATAACGGGTTGTTACTTCACCTGGGCGGTCTTCGGCGCGGCGAGGGTGTCCACATAATCCGAGAGGACATTGAGCGCTTCCTCGCGTCCGGCATCGAAATCATCCTTGTCGTCGTCCAGATCATCGTCTGCGTCGGCGGCGGGCTTTTTTTCGTTGGACGCCTTGGTGAGCTGGGGCAGATCGACATTGTCGAGGGTGAGGCTGTAAACCATTTCCTGCGGATCTTTGGTGGCCAGACGGCGGGCTTTGCGGGCTTCCACTCTGGCTTTGTCCTCCGCTATCTCGGCGCGGCGTCCGGCTTCGTTGAGGGAGATGGTATTTTTTTCGATCAGGGTGCGGCGCCGGGCGATGTCCTCCTGCAATGAGGCAAACTCCGGGGAGGATTTCACACGCGCCTGCGAACGTTCCCGCAGCAGATCGATCGAAAGAGAGGCTTGGTCGGTGAATTTCTTCACCGGTGCCGGGGGGACTTCATCGTAGGGCAGGGGAACTTTGAGGGAACCCTCCCCGATCTGCGGATCATCGGTGAGGGTGGGGAGGACAATATCCGAGAGCACTCCGCGGAGCTGGGTGGAGCCACCGTTGACGCGGTAAAACTGCTGGACCGTGAGCTTGAGCGCGCCGGCATCGGAGGCACCGATGCCGAATGGCGACATGAACCGCCCGATCTCAAGCATGGTCTGGACGGTGCCCTTGCCGAATGTGCTGGTGTCGCCCACCAGAACGGCGCGTCCGTAATCCTGCATGGCCGCCGCAAAGATCTCGCTGGCCGAAGCACTGAGCCGACTGGTGAGCACCACGAGCGGTCCGTCGTAGAGTGCGGGCTGCGAGGCGCGGGAGACCTTGATTTCGCCGTCGGTGCTTTTCACCTGGACGATCGGGCCGGCGCCGACAAAGAGGCCGGTGAGATTCACGGCTTCCTCGAGGGAACCGCCTCCGTTGCGGCGCAGATCGAGCACGATGCCGGTGACCTGCTCCTTTTTGAGCCGTTCCAGCAGCCGGGTCATGTCGCGCGTCGTGCTTTTGGATTCACCGCCCCGGGGGTGGTCCATGTCCGCATAAAACGAGGGAAGGGTGATCCAGCCGAGGCGCTCGGGTTTGCCGTCGGTGCCGGTCCGCTCGATCACTTCGGCCTTGGCTTCGGCGTCCTTGAGTTTCACCTCGTCCCGGGTGATTTCGATGACGGATTTCATCGACGGGTCGGTGGCCTTGGCGGGCAGCACCATGAGACGCACCTGGGTGCCTTTTTTTCCCCGGATGAGTTCCACCACCTCATCGAGCGGCATGTCCAGCACATCGTCGAAGGGTCGGTTGCCCTGGGCCACGGCGGCGATGCGATCGTTGACCTTCAGGCGGCCCTCCAGGTCTGCGGGACCTCCGGCGACGAGATCGATGATCTTGGCGTAGCCGTCTTCGGAACGCAGCACCGCCCCGATGCCCACCAGGCTGAGTTTCATGTTGATCTCGAAGTTTTCGAGAGCCTTCCGGTCGAGATATTCCGAGTGCGGATCATAGACCTGGGCCAGAGACGAAAGAAAAATGCTCACCGCTTGATCCTCGGATTTATCCGTGACCGTGCGCAGCACCTGCCGGTAGCGGC
>DYRR01000128.1 GCA_020718605.1 Chthoniobacter flavus | reverse complement strand
CACGGCGTCAACCCGGCCTTCTCGCTCCGCGCATTGCTCCACTTCACACAATCGTACCAATTCACCGTATGCACAGGGTGATTCGATGCCTTGCCCTGGCCATGCGGACCTTCTCCATACAGGTTGTTGTCGAAGACATATCCATGCGCCGCCGCCCAATTCGCCACCTCATCCCACAGCGCCTTGGTCACCTCCGTCTTGTCCATGTAAAACGCGCTCACGTTCACACTATGCACCGGTAACTCATCGGAATCGCCCTCACCCGAACCCATCTGGTTGCCCATCGAAAAACTCCCCGCCGGGATCAACGCCATGCCCGTGGGCGCGGACGGCGTGTCGCTGGCGGTGACTTGAAATCGCATCTGGGCCGAGTATTGGCCGTTCCAATCCGCCCCGGCGTCCCATGTGATCTTGCGGTTGTTGCCCGGCGCGACGTCGGACCCCACATGACCCGACACGCTGGGAGTGGGCACGTTCCACGTCGTCCCGCCATCGGACGATGCCTGCAACATCACCCACACCGAGCCCGTGCCACCCGAGAGCGTGTAGGAAATATCCACCAACTCGGTGCCAGCCCGCTGGGAAGATCGCACATTGCTCACCTCCGGCGGCGCGGCCCCGGCAGTCCCGCACACAACAAGCACCCACAACAAAACAAACACATGGCCATAGAATTTTTTCATAAAAAATAACCTTCCGCCGCAGCGTGCCCCGGACCTCGATGCCGACATAAGCGAAAACTCCGGCATGACGTTGATAATCAACAGAATAGAAAACTTATGCAGCAACATCACGCCGATAAGTTTTTCCGCCATCGTTGAAGAGTCGGTCTGTTGCCCTGACCGGGGAGGTCCCGCTCCTTCCGGAGCGGGCTACGGAGCAGAACATAAAGCACAGTCGCCCTGGGAGCCTGACCAGAAAAGACAATGTTTCTAGGCCCCGGACAGGACGCGCTGAAATGCCTCAAGGGTTTCGGGACTTACGTGATGCTCGATTCCTTCGGCATCCACTTTGGCCACCCCCTCGGGGACACCCAGAGCCATGAGAAATTCCAGAACCACCCGGTGCCGCGCCTTGGCCTGCACCGCCAAACGACTTCCGGCTTCGGTGAGAAAAATCGAGCGGTAGGGGCGCGTATTGACCAGTCCGTCCCGCTGCAATCGCTGTACGGTGCGGATCACCGTGACGTGTGTGACGCCGAATGCCTTTGCCAGATCGATGGCCCGCGCCTCCCCGTGCTCGACAATGAGGTCGGCGATGGTTTCCACATAATCCTGCGCCCGCTCCTGGGAGTGGGCGGCCCTGGTGATCTGCTGGATCACGGCCGTCCCCGCCCCGGAAGCAGGCACGGGCTTTGTCCGCCGGATGCGGAGCGGGATGTTTTTTTGTGCTTTCATTCTGTTTTCTGAAATCCGAACACCACCAGACTCATCCCCCCGCGCAGAGCCGCCAGACCGCGGCGACGGAGGCGCACAGCACCACGCCAAACACCAATGGCAAAAATGCGGCCAGCGCCGTCCATTTAAGGCTGCCGCTTTCCTTGTAAATCGTGAACAGAGTGGTGGAACACGGATTGTGGCACAGACTGAAAAGCATGAGACACACCGCAGTGAGCGTGGTCCAGCCTCCGGCTTCGAGAATGTGCCTCAGCACGGAGTCCTCGGAGGTCTCGAACATGACGCCGGTGCCCTGCTCGCCCACGCCGGAAAGCCCGGCCATATGGACCGTAAGCATAAGCACCGTTGGGATCACGATTTCATTGGCGGGAATCGCCACGATATAGGCCACCAGAATCACCCCGGTA
The DNA here is from genome assembly GCA_020718605.1 of Chthoniobacter flavus. Lineage (GTDB taxonomy): Bacteria > Verrucomicrobiota > Verrucomicrobiia > Chthoniobacterales > CAKUMP01 > DYRR01. Next base: position 4,949 of record DYRR01000128.1, on the reverse strand, counting down.
AGGCCCAGATACCACGCCGCAGGATCGAGGCCCGTCACCATCCACCACGCGATACTGTGCCCGCCCAAGCCGAGATTGGCGATCAGCCAGATCACCGCTCCGGCGGGCAGCGCGAAGACCACGGCGCGCCACAGCACAAACAGCGTGCGGTCGATGACCGACGTGTAGAGTGTCCGCAGAATATTGGGCGGACGGTAGGGAGGCAGCTCGATGCTGAACGCCGAGGCCTCGCCCTTGAGAACCGTGCGCCCCAGCATCCAGGAGGAGAGAAACGCCAGGGCAAATCCCAGTGCCGCCACGGCAAACACCGAGATTGCAGCCGCCAAGGCTCCGAGCGGTGCCGGTGCCAGGGCGCCGAGGAACAGCGTGGCGATGAGGATCTGCGTGGGCCAGCGTCCGTTGCACAACGAGAAATTATTGGTGATCATCGCGATGAGCCGTTCGCGGGGGGAATCGATGACCCGCGTCGCCACCACCCCCGCCGCATTGCAGCCCAGACCCATCGTCATGGTGAGTGCCTGCCGTCCGTGCGCCCCGGCTTTTTCAAACAACCGGTCGAGATTGAACGCCACCCGCGGCAGATATCCGAGATCTTCGAGCAGCGTAAAGAGCGGGAAAAAAATCATCATGGGCGGGAGCATCACGCTCACCACCCACGCGCCGGTGAGATATACGCCGTCGATCAAAAACCCGGAGAGCCACCACCAGACACCGGCACTGTCCGCCAGTCTGTGCAGAAAGGGCTGGGTCTTGTCGATAAGCAGCGTGGCCAGCATGCCCGAGGGAACATTGGCCCCGATGATGGTGACCCAGAGCACCACCGCCAAAATGAGCGCCATCGCCGGAAACCCGGTCCACGGACTGGTGAGAATGCGGTCCAGTTTTCGCTGGAATGCCAGGCGGCGCGAGGTGCCCGAGCGGGCGGTCCGCCGCGAGGCGATTCGGTTGGCCTCGCCATAGAGCGATTCCGAGAGACGGTCGTGAAAATTGCGCGGCAATTGCCAGCGCAGATTCTCGATTTGTTGCTGAAGATCGGGTGGGTTCATGGAGTGGTGGCCAGCAGGGAGGCATTGGAATCCTGCGCCAGAGAGCCGAGGGTGCCGTCTGCAGCGGCCTCCGCGAGGGTCGCATCGCCGTCCAGCAGTTGGAGCGCAATCCAGTCCGCGTGGGGCAGACCGGGATACCGCTCCAGCAAAGATGCCGCGACCACACCGACGGCCTCCCGGAGTCCCGGAATCTCGGGCGAAAACCGGGGCGGCGAACAACGGAACCCCCCTGTCGCCACATCCCGGATCGCATGGATGAGGTCCGGGATCCCCCGGCCTTCGCGGGCCGCGCACGGCACCACCGGGATGCCAAGATCCGCCGCCAACCCGCGCACATCGACATCCACGCCGTGTGCCGCCGCCTCGTCCATGAGATTGAGGCAGAGCACCGCACGGTCGGTGATCTGCAACACCTGAAGCGCCAGATTGAGATTGCGTTCCAGGCTGGACGCATCGGCGACGATCACCACCACATCGGGTCGGCCAAACAGGACAAAATCCCGCGCAATTTTCTCATCGGGCGACGCGGAGAGCAGAGAATATGTGCCCGGCAGATCCACGAGTTTATAGCGGCGGTTTTCCAAAAGAAATCCTCCCTCGGCCCGGGACACCGTCTTTCCCGGCCAGTTGCCGGTGTGCTGGCGCAGTCCGGTGAGACGGTTGAACACCGTGCTTTTGCCCGTGTTGGGATTGCCCGCCAGGGCGACGACAAAATCCCATCCTTCCATGTGAATTCCGAGCCGTTCGAGCGCCACCCGGCTGGAGGGGCATCGTGCGCAGGCGTCTGGCGGGCAGGCGGTGCTCATGGCCGGGTGCTCCGGATGAAGATATTGCGCGCCTGGGATTCGCGCAGGGCGATCACGGCACCGCGCACCGCGTAGGCCACGGGGCTTCCCATGGGGCTGGAAAATTCGCGCTGCACCCGGCTGCCGGGCACCAGACCGAGGTCGAGCAACCGCCGCCGCTCCGGACCCATGCACGCCGGGGAGAGGAACTCCACCACAGCGGCCTCGCCGTCGCGCAATGTGGACAACCGCCGGAGTTCCCCGGGGGACGGCCCGCCTTCCGGCAACGGCCCCACCTGCACATGGGCCGCCGCCCGGGCGGGAATCGAAATGCGTTCCCCGGCGACGAGAAGCAGGGATTCCGTCTCACTGTGACCCAGCACGCTCACAGGCAACTCCGGCACCAATCCAAGGCCGTTCAACAGGATGAAATCCTCAACCGGTTCGTCCTCGACATGCGCGATGAGCGCCGTTGTCCCCGGAGGCCAGTCGCGCAGGCAGACCGGACGGGGTGGGGAGAATTCGGCCGCACGCGGGGGAATGGGATCGCCATGCGGATCAAACCTCGGGCGGTTCAACGAATCGGCCAGCGCATTGATCTCCTCGGTGCCAAGCAGATGCTCCGCTTTGTCGGCCTCCGAGTGCAGACCCGCAGTCCCCTCCCCCCGGCGCGCAAAAAAGGTTTCCAACAGGCGGTGGGCGCGGAGAAGTTCCACCGCGCGTTCGCGCCCCTTGGCGGTGAGCATCCAGCCGGAGCCCGCTGCGGAAGAGATCATTCCCTCGCGGACGAGCAACTCGAGCACCGCATCCTCGCGGGGCAGACGAATGACATCCAAAAAATCGCGGACATTCCACCGGGTTTCCAGCCGGTCCTGATGGACGATGGCTTTCAGCAAATCTTCCGAGGCGATGCGCAGGGGGCCGGGGCCGGAGTGGATGCGTGAAAACATAATTTGACGGAATGAATACACCACCACCTTATGTAGTCAAGGCTACAAATGAAAAAACCCGAGCCACTGAAATTCGATGGATCTCCTCTCATCGAGGGGCGGACATTTTGAATGGACTCGGGATACCGGGTCTCTTCCCGTTGAGCGCCCGGTGCGCTCCATCGGCTGGATTTTTTGCCAAAACAACCCTGGAAACCGACCCGAAAATGGGCATTTTTACTCTTAAAACGAAAAAGTTATTCACAATGAGTTGACTTTCCTTTCGGGATTGGGCTAATGTCCTGCCCCGGCCCGAAAAAGGGCATCACTCACTCCATCCGATCCACCACCACCACCGAGGTCACCACCATGCCAGAAGTCGTTGTCAGAAAAGGCGAGCCCATTGATCGGGCTCTCAAGCGTTTGAAGAGCAAACTCGATTCCGAGGGGATTCTCGAAGAAGTGCGTCGTCTGCGCGCATTTGAGACGCCCACTCAGAAAACACGCCGCAAGGCCAAGGCGAACGCAAAACGTCTCAAGGTTCGCTTCCGCTTCAACGCCTGAACCGGATTCCGTTTGCCCCACCGGGTCACAAAGTTGATTCCGGTGGCTGATTAATTTTAAAGATGGGCCGCGTCACTGCGGCCCGCTTTTTTGGCTGACACCCCCGGCCTGTATCGATACAGCGGGGCAAGTCTTCGCATGCACCGCCCACACCAACCAGGTTGCCCCCCGGCATTGGGGAAAATCCTTGAACCAGAATGCGCACAGCGATCAACATCCCCTATTTTTTGCCATATCTGCGGTATTTTCAGGTGATTGCATCGGTGGATTGTCATGTGTGCGAGGTGGAGACCCAATTCAACCGGTGGGGTTATGCGCACCGCCACAAGCTTCCCCTTGGGAAAAATCCCTCATGGATTGGCATGCCGGTCAAATTCGCGCCACACACCACGCTTTCCTGCCAGATTCAAATTCTGGACTGGAAGTGGACCAAAAAGTTTTTCCGTTCGATTGAGATCACCTACCATCGAGCCCCCAATTATGCCAGGGTAAGAGCCCTTTTGGAACGCATCCTGGCGGACCCGACTCCGTCGCTTGCCGATCTCTGTATTCGTTCAACAAAGGAAGTGTGTTCAGAGCTTGGAATTCACACCCGTCTTGTGGACTCCAGGGAGGCGGAGGTGGACAAATCCCTGCGCAGAGAGGGGCGGATTTTCGCTATTTGTAAATGCATGAGTGCGACAGAGTTTGTGAACAGGGAGGAGGGCCGCCATCTCTACAGTGTCGAGCCCTTTGTGGCGGCCGGTCTGGGTCTGCGTTTTTTTCGCTCACTCCCGATCCCGGAAACCCTTGCACATGGATACCACCCCGCAATGGGGGGGATCGACTTCCTCATGCGGGTGCCTCCGGAGCAGCAGCCCGCTGTGGTTCGGATGTATGATTTGGTCGCCTGACGCCCAATTTGAACGAATGAACTCATCTTCAGATTCCATTCATCCGGTCATAGTCAATTTCGCACCCACCGGAATGGTGCCGACCCGGGAAGCTCATCCCGGAGTCCCACTACAGCCCCGGGAAATCATCAAAGAGGTGCGAATGGCCGTGCGGCTCGGCATCACCGCCGTACACCTGCATGCCCGCAATCCGGATGATCTGCCGGTTTTGGATCCCGAAGTGTATTCAAAAATTATTCTCGGGATCCGCGAATTTGCACCGGAATTGGTGACCTGCATTTCCCTGAGCGGACGGAACGGCGCCTCTTTGGAAGAGCGGCTGGCTCCCCTGGAACTGGACGGAGACGCGAAACCGGACATGGCATCCCTGACTCCGGGCTCGTTGAATTTCAGCCGGACCACCAGCGCCAATCCCCCGGAGCATATTGCCGCCCTGGCGGCACGGATGCTGGAAAAACGGATTCTTCCCGAGCTGGAAATATTTGACTTTGGAATGCTGGAGGTGGTTCGCCATCTGGAAAGGCGCGCACTTCTGCAGCCTCCCCACTACTTCAACCTAATGCTGGGAAACGCACAGGGCCTGCCCTGCGATCCCGGCATTTTGGGAATCCTGATCCGGGATCTGCCCCAGCCCTCGCTCTGGTCCGTGGGGGGGATCGGGCGATCCCAACTCCGGGCAAATCTGCTCGCGATCGCAAGCCGCGGGGGTGTCCGAACCGGCCTGGAGGACAA
>DYRR01000256.1 GCA_020718605.1 Chthoniobacter flavus | reverse complement strand
GAGGCCGTCGCGGTCCTCCCGGGCGACGACGTGGAGGCCCTCGCGGCCAGGATTCTCGCCGCCGAGCACCGTCTCTACCCCGCCACGCTCGCCCGCCTTCTCTCCGGGGGCTGGTCTGTCGCCGGTCGCCGGCTGGTCTTCCCTTCCTGACGGCCTCCTCCGGGATCCGGTCGGCTCAGAGCTTCCCGCGCGCGTCCTCCCGGAAATCCCACCTTGGTGGGATTGCGTCGCACTCCGGTCCTCCCTTACCCTCCCAGCCAGAAGACAGGACGGAAATGTGCGGCGGTGGAACCCCTTATCCCGGAGCGGGATAGGGGTTGTTTTCGTCTCCCGTGGTTTCCTGCCCTGGCGTTCGGAGCCGTTGCCGGCCAGGCCGCACGGTCGCCCTGGCCCGGCGCTCTTTTCCCCGGCGGGGGAGGGCGGCGAGAAGGCCGCGTGAACTTTTTTCGCTTCAATTGAAATATCCGCTTGACATGCCGCGGCGAGTTCCGTATCTTCCACTGCCCCGGCGGTGCCCGGGCCCGATCTTTCCAGCGAGCAAAACCCGAAAACAAACGAGAGCAATTTCCTTGACGGCCCCCCTCGAGGCGGCCCCAAGAAAAAGCTGTTGACAGAAAACGGAACTCGCGAGAGACTGGGAATCCGCCGCTAGACGGCACCGGTTCCTTGAAAACTGAACAGAGACGAACCCGTGGGGGTGGACGCAAGTCCAGTCCTTACGGGGATTTACGTGATTCCTTTGAGGGGCTCGTCCGGCGGGACGAGTCCGGGATGTCGAGCCGTTGGCTCGGTGTCCTATCTAAAAACGTATATCTGCACGAGGCCTTCGGGCCGAGTGTTGAGACAAGTTTCAAACTTTTTTTGGAGAGTTTGATCCTGGCTCAGAGTGAACGCTGGCGGCGTGCCTAACACATGCAAGTCGTGCGAGAAAGGGAGCAATCCTGAGTAAAGCGGCGAACGGGTGAGTAACACGTGGTTAACCTGCCTGGATGTGGGGGATACCCCGGGGAAACCCGGGACAATACCGCATGATGTCTCTCGGGCGTCGGCCTGGGAGAGCAAAGCCGGGGACCGCAAGGCCTGGCGCATTCAGAGGGGACCGCGGCCGATTAGCTAGTTGGCGGGGTAATGGCCCACCAAGGCATCGATCGGTAGCCGGCCTGAGAGGGTGAACGGCCACACCGGAACTGAGACACGGTCCGGACTCCTACGGGAGGCAGCAGTGGGGAATTTTGCGCAATGGGCGAAAGCCTGACGCAGCAACGCCGCGTGGAGGATGAAGGTGCTCTGCATTGTAAACTCCTGTCGGCCGGGAAGAATCGGCGGGGTGCTAATCAGCCCCGTTTTGACTGTACCGGCAAAGGAAGCCCCGGCTAACTCCGTGCCAGCAGCCGCGGTAATACGGAGGGGGCAAGCGT
>DYRR01000255.1 GCA_020718605.1 Chthoniobacter flavus | reverse complement strand
CATGAGTGGATCATGGGCGAACTCAAGCTGCCGGACATAAAAATCGGCGAGCTGGCCGCCAAAATCCAGGACATCGTCGCTCCGGAGCACAAGCACCCCGGCGCGCCGGTCCGCGTCGAGCCGCCACCCGTGACCGCCGCGCCACAGCCGCCGCCCAGAATGCCGCTTCCCCCGCCCTCGAAACCGAAGCTGTCCTTCAAACGCGCGCCTAGAAAATAAACCATGAGCACGACAATCCCCCCCAGCCCCGAGCCGAAACAGCGTCGCGGCTGCATGTTTTATGTCGGCATTTTTGCCGTCATCCTCGTCCTTCTCATCCTGGCCGGAGTGGCTGTGGGCTACCTGACCGTGCGCAAGGCGCTGAACACCTGGACCGACACCAAGCCGGCGCAACTGCCCAAGGTGGAGATGACCCAGGCGGAAGCCGCGCAGGTGCAGACCAAAGTGACGGCGTTCAAGGACTCGGTCGCAAGCGGGACCGCCACTCAGCCGCTCGTCCTGAGCGCGCGCGACCTCAACGGGCTGATCTCGATGAGCCCGGAGCTGTCGCAAATCCGGGACAAACTTTTCGTGAACATCGAAAACGGGCTGGCCCGCGCGCAGGTCAGCATTCCACTGAACAACATCCGCTTCCTGGGCGGACGCTACCTGAACGGCGCCGGCACATTCAAAACGACCTTCAATGAGGGGAATCTGCGCGTCTCGCTGGACCGCATCGAGGTCAACGGGCGACAGATACCCGAGACGATCATGGGGAGCATTCGCAACGTCAACTTTGCCCAGAAGCTAAATGACGACCCCCAGATTTCCGCCATTCTGAAAAAAGTGTCGAGCGTGCGGATCGAGGAAGGCAACGTCGCGATAGCCCCCAAGGCCGGCAAGTAACCGTAGTGCCGCCATCTCCCACCCCCGTAGGCGCGGCATCGTGCGACCCGCCCCCCAGCGCCGTGGGTGCGCCATATTTGTAGAAAACCACGCCGCCAAAGCCCCAAGCTCCGTCAGGAGCGGCTTATGAAAAGAACACGGATGTGGCCGAATGGAGATCCATCCGCGACCCCTTGACGGCCGAATGGCATCCGTCGGTGATCGGTGACTGGAACGATGGCGTCTGAAAAACGCACGGAAACGCGAGCACCGACCACCGCATCGTCGAGCGCGAGGCGCTCAAACAGCAATTTCTTATCAGTTTCTCGCCCCGCTGGTTTCGGTCTGACCCGCCCCACACAAGTATAGGACCGCCCCTATTACGGCCCGCCCGCTGCTGAACGATTTTTGAGCTTTCCTCCCCGGTTCGGGTGGATACTGTTTCGAGCATGAACGAGGCCGGCAGATCATCTTTCTCCCTGACCGGGGGTGTCTTAATCCTGTTGATCGGTGTGGGCATCGGATTGGGGGCGGGGCATTTCTGGGCAAAGCGGCAGAGTTCCGAT
>DYRR01000127.1 GCA_020718605.1 Chthoniobacter flavus | reverse complement strand
CCGCCGGGACGGGGACGGGGATGGGCGGGAACTGCAGAAGTTCGATCGTGCCGTCGTGGGTTTCGACCAATGCGGTGCAGCTCTCCACCCAGTCGCCGCAGTTCAGATATTCGATGTCGCCGATCTGGCGCATCGCGGGATGGTGGATGTGGCCGCACAGCACGGCTTGAACTCCCTGGTCTTGGGCGTATCGCACGACGGCTTCCTCGAATTTCCCGATGAATGAGACGACGTTCTTGACTTCGTTCTTCACGTAGGCACTCAGCGACCAATATCCCATCCCGAAGCGTTTCCGGAAGAAATTGACCACGCCATTGAGTCTCAAGAGCACCTTGTAACCCAGGTCGCCAACATGGGCCAGCCAGCCGAGATTCTGCACGACGGTGTCGAGTTCGTGTCCGTGCATGATAAAAATCCGCTTTCCATCGGCGGTGACATGAATGTCGTTTTTCATGATCTCCACACTGCCGTAGTGGCCGAGAAATCCATCGATGAACTCATCGTGGTTGCCGGGGATATAAATCATGCGGGTCCCTTTGCGCGCCGCGCGCAGCAGTTTCTGGATCACGTCGTTGTGGGTTTGAGGCCAGAATATTCCGCGCCGCAAAGCCCAGATGTCCAGGATGTCCCCCACGAGATAGAGCGTTTCGAAATTGTGTATCCGGATAAACTCAAGGACCGCTTCGGCTTTGCTGCCGCGTGTGCCGAGGTGAATGTCGGAAATCCAGCCGGTGCGATAGTCTGCCATGAATAGAAGTCGGTTGTGGAGTCGGGAAAAGGCATGAAAGGAGCCTGCCCGAAGCGCGATATCAATAATGTGACAATCTTGTCACAATGCGGGATCCCGCAGTCCGGCAGGTGGGTCAAGAATCTCGCGGATCACGACGGCGGCCCGGAGATTCCCGGGGGAGGCGAGCAAATCCCGGATGCTGATCCCGCCATGGCCGGCGGGTGAGATCCCGGTGGCGGGTTTCGCCGCAGGACGAATATCGAAGGGGCTTTGCATGCCCTGTTCGAGCCGGTTCAGGGCGGCCTGTTCCGCTTCGGACAACTTTGGGGCGAGTGTGGGGATGGTGCCCGTGTACTCGCGCCGGGGAGGGGGCTCGATGCCCCGCCGGACCGTGGGCTTGGGAACAGGCACCCGGGGCTGCGGCGCGGGAGTCGTTGCCTGACGCCGCCGGGGGGCCGTCACTTCGCGGCGGGCAGGCTGTGTCTCGCGGGCGGGTGGCATTGCTTCGGGGGGCAGGCCGAGTGCCTCCAGAAATTTTCGCACCCGGACTTCCTCGGCGGATTGTCCGGGGGTGGGCGGAGGACTCACCGATGTCGGCCGATGCGGATGCAACTCACCGGTGTCCGCTGCATGGGGAAACGGCAGGTCGGGTGGGGACGATTCGCCGGACTCTTTCATTTTCTCCAGAAAACCGCCTTTTCTGAAGACCGCGTTGAGCACGCTGATCAAAACGAAGACGAGGACAAATATGAGTTGCTCGGGCATTGGCGGAGCGGATTCCCGCGCGGGAAGAGAAACGGGAGGCGTGGACTATTTCTGGGTGTCTCCGCCCTGGCCCGGGCCGGCGATGGACTGGCGCATGGAGGTGTCGGCCTGGATGTTTTTCAGGCGCATGTAATCCAGCACACCGAGGTTGCCCTGGCGGAACGCCTCGGCCATGGCGATGGGGATCGCGGCTTCGGCTTCCACGACCTTGGCGCGCATCTCCTGGGTGCGGGCGACCATCTCCTGTTCGACAGCCACTGCGGCGGCGCGCCGCACTTCGGCTTTGGCCTGGGCAACACGTTTGTCCGCCTCGGCCTGTTCGGCCTGGAGTTTGGCACCGACGTTTTCGCCGATATCCACATCGGCGATATCGATGGAGAGAATCTCGAACGCCGTATTGCTGTCGAGCCCCTTGCCGAGCACGGCTTTGGAGATGCGGTCGGGATTTTCAAGGACTTCTTTGTAGGACATGGAGGAGCCGATCGAGCTCACAATGCCTTCGCCAACGCGGGCGATGATGGTTTCCTCGGTGGCGCCGCCGACAAAACGGTCGAGATGGGAGCGGACCGTCACGCGGGCTTTCACCTTCACGCCGATGCCGTCCTTGGCCACGGCGTCGATGGTGTTCTTGCCGGAACTGGGATTGGGGCAGTCGATGACCTTGGGATTGATGCTGGTGCGCACGGCCTCAAGCACGGTCTTGCCCGTGCCCTTGGTGGCGAGATCGATGGCGCAGGCGCGGTTGAAATCAAGGGTGATTCCGGCTTTGTCCGCAGCGATGAGCGCGAGCACCAGGTGCTCAATGTTGCCACCCGCAAGATAGTGGGCTTCGAGCAGGTCGGCATCGACGTGCAATCCGGCTTTCACCGCCGTGATGCGGGCATCCACAATGAGGCCCACCGGCACACGGCGCAGACGCATGGCGACCATGTTGAACAGGCCCACCGGCGCGTTCGCGACACGGGCCCGGATCCAGATGCCGAGGAAGTTGAAGAGAATGACGACAAAAACGAGGCCGACAATCGCGGCCGCGCCGAGGAGGACTAGGATGAGAAGATTGGCGCCTGGCATGGGTTGGAATAGTGGGTGTGGGGTTGGGTTTTCGGACGCTCCATTGCGCGGGAAAACTGGAAACGAAGGATACCTCAGGACGGACGCCTGACAACTACTTTCGAGCCCTCAACCGCGATTACTTCGATCTCGCTTCCCTCTTCGATCATGTCCGACTCGGCCATGACGTCCACGCGCCGTCCTTCGATCTGTGCCATGCCCGAAGGGCGCAGTGTGGTGAGGGCCGTGCCGCGCAATCCCATCAACGCGGCATGAGGGGCGTGCGAGACGGCGCCGTCGAGCGATCCACGAAGCGTGAGCATTTTTCCGGCGGCGGATTTTGGAAAGAATTGCAGTCCCAGTCCGACAGCCACCCCGCTCAAGACCATCACCGCAAGAGCCGCGACCGATCCCCCGATGAACCCATAGTGAAAGTAGCCCAGCAGGACAGCGGCCACCATGGCGCATCCGCCGATAAATCCAAGAATCATGCCCGGAACAAACACCTCGGAAAAAATCAGGAGCGATCCGGCGAGGGCGAGGAGAATAATCCAGAGCAGCATGGCGGGGATTAATCGGTGGACGACTGCGCCGGGTTCTGGCCGCTCTGGGAGGTCGATCCGCCGAACCATCCTTTCACGGTGTCATAGGTGCGCAGCGTGCCCTTGCGCACCGACTCGCCGGCTTTGTTGAGCGTGCGTCCGGCGCGTCCGGCAAAGCCCCCGTCGGCGGGCTCGGTCATCGTGCCGGAAAAGGTGTTTGGATTCGCGGCGTTGCGGCGGGTCATGTTGGCGGTGTGAACCACGGTGCCCGATGCGCCGGCGACCGCAATCGTGCCAACCATCGTGCCGGTGTAATCCACCAGATTCACATTCCAGACCGATGTTCCCGAGGAATCATCGGCGCGCAGCAGGTAGTTGGCACTGTCAAACCCCACATATTCTTTTTTCGCGACCGCGTTGACGATGCGGAAGACGCCATCGGAATCGAGATTGAGATTTTTCAGGCTCACCACATAGCGCGGTCCGCTTCCGCCGAGAATCCGCACCGGGGCGCGCTCGGAAAGAATGCGCCCGCCGCTCATTTCAAATTCGCGCACCCCTCCTCGCGCCGAGGGATCGTCGATCGTGATTTTCCAGACCAGCGGCTGGGGGACGCCCTGGTCGCCCCGGATTTCGATGACCCGTTGGAGATAGGTCCTGTCCTTTTGCTCCGCCAATGTGCGGAGGGCCTGATAGGCTGTTTGCTGGGCGTGCGCGGTGCCGGACACGAAGGCTAGGACAAGAATGAAATGTAAAATGCGCATGGGATGTTGCAGAGGCCCACTATGCATCACCCGCGCGGATTTTCAATAACTACTGTGGAAAACTGCGGGTTGCAGAATTCCATCTCCCGGATCATGGTGATGCCTATGTTGCTTGAATTTGAAAAGTCAGCCGACCCGCAGGCTGCCCAGATCTTGAAAGCCGCAGCCTTTGGTCCGATGGTCTTTGAGGTGGCTGTGGAAGTGTGTTCCAATCCGACCTGCGACTGTCGGCACATCAACCTCATGCTTTCAAGTGGGACCAGTGATTCCCCGGTTCGTGTCGAGTGCGATCTGGAGAGCCGAAAAATTTCCAACACCAAGGAACTTCACACGCAGGGCAGCCAACTGGCGGGCGCGGAAATTCCCGAAAAGGATTGGGAAATCCTGAAGCAAGCCTACTGCGGAAAAAAACAATATTATACGGAATGTGCCGTCCTTGAGGATCTCGACGCATCGTTCCCTTTTGAGGTCTCGATCGGATCGATGGCGGGGTATTACGAGATTTTGCCATACGCAAAGCCAGTGGTATTTTTTCACGGGAAAGAGGAATGGCTCATTGATGATCAGTATTGCGTAAAGCCAAAGTGCGACTGCGCCGATGCCGCGATCCATTTTATTCCCAAACAACCGTCGGACGAAACGATCGCCACTCGCTACAACTATGCGAGTGGAACACTCAAAAACGTTTCCGAAGGCCTCGGCGTCTCGGCTGTAGCAAAGGAATTATTGGCGTCCCTGAAAGTGGCAATCCCCAACTTGAGGGAGATTCTCGCAAACCGGCATGCGACCTTGCGACGTATTTACCAAAACAGCCTCCAGAGGCGGAAAACCGCGCCCAGTTTTCTGGTTGAAAAAACTCCCGGACGCAACGATCCCTGCCCGTGCGGAAGCGGCAAGAAGTATAAGAAGTGCTGCGGAGCCTGACCTCGGATTCAAGGAAGTGCGGCGAAAATCAGATTTTGTTGCATCCGCGCCATGGCGTGATAAACACACCGGGTCTCTCGAATCAAGATCCCATCCCCATAGTGCGGGTCGAGATTGTGCGGCTCGCCGCGAGGTTGGCCGCCTTCGGCATACACGATCCGATTCGGATCGCCGGAGGCTCCCCGCAATTGAGGGACGAGTGAGCGCGCGAAGTGGTGATGATTGGCCCGGACTCCAGCCAAGTCCAAAACGGATGCCATCAGATCGAACAACTCAACTAAAAACCGCGAATGGACGCCAATGAACGCGAATAAAGCATTGAAAATAAGTAAAATACAACGACGCAACTGTTCACCCGGCAGATGAACGATTCACCTTTTGTAAGTCATTGGTGATTAGCGTCCATTCGCGTTTATTAGCGGTTCAACTGCCGTATTTAGGCTCAACGGGTTCGGAAACGCGATGCGAGGGCACCGCTCCCGGAATGCGCGCGATGAACGGCACACGCAGCATCACATCCTCAAGCGCAGCCCACGTCTTGTGCCCGAGGCCGTAATCGCCGGCAAAATCGCCGTGATCGGAAAGCACACTCTAGGCCCGCATCGAATCCGGCATATAAAACACAAAGTTCATTGGTTGCGTTTTCATTGGAAAATATGTGCCGCCGCAAGGTCTCCGCGCAGAAGAATTCGTTCACAGCACCTGTTGCCTCAGGAAAACTGATGCCTGTCCTCCGGTGCTGCAATTCATGGGAGGATTTTCAAGGATGTCGCTAAGGTGATCCGGGAGACGAAATCGCGCGACCAACCGTTTCAGCGATGATCGTTGCTCCGTCCGAGTTCGGATGAATCCGGTCCGGAAGCAGTTCCGGATGGAGCTTCAATGCGGAGTGAACGTCGATGATCCGAAGCCCCTTCTTTCGGGCCAGATTCCTGATCAACGGGATTTCCTTCTCCAGAGCCGCCTCGTTGATCCCATGGTTTCCGGGATCGGGAATCGGGCAGGGGGTGCAAAGGAAGACACCCGGATGGCTTTCCAGTTTTTGAAAGACTTCCACAAGGTCCAGATAGTCCGCGGCAAACTCCTCGCCATGCACCCAGTTGCCCGGCTTAAGATCGTTTGTTCCGAGCATGATGACAACAATGTCGGGCTGGAAAGTGCATGCGTCTTGGAAGATCGTTTCGTTCCAGTAGGGCATGTCGCCTTTGCGCAGCAGGGTCCTCCCGCCAATCCCGAAGTTCTTCACGAGCCATTTGTCTCCCAGCATTTCCTGCAACTGATTGGGATACGATCTTCCGGGAGCCGTTCCGGCCCCTTCTGTGATGCTGTCCCCCACACAGGCCACCCGTATTGGCACACCGTTGCCGGCTAAAACCGACTCGCCTATCGCCAGCAACAGAAATAGCGCAGAAAGAGGAATATTTCTCATCCTTGTATTCCTCTCAAAGAACGCGAAATACTCTGGCGGACTTCCGATCAAGATCGAGTTCCATGGAGCCGGCATTTGGTTTGAAGATTGTTCCGGTATCGAGGTCCTCCAAACTGCCCCCCGACTTGTCTGCAAACGTCAGTTTTGCCAGCGCGGCTTCGGGATAATGGTTGAGAACGAAGAGGATGCGATCCTGCGGGCCCTCATGCAATATGGCGCTGAAGAAATTGCGCGGCTGCCTATATTCGCAATCACGCCTTTCTCATGGAAGTGGCGGGACGCTGGTCATTGTCCCCGGCTTACGACCTCAATCCCGTGCCAGAAATCGATCGGGCGAAAGTCCCCCAAACAGCCATTTTCGAAACCATGGATGAGCCAAGCATCGCCGCTGCCCTCGCGGCTGCGCCGCGCTTTGGTCTGGATGGGCGCGAGGCGAGGTCCATTCTTCGTAAGGTGGTGAGGACTGTCTCGACGTGGAGGGAGATCGGGCGTCAACTCCGTCTCAAGGCGTCCACGCTTGACGCTTATGCCACCGCGTTCGAACATACTCTTTCGGACGAAGCCGCGCGGTTGGTTGGCTGATTCCTACCGGGTGTTCCCGGACTTCTTGCCTTCGGCTCTGTGGAACGAGAGAACCTCA
>DYRR01000126.1:3576-6884 GCA_020718605.1 Chthoniobacter flavus | reverse complement strand
CTCTCCGAACGCCGACATTTTTGATTTCCGTTGAGGTTCATGCCCCGAGGCTTTCCTGCATCTCTGGGCAGCGTCCTCCTCGCGCCTTGGAGATCGCCAAAATCCACCCCACGAAGTGTGGCCCATCCCAGAGTCTGCTCAAGTAAGGGACCCCATCGAAGTGCCGGGAGTTACAGGCCCGAGTGGAGGGTTTGCAGAGTGAGCACGGCCAGGGCGGTGCAGAGTGCTGGGTCGGTTTCATTCCAGCGGGCGTTGGTGTTGACCCAACTGCCGTCCGGTTTTTGCAGATCCAGGATGCGCCGCGCCAACTCGGTGCGCCATTCGATCTGCCGACCGTCGTCCAGCACCAACACGGGCTGCCCCCGGCGGTTGAGTGCCTTGGAAAGCAGGTGATACCAGATAAAAAGACCGTCCTGACCGAGATGGGGATTTTCCGCCAGATCGTAGTGCCGCCGCAGCCAGTCGGAAGCAGCCTTCACCCTGGGATCATCGGGGCGGATTCCGAGATCCAGAAATGCCAGATATCCCGCCACAGTGGCGCCGCCGTAGGATTTGAATTCAACCTTTCCCTCGGGCAGCTCGGTTTTTCCGGCCACGCTGTGTCCCGGCGCGTCGATAAAGCCACCCTGGTTTTCCACATCGGCACTGGCCCAGGGCGCCGGGTTGAATCCCGCGAGATTTTGTGAGCGCTGGAGAAACCCGGTGAGCAGTGCGATATCTGGAGTGGCGGCGGCGGGATCGACGGCGGTTTCTGTTGAGAAAAACGCCTCCAGTGCCAGTGCCAAATCGGCCACGGTCATTCCCTTGGGGCCGTTGCCCCCATGGCGGATCTGCCAGAGTTGCGAACAAAGCCGCTCATTCAGCAGCGCGACACCGGGAGCGGCGAGAAGGCGCTGTGCGGAGCCGGGTGCGGCGGAGAGTGCCAGCACCGCCCAGGCCGTGTTCTCAACCGGCGCGTCGGGAAGAAAAGAAGCCAGCGCGGGAATTGCCCGGCCAACGGCCTCGCCATGCGACTCGGGCACGGGCAGAACCGGGGAAAGCAGAAGCACCAGAGTCGCCCGTCCGGTCACGCCCTGGGAAGCGGACCATACTCCGTCGGCACTCTGGCTTTGGACGAGATAGTTCAGACCCTGGGAAATGGCTTTCTCGACATTTCCCCGCATGGACAGGGTGGCCGGATCGCCCGGCAGAATGGCCTCCTGGGCCGGAACAGAACCGCAACCCAGCATCGCCACTGCGCACACCGCCACGGGGCGGAGTGTGCGGGAAAACAACCGGCGAACCATGGGGTGTTTCAGCGACCCAGAAATTCATCCAACGCCATGCGGGTGATCCGGTAGGCGGTGCCGATTTTCTTCCCCTTCAGATCTCCGGACTCGATGGAGGCCACCACGTCCGCCTCGGTCACGGCAAGAATTCCGGCAACCTGTTCCGGAGTGAGAATCTCGGGCTGGGTGGCCGTCTGTCCGGGCACGGGGGGGGGTTGCTGCTGCTGGGAGATCATCTCGCGGGCCATGGCAAGGCCGATCGCCATCTCGGTCGCAGCGCCTCCGGCGGAACCGCCTTTTTCCATGCCCTGGGCCATTTGGAATTTCACATAATCGTTCAGATTGCCGACGGCGGTCATGCTGGAGCGCTTGTCGATGGCCTGTTCGACCTCCGGCGGCACGGAGGCGTTTTCGAGAATAAACGCGGTCATCTCAATGCCATACTTGGAAGTCATGGCGGGATTGATGAGAGGCAGCAGGGCTCCGCCGACCTCGCTGTAGCGCGAGGCCAGATCGAGCACCGGGATTTTGGCGACCGACAACGCCTCGCTGAAGACGCTCACCACGCGGGAACGCATCGTCTCGGCAAATTCATCCAACCGGAAATGATGATCCGAGCCGGCCACCTCCTTGAGAAACAACTTGGGATCCACCACTTTGAAATCGAACGTGCCGAAGGCGCGGACCCGGATGATCCCGAAATCGTTGTCCCGCATCATCACGGGATTGGATGTGCCCCATTTGTTGCCGGTGAAAAGGCGGGTGTTGACGAAATACACATCGGCCTTGAAGGGCGACTCAAATCCGTATTTCCACGACTTGAGCGTGGTGAGAATCGGGATGTTATCCGTCTCCAGCGTGTGTTTTCCGGGGCCGAAGGTGTCCCCGAATTCGCCGAGATAGACAAATTGCGCGACCTGCGACTCGCGCACGATCAATTGGGCGCCGCGTTTGATCTCCTTGTCCTCATCGGGAAAGCGGAACGAAAGTGTGTCGCGGGAATCGTCGGTCCACTCGATAATGTCGAGCAACTGCGGTTTGATCAGGTTCATCAGGCTCATAGAAATGAAGTGTGGGAGGTGAAAGCCGGTGCGAAGCGGAAGCACCGCACCGGACGGCAACCCTAGCGCACATCCCCGTGCTGGCAAAGAAAAAAGGGGACGGTTCACCCAAACCTACGAGCCCGCTGCGTCTCCGGCGGACCTGAAGCCTGCCGCACAAACCCTCCACATGTCGCCCGAGGCTCCTTCGGCGATCATCCTGCCCGTCGTGAAATGAGAGCCTGTGCGCAATTGCCGGAAACGGTTCTGTGCCGCTCAGCGCGGCGAACAGGACTTGGCGAGCCACGCGGAGAATTCCGCCGCCCCAATCGCCCCCGCTGCCAGCGCGAGAGTCTGCAGCACCGCCTCTTCTTCGGGGGCCTCAAAGATGAAGCCGTCGGTTTCGAGAAAAAGCGCGGACGCCATGAGACCCGAGCGTTTGTTGCCGTCAAGAAACGGATGGTTCTTCACGATTCCTTCTGCATAAGAGGCCGCGAGGTCAAAGAGGCTGGGGTCGCCATAATGGAAAAGTTGCAGCGGACGGTTCAAAGCCGAATCAAGCAATCCCTCGTCGCGGATCCCGCCCAACCCTCCAAAACGGGCGAGCAGCACATCATGAAAAGCAAGGCATTCTGCCCGGTCAATCCAGTTCGGCTCCTTCATTTGGCAAGCTCGCGGAATGCGTTCCGATACCTGTTCATCAGGCTATCCGCGATTTCCATCTTCTCCTTAAACCCCGGACGCTCGGGCGTGATGCCCAGCGAGTTGTTCGGCCCCTCGGTAAGATACAGCGTCGCGCCCTCCTCAACCCGGAGCGCCTGCACCGCCTCCTTGGGCAGAAGAATTCCGAGCGAGTTTCCGATTTTGCGAACTTTGGTTTCCATTGGCATATTGCAACATTCGTTCTAACTCCCGAATTTGTCAACTCCACATACCTCTATGAAAATTCGATCCCTCCGCCTCCCATGCCCGGACGCTATCTGGCAGCAGCGAGTCTTTT
>DYRR01000126.1:0-3476 GCA_020718605.1 Chthoniobacter flavus | reverse complement strand
TTGTCCGGGAAATAGCCGGGCCAGCAGCGCTTCGTTTCCGAGTCCATTCTGCAAAGTCAGAAGGGTGGTTTGCGGGCCGAGGAGCGGTGGCACGAGATTCGTCAGCACCCCGTTTGAAGTGGTTTTCAACGCGATGATCACCAGATCGCACGGGCCGATGGATGCCGTGTCGCGATAGGATTGAACCACCGGCACTTCCACCGGGGTTTCCCTGCTCACGATGCGAATCCCATGCTTCCGGACCTCATCGTAATCCGAGCGGAGCAAAAAATGGACATCGCATCCGGAGGCCGCCAGCAATCCGCCATAGTAAAGCCCGATGGAGCCGGCCCCCACCACGGCGATCTTTGGATTCATGGGATTCACGGGTTTGAACTCCGGTGCGTCAGAACAATTCCGACTGGGCGGCCGACGCCGGGGGGCGGAGCCCGAGTTTGGCATAGGCGAGGGGCATGGCCACGCGGCCCTGGGGCGTGCGTTTGAGGTAGCCCTGCATGATGAGGTAGGGTTCATGCACATCCTCGATGGTGCCGCTGTCTTCGCCCACCGAGACGGCGAGGGAGTTCACTCCGACCGGGCCTCCGCCGAATTTGTGGATCACGGATTCGAGGAGACGCTTGTCCATTTCATCGAGTCCGTCCCCATCGATCTCCAGCATGGCGAGGGCGCGATCCGCGCTGTCCTGGGTGATGGGGCCGCCCACTCTCACCTGGGTGAAGTCCCGCACCCAGCGCAGCAGATTGTTGGCGATGCGGGGCGTGCCGCGCGAGCGCCGGGCGATTTCCGCCGCGCCATCGGGCGAGATTGCCACTCCGATCAGGCCCGAAGAGCGGAGCACGATCTGCTGCAATTCCTCCGCAGTGTAATAGTCCAGCCGGGTCGCCATGCCGAAGCGCGAGCGCAACGGGGCGCTGATCATGCCCGAGCGCGTGGTGGCGCCGACCAGGGTGAATTTGGGAAGATTGAGCCGCACACTGCGCGCGTTGGGGCCCTGGTCGATGATGATGTCGAGCTTGAGATCCTCCATCGCCGGGTACAAGTATTCCTCGATGGCGGGCTGAAGGCGGTGGATCTCGTCAATGAACAAAATATCGCCCCGTTCCAGAGAGGTGAGCAGGCCGGCGAGATCCCCGGCTTTGTCGATCATGGGGCCGCTGGTGCTCTTGATGTTCACCCCCATCGCGTTGGCGAGGATGTAGGCGAGGGTGGTTTTTCCAAGACCCGGCGGACCGCTGAGCAGGATGTGGTCGAGAACGTCGCCGCGGGTTTTGGCCGCTTCCACCATCAGTTCCAGGCGTTCGCGGACCCGAAGCTGGCCGAGGAACTCGGCGAAAAGCGGGGGGCGCAGGGAGACATCGAACTCGGTGTCGGGCGATGTCTGGTCGGGCTGGTAGTCGGGGTCACGCACGGTATGGACTTAAGCGCAGGAACCCCGGTGACGCCAAGCCGAAAGCGAGGCGGTCAGTTTTCCCGATAGCCGAGACGTTTCCGGTCGGGAGTGAGTTCGTGCCGGATACGGGCGGCGGCATTGCGCATGTCGAAAGAGCGGGCCGTGCCGACCCCCGGTGCGCCGGTATTGCCGAAGGCACCCGTGAAATCGCTTCCGCCGCTGAGATCGAACGCGTAAAGGACCTGGCCGGACTGCACATCACTGACCTTTACATGCACCTTGAGAACCGACATGCCCAGGGGGCCGATCGGGATGGGAAGCAGCCGCCCGACATTGCTGCCGCCAAAAACCAAGTCGAGTTCGCCTTCGACCAGCCAGCCCGCCGGGGCTTCCTCATCGTAGGCAAGCACCGTCGTCGGCGCCATCTTGCTCATTTCCTCCTGCAGGATATTGGCAAACTCGACCGGAGCGATCGATTGGCGGATGGGCCGGTTTCCCCCGCCCATGCCGCCCTGTTCTCCGCTCATGCCGTGTTCCCGCACAAGAAACGGTCGGATGTAGATATATTTAGGCGCGGTCGCCCCGGAGGCGACATAGGTCTTGGAGACTTGCATCTGTGCACAGGAGGAAAGGCCGAGTGCGAGAAAAACCAGAAGAATGGATTTCATGGGAGGTGGGGCTGATGGGTTGAAGGTTTCAATTTAAAGCACAAAGCGTGCGCGATGCGAGAGAAATCCGCTTTTCAAAACAAATCTTCCCGACGTATGGTGCGGGCCATGCATATCGTGGCGGTCGCAAACCAAAAAGGCGGGGTGGGTAAAACCACCACCTCCGTGAATCTCTCTTTCTCTCTGGCGCGCCTCGGGAAGCGGATCCTTCTCATCGACCTCGACCCGCAGGGCAACGCCGGCAGTGCCCTTGGAATCGAAAATCCGGAGCAGCGCGGCATCTACGGCGCACTGGTCGGCCAGGCCGGCGTGCTCGAGAACGCCCTGCCTACCGGACGCGAGAATCTCACCATCATCCCCTCCGACATCCATCTCGCCGGGGCCGAGATCGAGGTGGCCCGCATGGACAACCATCTGGGACGGCTCCGGGAAATTCTTTCCCCGCTCCAGGCGGAGACCGCCTACGACTACGCCATTCTCGACTGCCCGCCCTCGCTGGGCATCCTGATGACCAACGCCCTGGCGGCAGCCAATGAGATTTTGGTGCCCATGCAGTGCGAGTATTTCGCGCTCGAGGGACTTTCGAAAATCGTGCAGGTCCTCGACAGCATCCGCGCTTCGGGCATCAATCCCGATATCCGGATCGGCGGGATTCTCATGACGATGTATGACGCCCGCACCAACCTGAGTCAGCAGGTGGTCGAAGAGGTGCGCAAACATTTTTCCGAGGTGCTTTATCAGACGATCATTCCGCGCACCATCCGCCTCGGCGAAGCTCCCAGCTTCGGCAAAGCCATTCTGGAATACGATCCCCGCAATGTCGGTGCCATCGCCTATCAGTCCCTGGCGGTCGAATTTCTCCAGCGGAAAAGCGGCGCGATCAAGTTTGTCAACGCCCTCCCATCACCCGCGCAATAGCGTTTCAACCCAACAACCCAATCCCATGAAAAAAGAAGCCTTGAATTCCGCATCCGCTCCGACGGCCGTCGGTCCCTATTCCCAAGCCGTCATCTCCGGCGATTTCCTGTTCTGTTCCGGTCAGATTCCGATCGATCCGGCCACCGGCCAGAAGATCGAAGGGGACGCCGCCGCCCAGGCCACCCGTGCCCTGCAAAACATCGCCGCCCTGCTGGAAGCCCACGGAATCGGCTTTGCGGATGTCGTCAAAACCACGATGTTCCTTACCGACCTCGCCGATTTCAAATCGGTCAACGAAGTCTATGCCCGGCATTTCTCCGAGCCCTATCCCGCCCGCAGCACGATCCAGGTCGCCGCGCTTCCCCTGGGATGCAACGTCGAGATCGAAGTGATCGCCCGCAAAGGGTGAGGCACGCGAAGTGGTCCCGTTCCCTCTTTGAAAATGTGTAGCCGTTCACGGGGTGTAGAAGCAGAAGTCAAAATTGCAATCAGTCTTCTGT
>DYRR01000125.1 GCA_020718605.1 Chthoniobacter flavus | reverse complement strand
AATGGACAAAGGAATGGATTAAAGAAGCAGAGGAACCTAATCGCGAGTTTCTATTCCTAATTCAGAAAAACAATAAGGCCGATGCACCTAACTACCATGCCTTCGGCACTTTTGGCACGTCGCCTGCGGAGCAGGCTTTGGTGCCAAAAGCAAGTGGTAGCAGGTGATCGGGGACGTTAGGCTCTTCTACCCACATATGAAAACCGGAGCGTCAGTCAGTAAAGCACAACTCGATTTCGCAACTCTCTCCACGCAGCGCGAACTTACTCGCGCCGGATTCTGGAGCGAGGGAAGCAGACTTCTCGACTCCGAGGTATATTGGTGCTGGCTTCCACAGATCACGATGCCTGGTGCGCTTGGCTTCTTCGTTCACCAGTCGGACCCACTTCACTCGCTACTCGGTTACGAGGAGGGTCACACCTACATCCCGCAGTGGGTTCTTCTTCACGGCCCTTGGCAGCAGCGCGGCTCACTCCGCGATGTCGTCCGTCACGAGTATGGTCACGCCGTAGCCCACTACTATCCCAGTCTCATTCAGCGTTCGTCGCGTTTCACCACTACATTTGGCGGGCGCTATTTCGCCGACTGCCCCAGCAACGGAAGCGAGCGGGATTTCGTTTCCACGTACGCCGCAACCTGTCCGGCCGAGGACTTTGCCGAGACGTTCAAGCTCTTTCTTCGCCACAGCGGCAGCTTACCTGCACGCTTTGCGTCGTCCGCCATCAAGCGCAAGTGGCAGTTCGTCACCGACCTTGCAACCATAGTCGAGTCAGGAGGCACCAAATGGTAACAGCCGAATGTTCATCTCAATCCCGTCCGGGCCGGGCTTGTGAAAATGGGTTGCCGAAGATGGATCCGTTCAAGGTAAAAACAGCCCGACGCCTGAGAGGTGAAACCACAATGACAATGGCTTGGATCGCGGAGAGGCTTCACGCTGGCACGGCTGGAACATTGGCCGTAGCTTTGCATCAGGAAAATGCCAAATAATGACTTTTATGGGACATGAACCCCGGCTTCATGCCGCTTGGATCAGAACTGGAAGTAAATGAACTGCTTGTAAACCGTCGGTTTCATGAAAAGGGCGAGAGCCCAGCCCGCGCCCAGAACCGCCGCGAAGGCCCATGCCGGCAGGAGCCGCCACCAACGGGAAAGCCACCGGCGCGAGTTGGCGAAGTGTACCGCCGCCAAAGCGGCCAGGATCCACCAGATCATTGGATCGCACACGCTCTTCGTGCCGCCATTCGCATCGAACAGAACAAACGACCGGAGCGCCTGGCCCGCGATGTCATATCCGTGCCGCACCACCTCGCCCCCGATCCGAACGTCCTGTGAGCGGAAGATGATCCAGGTGATGCAGATCCAGTAGAAAGTGACCGGGACGGCCAGCCAGCGCATGGCGGCCCTCACCGCGGCGATTCCATTCGTGCGGGCCACCCATTCGCGGTGAACGATGAGGGCGAGCCCGTGCAGCCCGCCCCAGAGCACAAAGGTCCAGGAAGCCCCGTGCCAGAGCCCTCCGAGCAGCATGGTGATGAGCATGTTGCGATAGGTGAAGAGTTTCGATCCGCGATTGCCGCCCAGCGAGATGTAAAGATAATCGCGCAGCCACGAAGAGAGACTGATGTGCCAGCGCCGCCAGAAATCGGTCACACTGGCACTGAAGTAGGGGAAATTAAAATTGGCGCACAGCTCGTATCCCAGCATCCGGGCAATGGCGATGGCCATGTCGGTGTAGCCGGAGAAGTCGCAATAGATCTGTCCCGCGTAACAGAGCGTCGCAATCCACGCGCTCACGGCGGAGTAACTTTCCGGGGCCGCAAAATAGCTGTCCGACACCGTGCCGAGGGTGTCGCCGATGCAGGCCTTTTTCAGAAACCCGGTGAAAAACAGGATGAGACACCCCCGCACATCCACGTTTTTCCAGAGGGGATTGATCCGGGTCTGCGGGAGGAACGTCATGGCCCGCACGATCGGACCGGCCACCACCTGCGGAAAGAAGGCGATGAACATGGCGAGGTTGAGGAAATTGCGTTCGGCGGGGAGATGCCGGCGATAGACTTCCAGGGAATAGCTGAGGCTTTGGAAGGTGTAGAAGCTGATGCCGTAGGGGAGGAAGATGCGCAGGGGTTCCCACCCGGGTGTGAGCCCCAGCCATTCCACCACGGCCCGCACGTTCTCCTCGAAAAATCCGTAGTATTTGAAAAATCCGAGCACCCCGAGATTCACGATCAGACTGGCCACCACCCAGATCTTGCGTCCGCGTTCGGTCTTTGCCCCTTCGATCCCGAGACCGACCGCATAGTCCATCCCGGTGCTGAACCACAGCAGCGCGGGAAACCACCAGCCCTCCGGCAGCGCCGCCCATTTCCCGGCGAACAGATTCGGAAAAAACTCCGCCGGATTTCCGATAAAAAAGCAGGTGTAAAACGCATGGCTTGCGAGGAGCAGCCACACCTTGCGCGCCGTGTGGTTGCGCAGCGCCCAATGCATCCCCAGAATGATCGCGAAGATCCAGAGGAACCGGAATTCCACAAACAATACCGGCCTGGCCAGTGCTGCGGCGATCATGGTGATGGTGTGCGCGGCTTGAGCGCCTCCGCGATGCTGTCGGCCAAAGTGCGGCTGTATATCCGCGCCCCGGCGGCGGTCAGATGTCCGAAGTCCATGCGCCCACCGGGGGAATAGAGTTCCGGGAACCGGGAGGGATCGGAATAATCCAGCACGATCACGCCGTCCGCTTCGCGGATGGTGAATACCCAATCCTTGAGAAACGGGGCGGACACCAGCACCAGGGTGGCCCCGTGGCGTTCGGCCAGTGCTTTCTTGGCGAGCAACTCATCCTGGCTCACCCGGTCTCCGTGACCGATCCCGGGGGGCAGTGCGATTCGCTCCGCCAATTTCCGGCGGTAGCGGGTCAATTCCGCGCCCTGCAGGATTTTTTTTGGCCGGTCCTTCACATAAAAGCCGTCGGGCGGACAGGCCCGTGGTTTCTCGCCCTGGGGCTGACCGGTGAGGGAGGCGAGCAGCAGTTGGGAGCCGCGGCTGATCCGGCATTCGTTCCAGACAAAGTGCCGGAAATGGACCACGAATTCCGGCAGATAATTGGTGACGTGTTTGAGATGCGCGGTGAAACGAATTTTCATGTCCAGCGACCGTTCATGGGCCCAAATCTGCCGCCAGTAAACGCCCAGTCTCCGGGCGTCGTGCGTGAAGATGTAGGGCGACGTCCAGCGATCCTCCTTTTCCAGCACCGATTCCACGGGGTTGCATTCCACCACCAGAAACTTGAGGGGCTTGGTGCGTTTCTCCAGAGCTCTTTCAAGCACCATCGTGTCATCCGGCGGACGGAATCCTTCGAGCCCCAGATTGAAGGAGCGGGTGGGGATTCCCCGGGCCGCCATGGCCGCGTCGAACTCGGAGGGGACGATCTGGACCGCCGTGCGGCTGGAGCCGACCAGCAAGGTGTCGAAGGCGTCGCCCCCGGCGTGGAACGCCTCGATTTTGTCGCTCACTTTGCGCGCACGGATCGGCGGCACCCGCGAGTGAAGCGCCCACCCGATTGCGGCGAATCCGACCGCAAAACAAAGCGGCAAACCCAGCCCCATCAAGGCGGTGCGAATCCATCGCCGCCAGTCCCGTGGGGGGATCGGACATGTGGCGGACTGGTTCATGGGTGCGGATGTTCTGCCAGAAACACCCCGTGGTGTCATTTCCTTTTCCAAGCCGGCGGTCTCTCACCCGAGTATGGAACCCGGCTCCATCGCGTGGCCCATTAGAAATTCCCGGGTGTGCATTCGGGAGCGGCCTTCCAGTTGAACCTCCCGTAGAAGCACCGCTCCCGATCCGCAGGCCACGAGCAGTCCCCTGGAATCGGTGCGCAGCACCGAACCCGGCGCCCCGGAGGCGCGCCGATGCGGGATGGCGGTGTGTATCTTCAACTTTCGCGGCGGATGCCCCTGCACAGGCGGGAGCAGCGTGAACGCGCCGGGCCACGGGTCGAGTGCGCGGATTTTTCGCTCCACCACGCCATGGTCGGCGGTCCAGTGGATGCGTCCGTGTTCGCGCGTGAGTTTCCGGGCATAAGTGGCCAGCGAATCATCCTGAACCGTTCGCCTGGCTCCCCCGGCGGCGAGAAGGGCCAGCGTCTCCTTCAACGCTCCGGGAGCCAGTGCGGCGAGGCGGTCATGCAGACTGCCTCCGGTCTCGCGTCTGCGGATCGGAATTTCCCGCGCGAGCAGAATATCCCCCGTGTCCAACCCCTCGGCCATGTGCATCACGGTGATGCCTGTGCGCGGATCCCCGGCCTCGATGGCTGCCTGGACCGGGGCCGCTCCACGATGGCGCGGCAGCAGCGAGGCGTGGAGGTTCAGGCAGGCAACCGGGGGAATGTCCAGCACGGCGCGCGGCAGGATCTGCCCATACGCCATCGTCACGATCACGTCCGGACGCAGGGCGGCCACGGATGCGACGGCGTCCGGGGTGCGGATGCGTTCGGGTTGAAGCACCGGCACCCGCGGGGACGCCAGGCACTTCACTGGGGGCGGACGCAGGGTCTGGGCGCGTCCGGCGGGGCGGTCCGGCTGGGTCACCAGCCCGACCAGCTTGTGGTCCGGCGATTTGAGCAGGAACTCAAGCGTGGGAATTGCGATGTCTCCCGTGGCAATGAGGAGAACCCGCATCGGCATCAGATTCCCTCGCGGGGTGACTCGAGCTTGATCACCTCGGAGAGCATGGAGTGCAGCACCTTGGCGGGAGTTTGCAGGGCGTCGATGAGCCGGACTTTCTCGGGGCCGTAATGTTCCAGCACGGGTTTGGTTTCGTTCTCGTAGGTCTCGAGACGGCGGCGGATCACTTCCTCGTTGGCGTCGTCCATGCGGTTGTCCTTGAGCGCCCGTTTCTTGAGGCGGCTGAAAAGCTGGACGCGATCGGGGCAGGAGAAATGGAAAACCAGTTTTGGATCGATGAGACTGTCCATGAGCCTGGCCTGCGGGAGGTTGCGCGGGATGCCATCGAGCACCAGAAAATCGAGGTCGGGCTTGAACTGATGGGCCTCCTCACTGGAGTGGATGCGCACTTTCCAGAGCTTGATCGTGAGATCGTCGGGCACCAGTTCCCCCCGGCTCGAGTAATCAAGAAAAGCCTTGCCGAGATCGGTTCTCAGATCCAGGGAACGGAACACATCGCCGCAGGCACAATGGAAAAAACCGGGCACCCGTCCAAGAATAGTGCCCTGGGTGCCTTTGCCGCTGCCAGGCGCACCGAAAAGAAGAATTGCGTTGTATTTCATGAGGAGAAGTTGCGCAACTTATGCGGAAACGCCGGGGGCGTGCAAGCTGAACTCATGCATCCTCGCGCGATTATTCTTCTTTTGCCGCCAGTCGTGCCTGGCGGATGGCGGAGTTGGCGAGCCGGAGAAATTCCCCGGCGCTCAATTGGACCACATCGTCCGCAATGGCCGCTTCGGGTGCCCAGGTGTCCGCAGGCAGGGAGGCCTGATAGCTGACCTCTTCGAATCGCAACGACCCGCTCCAGGCCGGACCCCGCAGTTGGATCCGCACCGGGCGGGCATCGTCGGCCCTCGCCCATGCCCGCGCCACAAACCCGGATGCCCCGGTCTTTCCGGCGAGTTGCGGGGTGAGTTCCAGGTCCAGCACGCGGCAGTTGGTGTCCGCCACCGGCTCAAAGCCCCGATCGCTCACCTGAAGCAGGGCGGGAAGAAACACCACCGCCTCGTCATTCACGGGCAGGCGAAGCGGACCGAAGCGGGTCGGACCGCCGCCGCCTTTTCCGTTGCCGGAGGATTTTACACGCTCCAGCAGGGGGCGGATGCGGGCTCCGGGCCAGCCCCACACGGATTCGCCGTTGCGGCAGAGTGTGATGCGTTCACCCAGCAGCAGGGTGTCGATGCGGACTTTGTCCGGGGCTTCCACAGAGAGAATGAGGCGGCGCCGCGCGAGTTCGGCGGGGACGCTTCCGCCTTCCTCCAGGGCCAGCACCATCCGGAAAGCGCGGCCCTCGGCGGCGGGGCTCTCCAGAAATGGATTCAGGAGCGGACGGGTCATCTTCGCCACCACGTCGTAGGGGTTGTCCGCCGCGAGGAGTGTTCCGGCAAACAGTGCCATCCCCGGCAGGAGACGCAAAAGCCGGGGCTGGAAGAACATCGGTGTGCGGAGAAACGAGCGTTGCCGGGGGCAAGGACTCAGCGGAACCGGAGATCCACGCCGAGCTGCGCGGCATGTTCGGCGTCGGAGCAGCCCGCATTGATCGGCACGTCCGGTGTCGATTCATTCGGATGCACGAGGCCTTTGGAAATCATGAATTGCTCGACTTCCTCGCCGGAAATGTCGGGCAGCATGGTGCCGTTGATCTCCACGCAGGGCGAGAGAGTTTGTCCGGTGCGTTGTTCCATTTCTGAACGGAATTCGGGGTGTTGGATGATGTCCTTTTCGGTGAAGGGCAGGTTGTACTTGGCGAGAACGGTCCGTACTCCGCGGCTCCATCCACAGTGGGTTTTGAGATAGGCGACAATTTGGGGTGTTTGCATGGTGCCCGGGAAATTAGCAGAGGTTTTCGATCTGCCAAGCGGAGATTTTCATGGAACCGCATGGCCGCAGGGCGTTTGTCTGGAAGATGAGGAAGGCCGATGGGAGGAAGGGGAAAGAAATTTCCAGACAAAATGGCCCTGAAATATTGGGGTGGAGCGGTGAAAACACCAATAGAGCCAACAATTGATTTTATGGGTCCGGCACCCTTCAACGACCCTTTCACGGCGATTCCTCCGGAAAGCCGGAAGGGACCGGCGGCACCTCCCGGGGACCCTGGTGTCCGACCCTTTTGACGACCCTTTCGATTGATTATCGTTTGCTTTGATTTCTTTCTGACTTGTTTATGTGAGGTGGCCCCCGAAATTCGGACCAGTGGTTAAGCTTTAAAAAGCGATGGAAA
>DYRR01000254.1 GCA_020718605.1 Chthoniobacter flavus | reverse complement strand
TACAGTGCTACTATATCAACAAAAAAAAGAGGCTCAATGAAAAAAGATGCGCAGACGGCACAGATCAGCCCGCTGGTGGGAACGGAACGAACCTTTTTCGAGGAGCAAAAAGAAGAGTTGCGCGCAGGCTACGAGTTGCGCGCCCAAGGTGTCGTGGACCAGTGGGAGGCTTCATCCCGGCAGGTCGCACAGATCAGGAAGAAGCGATTCCGGGAGGTTCGCCTCATCACCTTCTTCGGGACGGTCGTCCTGAAGTGCCGGGAGGGCATTGACTCCCGCGGATGCTGGAAATGCCCCGCACTCGCCTATCTGGGGATAAGGCCGCACCAGCGGTACTCGCCGGACGTGGAGCGGCGCATGGCCGTGCTCGCCGCCGAGACGGGAAGTTATGAAAAGGCCTCCAGCGTCGCGGATGCCACCGCCTGGTTGTCTGTCAGTGACGGCGCGGTACATTCCACGATTCAGCGCCTGGATACGAAGGCTGGAGAAGCTCACCCGTACGAGGCGTGCGCCGGGGCCGCCGGTCCACAGGACACGCTCATCATCATGGCGGATGGCTGGAACGCCCGCCATCGCGGCATAAACTGGGGCCGCAGCAAGAAGAACCGAAAACTGCCCGAACGCATTCACTGGCACGAGATCCGCTCCGCCGTCATGTTCAGGCTTTCGGCTTTGCTGACCGTCAGCGGCCGCCGCAAAGCCATCATGGACAAGCATATCGTGGCCGTCCCGGCCGACACCTCCGCTCTCGACTTTGGCGCCTGCCTGCACAAGGAGGCGGTGCGAATGGGATTATCAAAAGCCAAGGCCGTCTTCTTCGTCATGGACGGCGGCGTGTGGCTGTGGCGCATCTACGCCGACCGCTTCGAGAAATGCTCAAAAGCCATGCTGGATTTCTACCATCTTAGCCAGCACCTCCACGCCCTTGGCGCCGCCCTCCACGGTGCAGGAGAGAAGGCGACCGCCTGGTGCGGGAAACTCCTGCATGAGCTCAAGCACAAATCGCCAAAAAGCCTGTTCAAAACACTGGACCAATTGCTGGAGGACCCGCCCTCTGACCCGGCGACCCAGGAAACACTTCGTACGCAAAACGCCTACTTCAGAAGCCATGCCGACCACATGGACTATGCGGCCCATGCCGCACAGGGCGTCCCCATCGGCAGTGGCTCGGTCGAGTCACTTTGCTCTCAACTCCAGAACCGACTCAAAAGAACCGGTCAGTTCTGGACCAAAAAAGGCTTCGCCGCTCTCCTCCGCATCATCGTCCGGCACTGCAACGGCGAACTTGACTCCCTGTGGTTGGCCTCCCCCGCCTGAATCAGGTCAGTGAGTCAGGGATGCGCCCTAAACTCTCGCGGCCCACAGAAAACAATTGCCAATCCCGCCCGCTCGTGCTTCTATTTGCGTCCCGTGCCGGAGTGGCGAAATGGCAGACGCAGCAGACTCAAAATCTGCCGCCTTCA
>DYRR01000253.1 GCA_020718605.1 Chthoniobacter flavus | reverse complement strand
GCTCAACGCCTGGATGTACCGGGGTGCGGAACATGTCTCCCTCGGCGCCTCGACTGCGGTGTTCGGCGCGATGGGATTGTTGGCGGGGCTGGACGCCTCGGGCGCGTTGTCCGCCCGGGCAAACCGCTGGCGCTGGTTTCTGCCCGTGGGCGGAGCGGCGGGGTTTCTGGCGTTGCTTGGGAGCGGAGAAAACGGGACCGATGTGTTTGCCCACCTCTGGGGAATGGCCTCCGGTGCGGTGCTCGGCGTGCTGTCCGCACAGGTGGGCGAGTCCCTCCTGAGACGCGGGAATGTCCAATGGGGCGCCGCCGGACTTGCGATCCTGATGCTTGCATGGTCCTGGACGGGGCAGGCGTGGCCTTGATTCGGAATTAGCGATTCGGATGGAAAACACTCTCGCCAGGCTTCGTGTCGCGCGCTAGGAGAGGATCCGCCCACAAACCTGCAGGCCACCAAAGCAGGTTGGGCGTCACTGAACCGACCGATGCTCCACAACGATTTCCCTCCGGTAGTGATGGAGCCAGACGCTCCGTTTGACCGCATTCGCGAACTCTATCTATACGAGGAACCGTCGCTTCTCGCTTCGATCCATAGGGGAGATCGTCGCGAGGCGACGCGCGTCATCAATTTGATTTTGGTGCATATTTACAGTGCCGGGGCGGAGCGGAGCGAGCTCCTCAAGGGCCTGTTGCTGGAGCTGATCGTCATGATGTCGCGCGCGGCCGTGGAGGCCGGGGCTTCACAGACCGAAGTTCTCGGCCTGCGCTTCGTGCATCTCACCGAGCTCGCCGGCATCGAGGACGACGAGCAGCTCGCCCGCTGGCTCCGGGAGTCGGTGGTCAGAATTTTTGACACCGTGGAACGGCACGTGGACGCCACCCTGCCTTCCACCGTCGCGAAGGCGTTGAAAATTATCCGGGAGGAATCTGCGGGCTCGCTCACCAGGGCCGGTGTGGCGCGCAAAGCCGGTGTTTCCCCATCGCATCTTGCCGAGCTTTTGCACGAGCGCACCGGGCGGACATTCACCGGGCTTGTGCGCGAGGCCCGCATAGAACGGGCCTGCGGGTTGCTGCTCACCACCGGGCTTTCCATGGCCGAAATTGCCGCCGAATGCGGATTCTGCGACCAGAGCTATTTTACGCATGTCTTCCAGCGCCTGAAAAAAACCACGCCAAAACAGTATCGCGATTCGATGGATGTTCCCGGTCACCCGGCCCGCCAAGCTTCTTGATTGCCGCTGATGACCGGAACTCACATACTTGGGGCGCACTTGAGTGTGGTTTCTGTGCCGGAACGAAACGTCATCGGTTGCGGAGGCACTCCGGGCATCGCGAAAGCCGCCGGGCTTCACATTTGCTTCACCAGAATCATTGCGATCCTCTGGAGGAAATGGAAAAAATGGGGGGATTGTGCGGTGTGCGATCCCGCTCCTCCCGGAGCGGGCTACAGGCTGCTTCGTAGCCCTGCGCG
>DYRR01000124.1 GCA_020718605.1 Chthoniobacter flavus | reverse complement strand
TCCTTTCATCTGATTAGTTCATGTTCATGCCAAGCACACTAGCCCTGCGCGGGAGCGCAGGGATCTTCCAATGCTAATGATCAGGGGGTTTGCGATTTCGGCATTGCCCGGGATGTAGTCGTCCGCTAGAACCATGCGCCATGTCTCAGCCTAAAGAAGCTTGGGGATCGCGTTTCGGGGTGATCCTGGCCGTCACGGGCAGTGCCGTGGGTCTGGGGAATTTTCTCCGGTTCCCGGGTTTGGCCGCCAAATACGAGGGCGGTGCCTTCATGATCCCCTACTTTGTGGCGCTGATCCTGTTGGGATTGCCATTGGCCTGGGCCGAGTGGGCCATGGGCCGTTACGGAGGAACCCGGGGATTCAATTCCGCGCCGGGCATCTTCCGCATCCTCACCCGGCGCAGCGGCGCAGCGTATCTCGGTGTGCTGGGGCTGCTGGTGCCGGTGGTGATCTATATGTACTACGTCTTCATCGAGTCGTGGTGCCTGGGTTATGCGTGGCATTATCTCGTCGGGGCGATGGATCTCGGCAAAGATCCGGCAGCCTACCAGTCGTTCTTTGCCACCGTCACCGGTGCGAATGCCGACGGGGTGCTCTTTGCCTCGCCCTTCAGTGGTCCGCTGGTCTTTCTTCTCGTCTGCATGGCACTGAACTTTGTGCTCATCTACCGGGGGATCAGCAAGGGGATCGAATTGTTCTGCATGTGGGCCATGCCGTTGCTGGTTCTGTGTGCGCTGGTGGTTCTGGTGCGCGTGCTCACGCTTGGCACGCCCGACCCGGCGCTCCCGGAGCGCAACGTCATCAACGCCCTCGCTTTTATGTGGGATCCAAACTACGGCGGACGCCACCTCCTCACCTCGCTGGCCAATGGGAAAATGTGGCTCGAGGCGGCGGGTCAGATTTTCTTTTCGCTGTCCGTGGGTTTTGGCGTGGTGATCACCTATTCGAGCTATCTCAAGCGCAACGATGATATCGCCCTCAGCTCCACCACGGCGGTTGCCGGCAACGAGTTCTGCGAGGTGAGTCTCGGGGGCATGATCACCGTGCCTGCGGCATTCATCTTCCTCGGTGCCGCGGGTGCCGTGGGCGGCACCTTTGCGCTCGGATTTCACAGTCTGCCCCTTGTGTTCGAGGCGATGCCGGCCGGACGATGGTTTGGGTTCCTCTGGTTTTTCCTGCTCTTTCTCGCTGCGGTCACCAGTTCGCTCTCGATGTTGCAGCCCGCCATCGCCTTCCTGGAGGAGGGGCTGGGACTCGACCGGCGGGGATCGGTGGCCTTTCTGGGATTCATCACCCTCGCAGGCACGGGGCTTGTCGTGTGGTTCTCAAAAAATCTCGTGGCGCTGGACACCCTCGACTTCTGGGCGGGCACCTTCTGCATCTTTGTGCTGGCCACGGTGCAGACGTTTTTGTTTGGATGGGTCCTGAAACCAACGCGCGGTCTGGCGGAACTGGATGCCGGCGCCTCGATCCGGGTGCCGCGCGTGTTCACCTTCATCGTCCGCTATATTTCCCCGATCTATCTCATCGCGATCTTTGTGCTTTGGTTTGTGCAGAATGTGGGCGCGTACTGGAAGAGCCTCATGACGGACAGTGTGGTCCGGATCTCGGTGGGCTTTCTTTTTGTCGTTTGTCTCCTGTTTCTGCTGCTCATCTCACAGGCCATCCGACGTTGGGACAAATCCACCCCCCTGAACGCGCAAAAAGACTGATCCGCCATGTCCGACGTCATTCTCATTCAAGGTCTTGAACTCATGGTCCGTGTGGGTGTGCCCGACGCCGAGCGGGCCGTTCCGCAGCGTTTGGAAGCCGATCTGACTCTCCATCCGCGTCTCTGGTTTTCGGCCATGGAAGACAGGATCGAGCGGACGGTGAATTACCACGCCGTGGTCTGCCGGGTGCGGGATTTTGTTTCCGCCTCCGAGTGCCGCCTTCTGGAAACCCTGGCCTGCGACATCGCCACCATGCTCCTGACGGAGTTTGCGGTGGAACGGGTGGGCATTGAGTTGCGCAAATTCATCCTGCCCGAAACCCGGCATGTCGCCGTGCGTATCGAGCGCCCCCTGTGAATGGACAAAAAAATCCCCCGGAGGTTCGGGGGAGGCGTCGGCGGAGTTATGGGAGCCGCTGGGTCCGGGACGCCGCCCCCTCATCCGGGGGGGGGAAATCGGGCTTTTCTTGGTTCAGATCGTTCCGCCTTCCATGGCGGCGAGGCGGGCGGCGAAGCTGTTGCGTTTGGCGTTGCCTTTTTTGCCGTCCAGTTTGAGGGGGGCTTCGGCGATGGGCTCGCTCACTTTGGTGGCGCGTCCGGCTTTGGCCACCTTGATTGCTTTGGCGGATTTCACCGGGGTTTCGCTGCGGGACGCGATCGTTTTGGTCTGCGCGGATTTTTTCGAACCATGGTCGGCCACCGCGACGGTGCGGGAGGCAAAGGCCGGGGCGACCGCGTCGTGTTGGAATGCACGGCCCACACCGTAGGAGTAAAAGGGAACGTAGGAACCGGTGCGGAGGGAGTTCACCGGAATGGGGCGGTCGGTATTGGTCGGGTCAAGCACGAACCACTCTCCATCATGCTGCCAGTAAACCCAGGCATGGTTGATCCGGCTGCGGCTGGAGAGGCGTCCGATCACAAACCGCACATTGGCGTCGCCCATCGCATCGACCAGCCACAGGCTCTTGTCCTTGCAGTCCCCCGAACGGCGGCGGGCCGTTTCTTCGGGACTCGTCGCCAGGTAGGCCACATTGTGGGCATAGCGGAAAGCGCGGGCGCGGCGCATCAACCCACCCACTTCGGAAAGGGAAGCCGGATCGCTGTCCTCCAGGTTGTTGAGAACTTTTTTCACCGGATTCATATAGCGCTCGTAGGGGGTGGCGCGGGTGGTGGAGCCCAAATCGAACGTGGTGGCCTGGGCGGATGCGGCGAAGGCGATCAGAGTCGCGGCAGATGCCAGAGAAACCCGGCGGAGAAGGTTATTTATTTTTGCTCTCATAACAAGAGCATTTATAGCAGCTATAATACCAACCGCTTTTTATAGGCTCACTTTTTCATAATATAAGCCCCCCTACATCCGGAATTTTTCTGAAATCGGACTGGTTTTGATGTTCAAACCGTCAGAAATGACACGACAACCCATGAATTCGGCGACCATTGATAATTCATAAACTACTTAAATCAAGCATACTGCATATATCGACTCCTCGGATCGATCAAATTCTAGAAATAATATTTGGATCTCACAATTCCATCGTTTCTGGATTCTCAAATTTGCAATAATTCTGATTTCATTCTCATTCTATGGAATTCTTGCCTTTGTCCCAAGCCGGGCAGTGCCGGGTTGGGTTGAAGCGTTGACATTCTCCGGGGCAGATGGCACGCTGCGAGTTCATTCTTCGCTGTCCCCATGAAATTCATTCTGATTCCCGCTCTGTTCCTCCCATTGGGTCTATTGGCCTCCGATTTGGCCTCGGAATACGATCAAGTCCGGAAGATCGCGATGCGCGATCCGAAGGTGCAGTCCGCCTACGCTGCGGCGGACCGCAAACTCGCCGAAAGAATTGTGGAGATCGATCCCGCACTAAAAAACTACCAACCGGGCACCGCTGCCAAGGTTTCCGCGACTCCCTCCAAGGCGCGGCCCACAAAACAAAAATCCAAGCCCTCCGGGGTGCCCAAGGTGGCGAAAGGACGCACCCATACCGTCGCCAAGGGAGAGACGCTCAGCGGCATCGCGACGGCCTACCGGGTGAGTGTCGCCTCAATCCAGGCGGCCAACAAAATCACCGATCAACACCGTCTCAACGTAGGGCAGACGCTCAAGATTCCATCCGGCACCCCATCCCACACTCCCCCGCCATCCTCCAAGCCCGCCCCAAAGACCCAGAGTTGGTGGGACCGCCTCGGGGGCGAGTAATCCCGCCCAATCCCGGGCTTTATTTCCATCCTTTGGAACTGCACGGCTTCTACGATTATCAAAAATACTTATTGACCGCACAGTTGTCCTGATGATATAAGATCGTTGTTTCGACTAATGTACAACGACACGGACCAAACGATAAGTCAAGGGGGTGCCGGTTTGCCGGTGCCGGGAGCCATGTCGGGTGGTGCGTTCGATTTGGATCGGAATCCTTTTATTGTGATCTGGGAAGCGACCCGCGCATGCCACCTGGCCTGCCATCATTGCCGGGCTGTCGCGCAACCCCATTCGCACCCGCTGGAGTTGAATACCGGGGAATCCCGTGCGCTCATCGATCAGGTCGCCGAAGCCGCGCCCACAGTCTTTGTGATCACCGGGGGAGATCCGATGCTCCGGCCGGATTTGATTCCGCTCATCCAATATGCAACCGACCGCGGATTGCGGCTGGCGTTCAGCCCCAGCGCAACGCCGCGTCTGCTGAAGGCGAATTTTAAGGCACTGATGGACGCGGGAGTGCGCCGTATGTCCCTGAGCATCGACGGGCCCGATCAGGATTCGCACGATTCTTTCCGCGGTGTGAAGGGCACTTGGTGCCGCACCATCGAAGCCGTGGGGCGGTCGAGATGGTCCGGAATGTCTTTTCAGATCAACACCACCATCACCCGCTCCAATATCGGGCGATTTGAGGAGTTTGCTTCACTCATGGACGACCTGCAGCCCGCGCTCTGGAGCGTGTTTGTGCTGGTGCCGACCGGTCGGGCGGATCATTCCGAAATGCCGGACGCGCAACAACTGGAGGCGTTTTTTCTCCGGCTTGCCGAACACGCCGTCACCTGCGGCTATCCTGTGAAAACGACCGAGGGACAGCATTTCCGCCGGGTCATGCTTCAGGCGGGAGTCCGGACCCGGTCGGCGGTTCCCGGGATCTCCCATGCACCGATGGGGGTGAACGATGGGAAAGGCTTTGTCTTCATCTCGCACACGGGAATGATCTGTCCCAGCGGGTTTCTCCCGCTCGAAGCCGGCAGCACGCGGTGTCACAACCTGCTGGAAGTGTACCGTGATCACACCCTTTTCAAATCGCTGCGTGATCCCACCCAACTCAAGGGCAAATGCGGCCTCTGTGAGTTCAAATCCATCTGCGGAGGTTCACGGGCCCGGGCTTATGCAGTCACCGGAGATTACCTCGCGGAAGAACCCCTCTGCAGCCATCAACCCCTCCGGATGCGGGAGAATCCATTATGATCAATTTAACCAAACTTTACACCGGACTCGCGCAGCCCGCCGACGCCCTGCGCTACGGCCAGGGTCACGGGGCTTCATCCTCCGCCGGACAACGCAAACCCGTCGTGGTCTGGAACATCACCCGTCGGTGCAACCTCCATTGTCAGCACTGCTATTCCGATTCGGAAAGCCGGATCTATCCCGGGGAGCTTTCGTTCGAGCAATGTTGCAGCGTCATCGATGATCTGGCGGACCTCGGCGTTCCGGCGGTGCTGCTCTCCGGCGGGGAGCCCATCCTGCACTCGATGTTCTTCGACCTGGCCTCCCGGGCCCGCGACCGCAGTCTGCGGCTCACGCTTTCGACCAACGGCACCTTTATCGATCATGAAATGGCCCGCCGTCTCAAACATCTGGGTTTTGCCTATGTCGGGATCTCGCTGGACGGCATCGGGGAAACCCA
Organism: Chthoniobacter flavus; assembly: GCA_020718605.1. Classification (GTDB taxonomy): domain Bacteria; phylum Verrucomicrobiota; class Verrucomicrobiia; order Chthoniobacterales; family CAKUMP01; genus DYRR01. Next base: position 1,457 of record DYRR01000124.1, on the reverse strand, counting down.
CGACCGGTTCCGGGGGCGCAAAGGTGCTTTTGACAAGGCCGTGGCCGCTTTCCGCAACTGCCGCACGGTCGGACAAAAAGCCGGTCTGCGGCTCACCCTTTCCCGGAACACCGTGCGCGATTTGCCGGAGATCCTGGATTTCATCGAATCAGAAAATATCCCACGGGTGTGCTTTTATCATCTGGTGCATAGCGGACGCGGTTTCGGTCTGCAACTTCTCGAACCCGAAGCGGCCCGCGCGGCGATCGACATGATTCTCGACCGGACCCGTCTTTGGGCGGAGTCGGGCATTTCCCGCGAAGTGCTTACTGTGGATCAACCCGCCGACGGTGCCTACCTGCTCATGCGGCTGTTGCGCGAAAATCCCGACCGTGCCCGTGAGGCGTTCCGGCTGCTGCGGTGGAATGGCGGCGGTGCCAACAGTTCCGGTGTCGGTGTCGCAAATATCGATCCCCAGGGCAATGTCCATCCCGACCAATTCTGGCAGACTCATACGATCGGCAATGTGAAAGACCGGCCATTCAGTGAGATCTGGACCCGGTCCGGTGACGAACTGATGCTGGGTCTGCGCGACCGTCTCCCCCGGCTCACGGGACGCTGCGGGCACTGTTCCTTCAAGCGGATCTGCGGCGGCGGATTCCGGGTTCGTGCCCAGCAGGCCTTCGGGGATCCCTGGACCTCCGACCCGGGCTGCTACCTCAGCGACTCGGAAATTGAACACGGATTCCGCGATTCGTTCGTCGAACTTCCGGCGTAGCGATTGGGGTGAAAACCACCCCAATCGTTAGGATTGGCGGATCCCCGCGCTCCCACGCAGGGCTGCGAAGCCGCTTGTAGCCCGCTCCGGGAGGAGCGGGATCGCGCACCGCACAAATCCCTCCATTTTTTCCATTTCCTCCAGAGGATCGTAAGGATTCGGGTGTGATGGTGCGGCATGGATTCCGCGTCGCCGGACACAAGCCGGGAGACGATCGCCTGTTGAACGCGGTCCGTTGCTTGAACGGGGTGCCGCTGGACAGACCGCTCCCAAGCGAGTGGCTGCGGAATGAAACCCGCCTGGGGGAGGCACACCTCAACCGGTTGTTCCTGCAGGTTCACAATGTCACCCTGCGCAAATACTGGGAGCGTCGAAAACTCGAGTCCGCCAAGGTAAAGCTCGAAAGCACGTGCATGCCCATCATGGAAATCGCCTATCGCCTGGCATTTCGGTCCGATTCGCATTTCGTGATCTGGTTCCGCCGTCACACCGGGCAGCGTCCGGGAGAGTATCGCAGGAAGTCCGCCAATCCTGCCGTGTAGGCGGTCACGTATTTTTGGTTGCGCTCCGCGAGCAATCCGCGCCCCGCGATTGCTCGCGGGGCGACCCGTCCAATCGCCATACCCGGCGTCGCGCAGTATGTTTCAACGGAAGTTCCAAATTAAAATGAATACGAATCGTGTCGCTAACTGGCTTTTAA
>DYRR01000123.1 GCA_020718605.1 Chthoniobacter flavus | reverse complement strand
TCCAATCGTTCCAGGTCGAACTGGAACGACTGGCCCGCACCCAGGGATTCTGATTATTTGTTGAGGATCTTCGCGACCTTCGGGGCGCGCAGACGGTGCGGCTCGGGCAGCCCGGAACCGAGCAGCGGACGGCAGTAGCTGTGGAAAGCCTGCGTCACGCCATTGCCCTCGGCGTTGATGAATTCGTCGGGCATGTGCTTGGTCTTGGCCGCAATCTCTGTGAGCGGCACCAGATCGTAGCTCACGCTGTAATCCAGCACCGGACGACGGATCACCACCGAGCCGTCCACATTGTCCCACATCGCATATTGCACGGCTTTTTCACCCACCTCGCGCGCCTCGCGCTGGTCGCGGTCGGACACGCATCCGATGAAGGAACGCTGGAGGTAGCCGAAGGTGTCGGAGCGGACGCGCTTGAGCTTGAGCCCCTTCTTGAGTTCGCCCACCAGCAGGTCGCCCAGGGCGCCGGTGCCGGAGAGTTGGACGTTGCCGTGCGCGTCGCGTTCCACATCGCCCATGAGGGTCGAAATGATCGGCGTGCCGGCCTTGTCGGAAATGCCTTCGGAGACAGCGATGCTGCAGAAGCCGAATTTTTTGAAGACCCGGTCCACATCCGCCAGAAATTTGCCGACCTCAAACGCCCGCTCGGGGACATAGACGAGATGCGGTCCGTCGTCCTCGTATTTCTGCGCCATGGCGGAGGCGGCGGTGAGGAAGCCCGCGTGCCGCCCCATCACGACGCCGATATACACGCCCTGGAGGGCGCGGTTGTCGAGATTCACGCCCATGAACGCCTGCGTGACAAAACGCGCCGCCGATCCGAACCCCGGGCAGTGATCGTTCACCGCCAGGTCGTTGTCGATGGTCTTGGGCACGTGGATCGCGCGCAACTCGTAGCCCGAGGCCGCCGCCTGTTCGTTGACGATCCGCACCGTGTCGGAGGAATCGTTCCCACCGCAGTAGAAGAAATAGCGCACATCGTGGGCTTTCATCACCTTGAACATGCGTTCACAGTATTCGATGTCGGGTTTGTCGCGCGTGGAGAGCAGCCCGGAAGACGGCGTGCCGGCCACGAGTTCGAGATTCTGGGTGGTGTCGCGGGAGAGATCGACGAAATCCTCGTCGATGATGCCGCGCACACCATGCACCGCTCCATAGACGGAAGTGACCTGGCTGAATTTTCGGGACTCCAGGGCCACCCCGACAACACTTTGATTGATGACTGCGGTGGGACCACCGCCCTGCGCAACGAGAACTTTTCCTTTCAATTGGCTCATAGAGCCCGACGGCAATACACGAATCCATTTTGTCGCGCAAGCGCGAAACGGGCAAAGTAAAAACCCCCGGGGCAAGCCCCGAGACATTTTATAGGGTCAGGCTCCCGCCCTGACCGGCTTGAGAAAAACAGGGCAGGCGAGGACGCTGCCCCTCCAGAGATGCAGGAAAGCCGAAGCAAGCTTCGGGGTATGGACCCAACGGGAATCGAAACTGGATTTGAGGCAGTCGGAATGAATCGACTCTGGGCTTTCACACACGCCCGACCTGTGCTTGATTGCTCGTCCGCATGACACATCCGCCCGACAAAGAAACCATTGCAGAGATTCTCGAGAACATCGCCCGTTTGCTTGAGATCAAAGGAGAAAACCCGTTCAAAATCCGCGCCTACACCAATGCCATCAAGACGGTAGAAACCTATCCGGGCGACCTCGCGGACGCCGTCCGTGCGGGCACGCTCGAGGATATCCCCGGCATCGGCAAGGCCATCGCGGAGAAAATCTCCGAACTCGTGGAAACGGGACGACTCGCGTATTATGACCGGCTTCGGGACGAATTTCCCCCCGAGATTTTGCAGTTGTTCGAAATCCAGGGGCTGGGCGGCAAGAAAATCAAAGTCCTGCACGACCAACTGCAGGTCCACTCGATCAGCCGCCTGGAACGCACCTGCCTCGACGGACGGCTCGCCGCCCTTCCCGGGTTCGGCCAAAAGACCGCGGACAATCTGCTCAAATCCATCGAGCTGCGCCGCACCCATGCGGGCCGCTTTCTGCGGGGCGATGTGTGCGGCAAGGTGGAATATCTTCTGGCCGCGCTGCGCGAACATCCCGATGTGACCCGTGTCTCTGCGGCGGGGAGTTTCCGCCGGTCCATGGAGACCGTGCACGATCTGGATTTTGTCGCCTCCACCCGCTCGCCGCAGGCGGTGCTGGAGTACTTTGCCTCGCTGGATGTGGTGGGGGAGGTGATCGCGAAAGGCGACACGAAATCCAGCGTCCGTCTCAAGAACGGCCTGCAATGCGATCTGCGCGTTGTGACGGACGGGGAATTTCCGTTCGCCCTGTGCTATTTCACCGGCAGCAAGGAACACAACATCGCCCTGCGTGCCCGGGCGCTCAAACGCGGATGGACGCTCAACGAATACCGGCTGGCCGGCGCCGAAGGGAAGAGCGGCGGCGCGATCCCGGCCATCCGGGACGAGCCGGATCTCTACCGCGCACTGGATCTGGATTTCATCGAACCGGATCTGCGGGAAAACCTTGGAGAACTTGAGGCGGCGGAATTGGGCGCCCTGCCCGACCTCATCGAGTGGACCAATCTGCGCGGGACTTTTCACAATCACACGAACGAGAGCGACGGTCACGCGACCCTGGAGGAAATGGCGCAGGCCGCCGCCGGACTCGGGCTGGCCTATCTGGGTATTTCCGATCACAGCAAGAGTTCCCCGCAGGCGCACGGGCTCGACGAAAATCGCCTGGAAACCCAGCGGCGCGCGATCGAACGCCGCAACGCCGGCTCGGACGACATCCATCTTTTCAGCGGGGTGGAATGCGACATTCTCAGAGATGGTTCGCTGGATTTTTCCGACGACGTGCTGGCGTCGCTGGATTTTGTCGTGGCCTCGATCCACTCGTCGTTCACGATGGACGAGGCGGAGATGACGCGACGGATCATTCGCGCCATCTCCAATCCCCATGTCACGATGCTGGGACATCTCACCGGACGCCTCCTGCTCTCGCGCGAGCCGTACCGGGTGGACATCCCCGCCGTGATTGAGGCGGCGGCGGAGACCGGGACCATTATTGAGCTCAACTCCAACCCCCGGCGTCTGGACATGGACTGGCGATGGTGGCGGCTGGCAAGGGAAAAGGGGGTGAAATGTTCGATCAATCCCGACGCACACCGGGTCGCCGGACTTGGCCACCTTGCGCTCGGAGTGGGGTCCGCCAGAAAAGGCTGGCTCACCCGTGCCGATGTGGTCAATTGTCTCCCCCTCGACCAGGTTCGGAATGTGCTCGCGGCAAAAAGGGTGCGCTGATCCCGGATCGTTGATTGCCATGACCGCCCCGATCTCATTCCTCCTCCTCATCGCCGCCGCCTATCTGCTCGGCTCGATTCCTTTCGGCTATCTCGCCGGACGGGCGCGGGGCATGGACATCCGGCAGCATGGCAGCGGCAATATCGGGGCGACCAATGTCTTCCGTATCCTGGGCCGCGGCCCGGGCATCGCGGTGTTTGTTCTGGACGCGCTCAAGGGATTTCTCGCCGTGCGTCTGGCGACCTGGATTCCCGGGGCGGACGGCCTGTTGGGAGTGGGCGGGGCGGCGGTGATTGCAGCGCTCGCGGCGGTCCTCGGACACAACTACACGTGCTGGCTGGGATTCAAGGGCGGCAAGGGAATCGCCACCTCCGCCGGCGTCCTGCTGGGACTCGCACCCCTCGCCACCGGCATCGTGCTGGGATTGTGGATCCTATTATTTGTCATGAGCCGTTATGTCTCCGTGGCATCCATCGGCGCGGCGGCGGGATTGCCGGTCGCAGTGATCGCGCTCGGGTGGGCTGCGGGACGCATCGATCCATGGCTCGCGGGGTTTTCCCTGCTTGCCGCAGTGCTTGCCATCTGGCGGCACAGGACCAACATCGCCCGATTGCGGGCCGGAACCGAAGTTCGTTTTGAAAGGAAAAAAAGCCATGAATGACATCGCAGTGATCGGAGCAGGCGGATGGGGAACAGCGTTGGCCGTATTGCTCGCAGGCAAGGGAAACACCGTGCGCCTCTGGGGCTACGAAGCCGCCCAGGTGGCCGAACTCGCCGCCACCCGGCGCAATGATCTCTTTCTCCCGGGCATCACCATCCCTGAGGGCGTGCTTCCTTCCCACGACCTCGCGGCGGTGGTGAAAGGATGCCGCACCATCGCGGTGGTCGTTCCCTCGCGCGGCATGCGCGGAGTCTTGGCGATGCTGCGCGAAGCCGTCCCCGCAAGGGACGCGGTGATTGTTTCCTGCACCAAGGGGATCGAACACGGCTCGGGCAAACGGATGAGCGAGATCCTTGCGGAACACCTGCCCGACCATCCCCTGGCGGTCCTCTCCGGGCCCAGTCACGCGGAGGAAGTCGCCCGGGGCACACCCACCGCAGTGGTGAGCGGGTCCGCCGATCCCGACGCCGCCGCAAGCGTCCAGGACACTTTTTCCACGGCAACATTCCGCGTCTATACCAGCAGCGACATGGCCGGGATCGAACTGGGTGGCGCGCTGAAAAATGTTTATGCGCTCGCGGCGGGCGTGTCCGACGGACTCGGTCTGGGCGACAACACCAAGGCCGCGCTCGTGACCCGCGCACTGGCCGAACTCATCCGGCTCGGCACGGCTCTGGGCGGGCGGCGTGAAACATTCCAGGGCCTGAGCGGCATCGGGGACCTGATGGTGACCTGCTTCAGCCGGCACAGCCGCAACCGCTCCTTCGGCGAAAGGCTCGGACGCGGAGAATCTCCCGAGGCGATCACTTCGGGGATGGCGATGGTTGCCGAGGGGGTTCCCACGGCGCGAGGCGCCCTGGAGTGTGCGCGGAAATTTGGCATCGTGACTCCGATCCTCGACCAGGTGCATGCCATCCTGCACGATGGCAGGCGTCCTGCCGACGCCATGCGCGAACTGCTCACCCGCGATCTCCGCCCGGAGCAGGACGCCACCGGGGAGGACGTCTGCCGCTGAGCGGACAGCGCACGCTGATCAATGGCATTTCCCCGTTTTCTACTCGCCCTGCTGCTCCGATGGCTGGCCGCTTACCGTCAGATTTTCGGACGGCATCCGGTGGTGAATGGCATTCTCATCGCCATGGCGGTTGTGCTGGCGTCACTACTGGTTCTGAATATCGAGTGGGTGGCCGACCTCGGCTCCATGAACGAAGGCGGCACCACCAAACGCCTGCTCCGCACCGGCCAAGCCGGATTGTGGTTCGGCAAAGCCGCCACATTGGTCATCGTAATGGTCTCCGGGCTCTGTGCGCCATGGTGGCTGCGTCCGTTGCCGCGCGGTCCCCGGCTGCCGAGGGACGCCGCTTTTCCGCGCGCCCTTTTCCGCGCGGGACTCGCGGCGGCTCTGGTCTTTGCGGCATGGCTGAGCTGGCCGCGTCTCTCGCTGAGCATTTACAACGACGAAGAATACTGTCTGCGAAGCTACATCCGGGGCGAGGTGGAGGAGGGCAGGGACGGCGGACTGCGTTTCAAACCTGCGACGTGGGCTCACACCGTCTGGGCCAATCCCATCGGCAACAACCACGTCCTATTTTCCGTGCTGAGCCGCCTCTCGCTGGCCCAGTGGCGTTGGTGGGCCGATGCGGACGAGGCGGCGCTCAGTGAACGGGCGTTCCGCATGCCCTCGTGGATTGCGGGGCTCGCGTCCCTTGTGTTGCTTGCCCATTTGCTGCGGCTGGCCGGGTTTGCGGGTGCGGGCCTGGTGGCCACATGGCTGGCGCCGCTGCATCCCTGGTATCTGCGCTACATCACCGAGGGGCGCGGCTATGCGCTCATGTTCCTTTTCCTGCTGCTGGGATTGATCGCCCTGCTCCGGGCGGTTGAAACCGGACGCTGGAAATGGTGGGCTGGATTCGGTCTGGCCCAGGCGGCCATGCTGCTCTCCTACGCCGGATCGGTCTATGTGGCGCTGGTATTGAACCTTGCCTCGGTGGGCTGGCTGTTGTTGCTGCGGAAAAATGGGACGCTGCCCCTGCGCGCACTGTGGCGGCTGGCAGTGGGCAATGCCCTCACGGCCTGTGTGCTCCTCCTGGTGAAGGTCCCCTGGGCCATTTTCCAAATGCGCCATCTCGACAGTGAGCGCATGCAGATGCGGGTCGGAAGCCAATGGTTCGACAATTTCTGGTGCTATCTCTCCACCGGCATGATGTCCGCAACGGACGACCCCGGCAACCCGATCCATGTCACCGTGAGCCGCCTCTCCGCCGAAGGCTGGCCGATGGGGGCCGTGGTTTATGTCCTGCTGCCCGCGCTGGTGCTGGCGGGCGCCGTGCGTCTGGCCCGGAGCGGAGGCGCGGGCCGGGTGCTTGCGGCGGTGTTTGTGTTCGCGGCGCCGCTGGGTCTTTTGCACAACTGGGCCAACAGCACCTGGCTCTTTCTTTGGTATCTGATCTTCGCCCTGCCGGGATATCTCGCTTTGCTCGCGCTGGGCATCACTTGGCCCGACGGGCTATTGGAGAAATGGCGGTGGCCACACCTGGTCCGGGCCGGATTGGCCGCCCTCTGCGTGCTGCTCTTTGCGGGAATGACCCGGCCAAAGACCGCCGTACTCCGATCACACTCCAAGGAATCCACCCGCAACGCCGTCGAAACCATGCGGGGCTACACCGATCCCACCGGCAAACGTGCGCCCGGCGACCTCCTCACCGCGTCCTTCTGGAGCGAAGCGCACCTCTACGATCCGCATGTTCGCTGGCTCAAACGCGCACCAGACTTCGCGGCGGTGCTCCGGGAAGCCCATGCCGGGGGACGCCCCCTTTTCGTCACCTACGCGCACCGAACCAACGCCACTGGCAGCAACCCGACCAACGTGATGCTGGTGGACAACCCCGCACTTTTCGAGTTGGTGGCGGAATTTCCCGGACTCGAAGAGGCGCAGTTCACCCACCGGGTGCTGCGCTACACCGGAGCCGATCCGGAACCGCATCTTCCCAATCCACTGCCGGATCGTTGAGCCGGGACACCCGTGTTCATGGTCAGACCTCACTTTTAGGGCTCTAATAAATGGTCATCGCGGAAGTTGTCGTAGCC
>DYRR01000122.1 GCA_020718605.1 Chthoniobacter flavus | reverse complement strand
ATACGCCCCAGCAATTCTCATTTTGATTCCAAGACCGATCATTGCGGAGAATCGTATAGGGTCAGACTCCTGTCCTGACCTGGGTTGGAGCCACGGTCAGGCGAGGACGCTGACCCTCCAGGTGATGCCACCCCCACCCTTCAAATCAAAATGAGAATTGCTGAATGCTCACTATAAAATTTCCGCAGGCTCTCTCACCCGCCGATCCAACGCGGGAGCTGCTCGGGAAAGGGGCATCGCGCGCAATCGGAATCGTCGCGCAGGCAGAAGTCCTCATATATTTGCAACAACCCCTGCTGATACGCCACCAGCGACAGAAATTTCTTTTTGTCCGAATGCCCGCCGAACAAGCGCTCGGCGGCGGTTGCCGCCTTGCGGTTGCCCAACGGTGAGCGGGTTTTGGCATATGCGTCCCACCATTGATCGATCTCTCCCGAGCGCCACGGATAAAACACGTTGGCCAGAATTTCCACCGCGCGGGTTTCACCGATGAGAGCCACGCGGCCCTGGCCACCCAGGGGCGTGTCCAACGTGTAGTGCGCACTCCAGAATTCGTCCCCGAGCCCGGTCAGAAATGCCTTCACCTCTGCCGCACTCCCGCGCTTGAGAAGCCCCTGGAACGCGGGCCACCCGGAGGCCAGCACCGCGAGCGCGCCGAGACGGCGCTGGGGATGGTTGACCGGACGCAGCCCCCTCCATTTCCAGGCATCGGCAGGCAGCATCATCCGCGCCATCTCGTCGCGCAACGGCCACCAATCGTCCCACAACCTCCGCAACAGTGCGCGGCTGCCCGGTGGATATTTTCCGAGATCGGGCGCATGAAGAAATCCCGCCACGCCGAAAAGCAAAGCCGCGCAGTGGTCCGGATCGCGCCGAAGCCTGGCAAGGGGCAGGCGCTGGGCAAGCAGTTGGAAGGGAAGTTTGTTTTCTTTGTAGCCAAGCGCGATGGCGACGGATTGGAACAATGCTTCGGACGGACCATGCACGCGGGCGAGCCGTTCCAGGCGGGCCGCTTTCAGCATGAGCCGGTGCCGGGCCGCCCCCTCCAGCAGGGCCGCAATTTCGCCGGACGGCAACTCCCGCAGGGGTCCACAGCAGCGACCAGGGCGGGCGGGCGCGAGACCCACCGGCGAGTCCCCATCGAGCGCTTCCTGCGGCAGGCGCACCTGGGGCACAAACTCGTTCCGGCTGGTGCGCGTAAAATACTCGCCGCGCGGCGCCGTAAAGAACACATGCAATACGACCCCATCGTAGGCGGGATTGGTGGAATGCCCGTGCCGGTCCCAGTCGCGGGCGTCGGTGTCGAGTTCGATGGCACCCCGCCGCACAGAGCCGCCCCCCACCCGCACCGCAGCCTCGATGAAGTCGGGTCCGGCTTCATGATTCCACACCCCGGACTGGGCGATCTCGATTTTCCGTCCGTCGGCGCCGATAAACTCCCTGCCGAAATCGCCATTGAACCACCGCGCCTGCAACTCGATCTCGCGATGGGCGCGCGGGACACGCAGAAGCAGGGGCGTCTCGCGCACGGAAGCGGATTCCAACAGTGCCCGGTATTTCTCAAGCAGGAAGGGTGCGCTCATTTTTTTGGAGGGGATGACCCCGCCGGAGTTGGAGTGGGCGGCGGAGGTGGCGGATCGAGTTCGAGTTCGACGGCCAGCAGTGCGGGGGCGGCCGGGGAGTTCTCATAGGGCGGCATCTCCCGCCGCAGAAATTTCACCGCAATCTCTTTGGTGCGAGTGCGCTGGAGAGTGCGGACCTCATGATACAGCACCCGGGCGGCATTGTCCGGATCGCGGTGCAGTTTCCGGGCCGCCGCAAGGTCCGCCAGACCCCGGTCGATGTCGCCGTCGTCAATAGCCCAGTTGCCCAGAGCTTCGAGCATCCATCCGTTCCCGTTGGGCTTGGCAAGCTTCTCAACGGCCTTGCGGGCCGAGGCGGCGCTTTGGGGATACTTGAGCACTGTCCGCCGGTAATCCTCCCACCATGCGGGTGCGGAGGGTTTTGTGTTGGATGATTCGATGCTTGCCGGACAAGGCCGGTACAGCGGGTCGCCTAGCACGGTATTCATCCAGGACAGACCTTTCATCGACATCCATGCCGCCTCGACCAGGGTGAAGCCGTGGAGCAGGCGATTGTGGAAGACATCCAGATGATTGGTGAGATCGAGGTAGGGTTCATAGACATTGCCGACGGTGGCCGCCGCGCCCCGCTCCAGCAGAGGCGCGGACCACTGGCGGTCCCCGGTGCGCAGTGTGAGTGCGCTGAAGGAATGGATGTGACAGGCCACGGTGCCGCGGCGGAACCGGAACCCGGGGGCAAGAAACGGGCCGCTCACGTGTTCATCATACCATCCATAATACCAGGCGGCGTCCCGCATCGGATACCCGGTCCGGAAGGTGGCTTCCACACGATCGCGCAACACCGGAAGCCCGCGGGCGCGTGAATCGATGGCCACCGCGTCCAGCCAGAGATCCCCCTGCTGATAGCCGCCGGAAAGAATGCCGCGAGCGTCCACATAGACCGCGCCATGAAGTCCCGTTTTTTCCACCGCAAGCGCATCATCAATCATCCGCCGCACCGTCTCGGGCGTGGCGGCATCCAGCCTGCCCACAAGCATGAGCGACGCCATGTTGAATTCCAGAAAGGGAGTGAAACTGCGGAAATACGGATTCGGGATCAAGCCTTGGGGCGGTTTGCCAAACACCCCAAGGATGGCAAGCTCGGCATCCACCGAGGCCTCTTCCCGCTCCATGGGTTGCGGCGATGGGGGCGGAGTGGGCTTGGGGCGGGGCGTGGGAATCGCTCCGGGCCGGGGTGCGACATACGGCGTGGGGATCGGCGGGGGCGTAGGCAGGGGCGGCGGGGGCGGATCGGCCTTTATCTTGAGTGGCAGACCGCGCATGACGACCAGAAACCGGATGGTGTTGCGCTCGACCTCGAAGTCCGCCTCCTGACCGGGCCGGAGTTTCCACCAGCCGCGCTCGGTGAAGATTTGGCGCAGGGGCCATGCGATGCTTCCGTTGAATTCGCTCCTGAGAATCTCCTCGCCGTCCGGACATTCCAGGCCGACCACCCGGTCCGCAGGGATGCCCCGGGCTTTGGCATAATAATCCGCCAACTCCCGCGAACCGGGCGACGCGGAGTTGAAAAGCACCACCGTGACCCGGGCCTCCGCGCTGGAGGCCACGGGCACGGCACGTTCCACCCGGGGATTGGGCGGGAGATAAATCTGGGCCTCCGCAAATCCCGCAGCCGCGATCCAGAACGGGACGATCAAGATGCGCACCATCATGCCTCGATCCTCAATCCGTCGTAGGCCAGCCGGACACCGGGAGGCAGTTCCTTCTCCACCATCGCATGGGAAATGTCGTGGCACATGTGGGTAAACCACACCGCCCCGGGATCTGTTTTCTCCGCCACATCCAGCGCGGCGGCAATATGCAAATGGGTGGGATGGGGACGATGCCGGAGCGCGTCGATGATGAGAACCCGCACGCCCGCGATCTGCTCCAGCACGGGCTCCGGGACCGCATTGCAATCACTCAGGTAGGCAAGGCATTTTTCCCCGGAACGCGAGAACAAAAAACCGGTTACCATGGTCCGTCCATGGGGAACGGGCAGCGGATCGATGCGGGTCTCCTCAAGAAAAAACGGCCCTTCGATGAGTGTCGGCTTGGGAATGACATAGCCCGGAACCCGGTTTTCTCCGGAAAACGCGAATGCAAACACGCGGCGCAAATCCTCCATGGTCGAAGGCGACGCGTGGATGGGCAGGCCCTCTTTGTGGAACTCGCAGAACCGGCGCAGATCGTCGAACCCCATCACGTGATCCGTGTGGCCATGGGTGTAGAGCACGGCATCGAGGTGGGAGATCCCCTCGCGCAGACATTGGGCGCGGAAATCGGGCCCGGTATCGACCACCCAGCGGCACTCGGGAGACTGCACGAGGATGGAGGACCGGGTGCGCTTGTCTCTCGGATCCTCCGAACGGCAGACCACGCAGTCACAACCGATCACAGGCACCCCATGGGAAGTGCCTGTCCCCAAAAATGTGATATGCAGGTCCGACATGATTGAAAAACGCGCCGCAGTCTTGCATAATCCCCCCGTGCCCGCAACGCTTGCCACGCTCCTCATCAAAAACCTCGCCCTGGTCGAGTCTCTGGAATGGTCTCCCGGCACGGGATTTATTGCCGTAACCGGCGAGACCGGGGCGGGCAAATCCGTGATTCTTGGGGCGCTCAAACTGCTGGTGGGAGAACGCGCCGACCGCACCCTGCTGCGCGCCGGAGCCGACCAATGCAGCGTGGAGGGGGTGTTCCACATCGGCGACACAACGACACTCGACGCCCGCCTGGCGGATCTCGGCGTCGATCCCTGCGAGAGCGGCACCCTGCTGTTGCGCCGCATTTTTTCCGCTTCGGGCACCAACCGACAGTTTGTAAACTGCTCGCCCACCACACTGGCGGTGCTCAAGGAACTCGGGGACGACCTGCTCGATCTTCACGGCCCGCATGACCACCAATCGCTCTTTTCCCAGGACCGGCAACTCGACGTGCTCGACGCCTTTGCCTCGAACCCCGGCGAACTGGCCGCCTGCCGCGAGGCGCACCGTGAAACCGCCCGGCTACAGGCCGAGTTGGACTCGCTGCGTGAAAGCGAAGGACTTGCCGCGCGCGAAATTGACCTGCTGCGACACCAGTCGGAGGAAATTGCCGCAGCCCGCCTCGATGCCGCCGAGGAAGTGCCCTTGATCGCCCGGCACACCCGGGCGGCAAACAGCCGGCGTCTGCTGGAACTCTGCGCCCAGATTTCCGCCGCCCTGGGCGATTCCGACGACTCGATCCCGGCCCGTCTCAGTGCCCTTGCCCGGCCTTTCCGCGATCTGGAACGCCTCGACCCCTCAATGTCCGAAGCCGCCGCCCGGCATGCCGCGCTCATGGAGGAATCCGCCTCGCTCGGTTCCGAGCTTGCCCGCTTCGCCGAGTCCGCCGACACCGACCCCGGACAACTCGCGACGATGGAAGACCGCATCAACCTCATCGAATCCCTCAAACGCAAATACGGTCCGACCCTCGACGACGTAATCGAAGCGGGAGTGCGCGCGACGGAGAAGCTCGACCGGATCGCCAACCGCAACAACGAGATGGTGCGTCTGGAAAAAGATCTGTCCTCCGCGCACACCGCATTAAATGCCGCAGCGGAACGCCTCACCAAAACGCGCACCACGGCAGCCCCGCGCCTTGCAAAAACCGTACGGGATCACCTCTGCGATCTGGGATTCACAAAAGCCGGATTCGACGTGACCCTGCCGCCCCACCCCGCTCCACGTGCCACGGGCGCGGAGACTGTGGAATTCCTGTTCGCACCCAATCCCGGCGAACCGGCCTGCCCGCTGCGCGCCATTGCCTCCAGCGGCGAGATTTCCCGTGTGATGCTCGCGCTTAAAACCGCACTGGCCGACCAGGACGCCATTCCCCTGCTGGTCTTCGATGAGATCGACGCCAATGTCGGCGGCGAGATCGCCCATGCCGTGGGCAGAAAAATGGCGGCCCTGGGCGCACGGCATCAGGTGCTCTGCATCACCCATCTGCCCCAGGTCGCCGCAGTGGCCTCCAGACAATTTGTCGTTCGCAAAGCCCATCTTGACGACCGCACCCATTCCCTGCTCGAAGAGGTCTCCGGCGATGCCCGCACCGGAGAAATCGCCCGCATGCTGGGCGGCACTTCCGACACGGCTTTCGCGCTTGCCCGACAGATGCTCGGCGAGCCCCCCGCCCCCTCCCCGCGCGGACGACAGCGGAAATGAAAGTCCTGTTTTTCAACATCTCCCCGAGTGGCGCCGGCGGCGGCCGCAACCAATACGTGCTCGACATACTTGCCCGCCTCCGGACGCGGGGCGTGACCACCGCGCTGGTGCATGGACGCCACTCCATCCCGGAATTCCGCGGCACCGGCTACGTCTTCGATCATCTCGGCGCACGCGGACGCGCCACACCCGATGTTCAACGCCGGCTCGAAGCCATCCTGCTGGATTTCGAGCCGGATGTGATCCAACTCCACGACGTCGCCAACTCCGCGCTGATTCCCTGGCTGGTGGGATTCGCACCCACCGTGCGTTTTGTCCACAACCACGAACTCTACTGCAGCGGAACCGCCATGACCTGGGGTTTGCCGCGCCGCATCTGCGAACAACCACACGGGAAAACCTGTTTTGTCCGCCATGTCCTTCGCCAATGCGGGAATGGCAATCCCTTCGTCAATGCCATGCGGTTCCGCAACGTCACCCGCGACCTGGCCGGACTTCACGGACTGGACGGCATCCAGGTGGTAAGCCGCGTGGTGCGCGACAACCTCGTGCGCAACGGCATCGCGCCGGAGATGGTCACCGAACTGCCGCCCTACTCTCCCGAGCCTGCCATGGACAAGCTCCCCATCACCACATCCCGCAGGATGCTGCTGCACCCCGGGGGACTGGTCAAAAACAAGGGCGCATGGATGCTGCTGGATCACTTGCAGGACCTCCCTCCCGACACAGAATTGATTTTCGCGGGTGGCGGCGACCAGCAGGCCAAGGTGGAGCAATGGGTGAAACGCCGCGGTCTCGGCGAACGGGTGCGGATCATGGGCGACCTGAACGCTTCCGCCTGGAGCGGCTTGTTTCATCAGGCCGCGCTGGTGCTGTTTCCCTCCCGATGGAACGAACCGCTCGGACTTCCCGGTCTGCTGGCCATGGCACACGGCAAGCCCGTGGTGGCCTTCGACGCCGGAGGCGTCCCCGGCTGGCTGGAACACGATGTCACGGGTCTCCGGGTGCCATTCAACGACCCCCGCGCATTTATCCGGGCCGTGTCCGGCCTCCTCGCCGATCCCAGGCGCATGAACGCCATGGGCCGCACCGCGCGAATCCAGTGGCACGAAAAATTCCAGGCCCGGCACCATCTCGACGCTCTCCTCGATCACTACCAAAAGCTCGCGGCCAATCGGCATACCGCCCCGGAAGCACCACCCCGCCCCGCATGAACATTCTCCTCACCCACCCCTCCTTTCAAAGACAGGGCGGAGTGCAGACATTCTCACGGCAATTGGCCTGTGAACTCGGGGCCA
>DYRR01000252.1 GCA_020718605.1 Chthoniobacter flavus | reverse complement strand
GTCCGGCGTCCAGCATAGGAGTTCGGCCGCATCGCGTATTCAAACAGGCCGGACAATACCCGGAGATCGTTGCGGCGGGTGGTTGCAGTGATCGGACGGGAATCCAGCCATGCCTCCACGGTGGCGCGGGTTATGGTCTTGATGTCGCGGGATGGGGTCTTGATGTCGGGGGTCTTGGGCTCCCCGAGAAACCGCCCGAATGTATCGAGGCGGCGGGTCAAGCCCGCCATACTTGCGGGGCGGAGTCCGGCCTTGCGGCGGTTGGCCAAGTAGGATACCACCAGCGCGGCATAGGTGATGTTCCCCTTGCCGGGTCTGGCGTGGAGTGCATAGAACCGGACCGCCTCAAGCAAGGTGATGGAGGCACCGAGCCCGGAGTCATCGAGGAAAGCGAAAGCCGCCCTGGCGTCGGCGCGTTGCGTGTCGGAAAGCGCAAAGCCCGATCCGGCATGGTTGGCAAACTCCGCCCGGAGTGCGGCGGCGTAGGATTCGGCGGACGGGCGGTCCTTGAACCTCTTGCGTCGGCGTCCCTCCTCCCCGAGGGGGATAACACTATCGACTTGATAAGAGGCCTTTCCGTCCTTCCGGGTCTGGATTCGGATTTTCGGCCAGTCTTGAGTTGTCAGTTCGGCGCGTTTGGGTCTTGCCATAGGCTGCCGATCCTCGCCGAAACGGGGGGTTTTGGCAAGGGTTTATGTCACGCCCGCGTCACGGCGCGATTTTCTTAAGAGTAGGAAAGAGGCTTCCTAAACCTTAAATGTGGGTTCGATTCCCGCCGGGGACACTGGGCGGTCGGGAATCAGCTCTGCAGGGCGTAGGTTGCCGGGGCGATCTTTTTGATGCCGGGCGTTTTTCTTCCGGTGGAATTGAACCAAACGTAGAGATTCTGGGTTTTGATTTTGAGGGCTTCGGAAAGCTGCTTCACCGTCATTCCCTTGGCTCCGGCATTTTTCAGCGCATTCACAATCTTATTTGCGGTGCGTCCGCCGCGACCGCTCTTCCTGCCTCTCGCTGCGGCGGGTTTTGCCGCAGACTTGCGCCTGCGGGCGACGGGGGCGGGTGCCGGGGCATCACCCACAAACGCGGCGATCTCGGCATCCAGCTGGTTGATTTTTTTGACAAGATCCTCCCTGCGTTCATGCAAAGAGAGGAGCTTTTTCAGGACGGGTGTGGTGAGTGTGGATAGCTTCATAGGGTGACACTTCTAACACCGACATCATTGCATGCAATAAAAAAATACTAAGAAACTGTAACAAACCGCCGGAGCGGCATCCATCTTCATGTCCCCGGATCAACCGGGGCCTATGACTACGGAAAGAGTTGCCCAGCCTGAAATACAGCTTTTGAATTGCCGGCGGCTCATCCTCGGAATAGGTCTAAACCGTTATGCAAACAGCATGTCCGGTCTCCACGGAATCGCATCGCAACGACGGGGCGCGGCTCTGGAACACACAGCCGGCAGATGGGCCGCAATGATCCTGTGCGGCATTCTCATG
>DYRR01000121.1 GCA_020718605.1 Chthoniobacter flavus | reverse complement strand
ATCCGCATGGTCTCCAGCGGGTCGTTTGGAGTCGGGCGCACACCCAAAAATTCCGATTGCTGGAAAAATTCCTTCACAGACCGGATCACATCGGTATCCTCCCCCGCGTGATTGCCCGATATTCCCTGCCCGAAATGCGCGACCTCTGGTCGGAACAGCGTAAATTTGAGATCTGGCTCGAGATCGAGACCCTCGCCTGTGAGGCGATGGCCGAGTTCGGGATCATTCCCGCCGAGGATGCGCGCACGATCCGTGAGAAAGGCAAGTTCGACATCGCGGGCATTCTGGAGATCGAGAAGCGCACCAATCACGATGTGATCGCCTTTCTGGAGAATGTGGCGGGTTATGTCGGACCGTCGGCGCGATGGATCCACCAGGGTCTTACTTCCTCCGATATTCTCGACACGACCATCGCCGTCCAGATGGACCGCGCCTGCGGCATCCTGCTGGCGGGATTGAAAAAACTGCGCGAATCCATCGCCCCCCGTGCCCAGGAATTCAAGTTCACACCGATGATCGGGCGCAGCCACGGGATCCATGCGGAACCCGTCACCTTCGGACTCAAGCTTGCGCTCATGTATGACGAGTTCGGCCGGGCCATCGAACGCCTGGAGCAGGCCCGCCCCCGGATCGCGGTGGGCAAGCTGAGCGGTGCGGTGGGCACCCACGCGCACCTTGATCCCCGGGTCGAGCGGCGTGTCTGCGAGCGCCTCGGCCTCCGGGCGTCCCCGCTCTCCACCCAGATCCTCCAGCGCGACCGGCACGCCGAATTTTCCATGGTGATGGCACTCATCGCCTCCAGCGTGGACCGCTGGGCGACCGAGTTCCGCCATCTCCAGCGCACCGAGGTGCTGGAAGTGGAGGAGTATTTCTCCGCCGGACAGAAAGGCAGTTCCGCCATGCCGCACAAGCGCAATCCCATCACCGGCGAGCGCCTGAGCGGACTCGCCCGCGTGTTGCGCGGCAACGCCATGGCCGCCCTTGAAAACGTCGCCCTCTGGCACGAGCGCGACATCAGCCACAGCAGTGTGGAGCGCATCATTCTGCCCGATTCCTGCACGCTGCTCGACTACATGCTGGCAAAACTGCGCGATCTTGTGTCCGGACTGCTGGTGTACCCGGAAAACATGGAGCGCAATCTCGGGCTCACCAAGGGGCTTTATTACAGCCAATCCATCCTTCTGGAACTCACCCGGCGCGGACTCGCCCGGCAGACCGCCTACGAGGCGGTTCAGCGCGCGGCCATGAAGACTTGGCAGGGTGACATGCCGCTTCAGCAGAATCTGGCGGAGGAACCCGCAATTTCCAAAGTGCTCACCCCCGCCGGGATCGCAGACCTCTGCTCGCTGGACATCCACTTCAAGCACGTCGATGAATCCTTCCGGGACGTCGGTCTGTAATCCGACCCATGCGGTCCTGCCGGGTGGTAAATTCCGCAACTGCGGGGTTGCGTCCGGTCGGGATCCGGATATTTTGCACGCCTTGATGAAATCCAACCTCTTTTCCTTTTCGATATCCCTGTTCGCCGTGGTTTGTATGGCTCTGTCCGGGTGTCGCGAGAAAGCCGCACCGGCGGCAGAGCCCCCCCCCGCCCCGCCGGTTGCCGTCGCCACTCCGACCCCCGCGCCCACCCCGGAACCGACCCCCGCGATTGATAAAAACGCCCAGGTGGTGGTGCTCTGCTATCACCGCCTCGAAGGCAGCAAGCTTGGTGCGATGTCGATGGATCCCCCGGCATTCGAACAGCAGATGCAGCAGATCAAGGACGCCGGGATCTCGGTCATTTCCATGCAGGACTTTCTGGCCTGGCGCCATGGAGAAAAGTCCATCCCGCCCAAATGCGCCGTCATCACCTTCGACGACGGCTATGTGTCGAACTTCGAAGTGGCCCTGCCGATCCTGAAGAAATTTGGGTATCCGTTCACGATGTATATCTACACGAAATTTGTGAACTCGGGCGGCAAATCCGTCACATGGCAGCAGTTGGAGGAACTGCGCGATGCGGGCGTGGACATCGGCAGCCATTCCATCACCCACTCCGATCTGCGCTCGAAAAACAAACGGTCCCAGGAGGAATACGAGGCGTTCCTGCGCGCGGAGCTCGTCGAATCCAAATCCATCATCGAACAAAAACTGGGCATCCGCGTCGCCACACACGCCTATCCGTACGGCAATCACAACGAAGTGGTGCGCCGCATCGCCACCGAGGCCGGATACGAGGCCGCATTCTCTGTTTACGGGCAGAAAATCGGTTTTGGCGGTGACCCCATGCAACTCGGGCGCTACGCCATCGAACAGGCCAAACCCCAGGTCTTCCAGGCGGCGATCAACTTCACCGGCGCCGGAGCGACCACGGTGTATCAGGCCAGTCCGGTCGCCACCGCCTCTTCCATGAAAACCACACCCGCCGAGGGCGAAGCCATCGGCAACCCATCGCCCCTGCTCTCGATCGATCTCACCGATTTCGGCGATTTCGACCCGGCCAGCATCGAGATGCGCGTGAGCAGTTTCGGCGTTGTGCCGGCGAAATACGACGCGGCCACCAAGACCGCAAGCTACCAGCTCACCCGCAAACTCCGGGACCAGGCCTACACGGTGATCGTCACCGCCAAGGCCGGTGGACGCAAGGTCGAGGCCCGCTGGAGCTTCACGTTCGACCCGAAAAAGGCCGCCCCCGCGAGCTAGACGATGTTTTCCCAACTCTCGAACAAGCTTCAGGACGTCTTCAAAGGGCTCCGCGGACACGGACGCATCAGTGAGGACAACGTGTCCGTCGCCCTGCGCGAGGTGCGCATGGCGCTGCTGGAAGCCGACGTGCATTTCGATGTCGCCAAGGGCTTCGTGGCGCGGGTGAAAGAAAAAGCACTCGGGGCCGAAGTGCTGCGCAGCGTCACGCCCGGCCAGCAAATCGTCAAAATTTTCCAGGACGAACTCATCGCCCTTCTCGGTGGGGACGCCGCCCCGCTGGACCTTTCCAAACCCGCCCGCATTCTCATGGTCGGCCTGCACGGCGCGGGCAAAACCACCTCGTCCGCCAAGCTCGCGCTCTGGCTGAAAAAGCAGGGCCGCAAGCCCGTGCTCATCGCATGCGATCTGCACCGCCCCGCCGCCATCGATCAGCTCGCCACCCTCGGCGATCAGCTCGACATTCCCGTTTATCGCCCCGTCGCGGGCGAGGGTGATGTCGTCCGTTCCGTGAAGGCCTCGCTCGCGTGGGCCGGGTCCGTGCCCCACGACGTCGAGATCTACGACACGGCCGGCCGGTTGGAAATCGACGAAGTGCTCGTGGGGGATCTGAAGAAACTGCGCGATCTGCTTTCGCCAAAGGAAATCCTGCTGGTCTGCGACGCCGCCACCGGACAACAGGCGGTAAGCGTCGCCCGGCATTTTCACGAGGCACTCACGATCTCGGGCGTGGTCCTCACCAAGCTCGACGGCGACGCCCGCGGCGGCGCGGCCCTTTCCCTTCGGGAAGTGACCGGACGCCCCATCAAATTTGCGGGTGTGGGCGAGAAACCGGATCAATTCGAGCCCTTTTACGGGGAACGCCTGGCCGGACGCATCCTCGGAATGGGCGATGTGGTGGGCCTGGTTGAGAAAGCCTCCGAGGCCATCAATGAGGAGGATGCCCTGCGCATGGCCGAGAAGCTCAAACGGGCTTCTTTTGACTTCAACGACTTCCTGGAACAGTTCCGCATGATGCGCAAACTGGGCCCCTTGGAGAATCTTCTTGGCATGCTGCCCGGGATGGGTAACATGAAAAACCTCTCTGTTGACGAAAAACAGGTGAGCCGGACCGAAGCCATCGTTCTTTCCATGACCCTGAAAGAGCGGACTTCGCCCGACATCATCAATGCCCGCCGCCGCCAGCGCATCGCCCGCGGCAGCGGGGTTTCGGTGACGGAGGTCAACAATTTGCTCCGCCGCTTCGGAGACATGCGGAAACTGATGAAAAACCGCGGAAAACTGAAGCAGCTCATGGCCCGCGCCGGCGGACCGGGCGCATTGTTCGGGAAGCCCTGAGACGGGCGGCCCGCCGGGAAAAATATCCTTTCAATCAAAGCAAACAACCACTAGACAACCAACCCACCGCAACATCCCATGCCCGCAACCATCCGCCTCCGCCGTGACGGCACCAAAAACAGTCCCTACTACCGCGTCGTCGTCGCCGACAGCCGCTCGCCCCGGGACGGCAAGTTCATCGAACTCATCGGAACCTACGACCCCAAGAAAACCGGCGACAACTTCACGCTCAAACTCGACCGCGTGGAACATTGGATCCATGTCGGTGCCCAGCCCTCCCCGACCGTGGCCAGCCTCATCAAAAAAGCCCGCAAAGCCGCGCCCGCCGCAGCCTGATTTCTCCCCTCCCCGAGTCCGATGGAACAGTTCCTTGAATTTGTGATCCGGCGGCTCGTGGAATTTCCCGACGAAGTTCTCGTGACCTCCTCGGAACAGGGACGGCGCATTGTTCTCAAAGTCAAACTGCGCCAATCCGATGCCGGCAAGGTCATCGGACGCAATGGCCATGTGATCGAGGCGATCCGGCATCTCGTCAATGCCGCCGCCTCCCGCCACCAGCGCCGCGCCATGGTTGAAATTCTCGAATGAAGCGGGCCGCCCCAGCCCCGGGCAAAGCTTCAAGGGATCCCGGTCACGATCCGTGCGGGCACCGGCACCCCGAAGAATCCTCTTCGGTCCGTTATGAAGAAGCGCTCCGAACCCTGACCCAGAGCCCTCTGCGCGTCACCCGGTCCCGCAAGGCCATTCTCACCCTGTTCAGCGGCAAACACGGCCCTTTTTCGGCGGACGAAGTCCATGGGATGCTCGCGGACACCGCGTGCGACCTGGTCACGGTCTATCGCTCCCTCGCCAGCCTCGAGAAGATCGGCCTCCTCCGCCGGTGCGATTTTGGGGACAACACCCACCGGTTCGAACTCAACACCGGCGAGCATCACCACCACCACGTGGTCTGCCGCGTCTGTCACCGGGCCGAAACCCTCGACCATTGCGCCGCCGATTCCCTCGAAAAAATGGCGGCCTCCATGGGATACAGCCAAATCACGCACATCATGGAAGTATTCGGTGTCTGTGCGCGATGCCGGGAGAACGCATCCGATCATGAACGACACTGAATTTTTGGAACGCACGGAGATCCTCGATGCGGAGGATCGTGGAGGGTCAGACTCCTGTCCTGACCTGACCTGAGTTGGAGCCACGGTCAGGCGAGGACGCTGACCCTCCAGGTGATGCCACCCCCACCCTTCAAATCAAAATGAGAATTGCTGCCCCATTCCCAACCTCATCTGCGGAAAATGACTTTTATAGAAACGACCAGGATAGGCCGAGTCTTGACGCGACTTGTCAGGCATTTGTTGATGCTTCCTTGCCGACACTTCGACATTACGGGATGTCGAGGGGGCTTGGGCCGCCGCCCCGGGGACGTTTCATGACGTGGAAGTCACTCTCTTGAATGGCTATCAGCAACACGTTCCTTCATGAACTCACCTGGAGCAATGCCGACCGGAACGGCAGGGGTTCCGCCCTTCGCGCACGGCACCAGAATGGCATCGGACATGCCATGCAGGAGTTTTTTGTCCGCCGGGCAGATCGTGGCCAGCACACCCCCCAGGCGGGTCTTTTCGTTCGCGCAAAAATAATACGGGCACAGCCGGACCCGGCCTTCCATCGTGCGGACCCCGCCGGTCGCATGATCGAAATAGGGATGCCGCACCAGCCTGCCTTTGTGAAAGCGCTGGAGGATGTGCGGGTGGGAATCGAACTCCCCGAGCGCTTTGGCGATGCGGGTGCGCCATTCGTCCCGGGGGACATCGGCCGCCATGACCACTCCCCGACTGCCCCACGCGAACTCGGAATAGCCGCTGATTTTCAAAATCAACCCCCGCTCTTTCTGGCTCAAATCGCCAAGCTCCTCCCAGCGCTGGATTTCCAGTCCGGGGATCACCGCATGATGCGGCAGGGGCGCCGGATCGAGGATCCATGTTTGCGGGATGCAGTGCCGCAGCGCCAGCCAATGCCGCTCGCCCAGTTCCCTGCGCCAGAATTCCCTCAACGGGCGCATCCAGAAAAGCGCGAACCACATTTTCTCCTCAAGGAACGCCTTGGGCGGAGGAGTGATGGCGACGCGGCCCGCCGTCGCGTCGGCTATCAGTGCCGGTGCGGCCCCGAGATTGGGCAGGTCGAACAGCTCAAAGAAGCGATACACCCGCTGCGGCCCGCCCTTCACCGTCTCCCACGCATCGGTGTCGCGCACTTGCCATTGCTGGAGCGGACCGAACCGCGCGTTGAGACGATCGGCGAGCCATTGCATCTCCGGTCGGTACGTCGCCGATTCCGGAGAGACCAGAATCGTGCCCCCCGGAAAAATTTCCCGGAACCCCCCGATCATCCCCTCGGCCCCGCCCACGATTGGTTCTCCAAATCCGGCATACAACCCGCCCAGCCAGGCCGTGAGCCCGATCCCGCCCGGCACACTGTCCAGTTCAGCCAGAGTGAACCCTTCTTCCGTGAGAATCACATCGGGCCGGATCACCTCCGGCAAGTCCTCGCGGAAAGGCTGATGCCGGCCCAGCGCCACGAGATCGGCGGGTTTTCCGCGATCCAGATAATCCGCAATCCATGCGGGTTGTTTTCCCTTCACGCTTTGGTGATAGAGCAGGTTGCAGGCGCGGTTGAATTTCGCCAACCGGTGTCCAAGTTTTTCCAGATCCTCCACCAGTTTTTCATCGAGCGGAAACGCGCCGGGAGAAAAATGCCAGGCCTTGTCCGCAAATAATCCCTCCGTCGGCAGAGCGGACATGAGATCGGAAAGCGTGGGCGAAGCCGGAGAGTTCATCACGAGGAACGCGCACCCTTCCGCCTCCGCCCCATGGCGTCAAGTGGATATTCATGGTAATAATCGGAGATATTTCCCAAGATACAACCCGTTATGTCCACAACCACAACAATGTCCACAACCACAACAGATTCGCAAACCATGCGGGACCGTGTCCTTCGCATCCTGCGCTACGAGAAATACGATTGGATGCGGGGGGGATGGACTACCTCCGGCGGGAAGATCGCGCCGAGCTGAGGTCGCTCTGGGCCGGAAGCCTGATTGGATGGATTCGAAACTGGATCGGGATTGAGGGGCTGTCCTACATGCTCGCCGATGACCCCGACCTTGTGCGGGAGATCATGGATACCGTCGGCGCTTTGATCCTGCGGGTCGTCGGAGATTTTTTCGAGGCGGGCGGAAAAGTTGAGTACGTCCATTTTTGGGAGGACATCT
>DYRR01000251.1 GCA_020718605.1 Chthoniobacter flavus | reverse complement strand
GCCTGACCCTCCAACCACAACAGGAATATCACTACATTTATTTACCGGGTTAATACAGTGGATGTTGCCCGCACGATTTCCCTGATCTTCCCGACATGACCGCTCACACCATCGACAGCCGCGATTTCGTGAACGACTCCGTGGCATTCATTGCCCAGCACGCGCGTGAAGCCATCGCGGCCCGGGGCGTTTTTACCCTCTCACTTTGCGGAGGCAATACACCCAAACCAGTCTATGCCGCCCTCGCAAACATCGGGCTGGACTGGACAAAAATCAGAATCACATTCGGAGACGAACGCTGCGTGCCGCCCGACCATCCGGACAGCAATTTTCGCATGGCCCGCCTCGCCCTGCTCGAGCCGGCGGGTGTGCCTGAGCGGAACATCCTCCGCATGGCGGGCGAACGGCCTCCCGAACTCGCCGCCACGGACTATGAAAAGGCGCTGCGAACCTGGCAGCCGAACGGAGAGCCGTTCCCCCACGATCTGGTGCTGCTCGGCATGGGCGATGACGGACACACCGCCTCGCTGTTTCCCAACACGCATGCGCTGGATGAATGCACCCGGATGGTGGCGGCGAACTTTGTTCCGAAGTTCGATTCGTGGCGACTGACCCTCACCTTTCCCTGCCTGAATGCCGCACGGGCTGTGTGTTTTCTGGTGAACGATCCCAAAAAGCGCGCACTGGTGAATGCCATCCTTGCGGGCGGCACCGGCTTTCCGGCGGAACGTGTGCGCCCCGCTTCCGGCGATCCGACCTGGATTCTGGGCGGCTGATTTGCCTCGACTCTGCGGCGGCTTCGGGCGATGAACCTGCCATGTTTGCCCCTTCGGATTATCTGGATTTGGAACATACGGAGCACCGTGCGTTGTTTGAAAACACCACGGCATGCTGGGAAGTGCTGCCCCGGATCACCTCCTACCTGCAGTTCCGCCTCAAACCCGCCGTGCATGGCAAACTCATTGGCCGCCCTTTTATCGGCGCACAGGTCTTCATCGGACGCGGCACCATCGTGGAACCCGGCGCGGTGATCAAGGGGCCGGCGTGGATCGGTGAAGACTGCGAGATCCGGGCCGGTTGTTACATTCGCGAGAATGTCCTCGTCGGCAACGGCAACGTGCTGGGCAATTCCAGCGAATTCAAAAACTGCCTGCTCTTCGACGGAGTTCAGGCGCCGCATTTCAACTATGTGGGCGATTCGATCCTCGGACACAGGGCGCATCTCGGCGCCGGTGTGATTCTGTCCAACGTGAAGCTCGACAAATCCCCGGTCACAGTCCAAGGCCCGGAGGGTGTCGTCCCCACCGGCCTCCGCAAATTCGGGGCGGTGGTCGGGGATGAAGCCGAGATTGGCTGCAATTCGGTGCTCAGTCCCGGTTCGATGATCGGGCGCAACTGCGTTGTGTATCCCGGCAGCCAGTGGCGTGGCGTCCTCCCCCATGGTCATGTCGCCAAACTGCGCCAAACCTTCCAGATCCACCCGCGCCGCTGAGGAGCCTGGAAGAAACAAAGGGCATTG